>NZ_JBFRFZ010000013.1:0-105160 GCF_052115065.1 Terrabacter sp. 2TAF16
GAGCACCGACTTCCGCACCTACACCCAAGCCGACCTCGACCAGGTCGCCCGCGAGCTCAACGGCCGCCCCCGACAAACCCTGAACTGGCAGACTCCCGCACAAGCCCTCAACACCCACCTCGTTGCAACAGCTCCCTGAAACCGCCCCGACCGAGACCCACAGAACGTGGCTTCTCGACGGTTCAGGTCGGGGAGTAGGGCGCGGTCAGCGCACCAACGCCTCGGCCTGCTCGGCGACCCTGGCGTTCTGCCGGTCGACGAGGTAGGCGGCGGTGAGGTCGTCACCGACGGCGGAGAGGAGGCGGATGTCGACGGCCTCGTGGCGCTCGGCGACGGTCGGCTCGACCGTCGTCATGACCGTGCGGGCGTCGCGCTCGGCCACGGCCGTGGCGAGCTCGCGCTTGAGCGCCTCGTCGAGGATGCCGCCGGGCACCTTGGCCCGGGCCGCGACCTCGACGGCGAACCGCTCGGTCTCGGCGGCGAGCGTGGCGTCCTCGGTCGTCAGCATCCGCGACGTGCGGTGCAGCAGCGCCGCGCCGGCGTCCAGGTCGCCTTCGCCGAGTCGGCTCACGGCCTGGGTCAGCAGGGGACGGTCGCCGCGCAGCGCCGAGTCGGCGAGCAGGCCGAGGCGCAGTCCGAGCAGCCGCTCGTGCGTACGCGTGTTGCCGGCCTCGCGGCCCAGCGGCACCTTGAGCTCGTCGTCGGGAGCAGACTGCGACATCGTGTCGAGCAGCTCGATGCCGGCCTCGTCGGGCGTGTGCACGGTGTCGCGCAGCGGCACCTCCTTGATGAAGAGCGCGGCGAGCAGTGCGAGCGCGAAAGGCACGAGACCCCAGACGAACACGGTGTGCAGCGAGTCGGCCAGTCCCTGCTGGACCCCGGCGGCAATCTGCGGGGGCAGCTTGGCGAGGGCAGCAGGGTCGAGCACCGAGCCGGCGCTGACCTGCTGACCGGAGGCCTGCATCTGCTCGACGACCGAAGCCGGCAGGTGCGAGGCGATGTTGCCGGCCAGACCACTCGTCATGATCGTGCCGAAAACGGCTGTGCCAACAGTCGATCCGACGTTGCGGAAGAACTGGGTCGACGCCGTCGCGACGCCGAGGTCCTTGCGCTGCGAGGAGTTCTGGATGATGAGGGTGAAGACCTGCAGGGCCATGCCGAGCCCGATGCCGAAGACGATCATCGAGAGCGTGAGGTCGAGCTGGCTCGAGCCGTAGTGCAGCTGGGTCAGCAGCCAGAAGCCGACACCCATGATGAGGATGCCCGCGATCGTCTGCAGCTTGTAGCGACCGGTCTTGGTGATGACGAGGCCGGAGATGATCGACAGGCCGATCATGGCGACCGACATCGGCATGAGGATGAGACCGGAGTTGGTGGCCGACGCGCCGAGCACTCCCTGGGCGTAGACCGGAAGGTAGATCATCGCGCCGAACATCATCACCGACACCATGAAGGCCGCGATGTTGGAGAGGGTGAAGAGCGAGCTCTTGAAGAGGCGCAGCGGCATGACGGGCTCGACGGCCCGGCGCTCGACGGCGATGAACGCGACGAGCGTGACGATGCCGGCGGCGTACATGCCGAGGATGGCGGGGGAGCCCCAGGCCAGGGTCGTACCACCGAGCGAGGTGGACACGAGGAGCAGGATGAGAGTCATCGAGAGCAGGCCGATGCCGGCCCGGTCGATGACCGTCTCGCGCGGGGTGTGCTCGAGGTGGAGGAAGCGGCTGATGCCGAAGAAGGCGAAGACCCCGACGGGGAGGGTGATGAAGAAGAGGTAGCGCCAGCCCCAGTTGTCGGTGACGAATCCGCCGACGAGCGGCCCGAGGATCGAGGAGAGGCCGAAGACGCCGCCCATGAGGCCTTGGTACTTGCCGCGCTGCCGCGGCGGGATGATGTCGCCGATGATCGTCTGCGACAGCGGCATCAGCGTGCCCATGCCGATGCCCTGGATGGCGCGGGCGGCAATGAGCCACCAGAAGTTCTGGGCGAAGCCGGCGAGGACCGAGCCGGCCATGAAGACGACGAGACCGCCGAGGTAGAAGCCGCGGCGACCGTAGAGGTCGCTCATCTTGCCGACGATGGGGACGGTGATCGCGCTGACGAGCATGGCGGCCGTGGCGAGCCACGAGTAGTGGTCGATGCCGCCGAGCTCGGCGACGATGCGTGGCATCGCCGGGCCGACGATCGTCTGGCTGATCGACGCCACGAGCATGCCGAGCATGAGCGCGATGAAGATGTTGCGGGTCGGGCGGTCGAGTCCGGGCGCCTTGGTGACAGTCGCCTCGCTGGCTGATGTGGTCGCGGTGTCCGTGGCTACCCCCTGGGTCTTCTGTGGCATGTCCTCCACGGTACGCCGAAAGTGCAGTCACTGCAAAATTGCAGTCCGTGCAGTGGGCGTGTCACGATGGGGGCATGAGCACGGACCTGCTGACCGACGAGTCGTGCGGCCTGCGTGAGCGCAAGAAGCGCGAGACCCGCCGCGCGCTCAACCTCGCCGCCCTCGACCTCGTCGAGGAGAAGGGCTTCGCGGCCGTCACGACCGAGGAGATCGCGGCCAGGGCCGGCGTCAGCGCCCGCACGTTCTTCAACTACTTCCCGTCCAAGGAGGCCGCCGTCATCGGCACGACGGCCGAGGAGCTCGAGTCGTATGCCGCCGCGCTGGAACAGGACGTCGAGGGCGAGACGCCGCTCGAGTCCCTCCGACGGATCCTCGCCGGCATGCTCGCGCCCGCGTCGATCGACCGCGAGCTGCGGGCTCGACGTCGGCGCATCCTGCTCGGCGAGCCGTCACTCGCCCCGGCACTCGTCGGCAACAACATCCGGATCGAGAACGCCCTGACGGCCGCGCTCGAGCGTCGTCTCGGCGTGCAGCCGGGCGCGTCGCTCGAGGCGCGACTGACGGTGGCCGTGGCCATCGCGGCCGTGCGCGCCTGCATCGAGCACCAGCAGAACGGCGGCTCGGGTCGCCTCGAGCGCAACATCGACCAGGCCTTCGACCGCATCGCGGCCGGCCTGCGCTGAGGAGCGCCGCAGAGCTGCCGAGTCGCTGAGACGGACCGGAGTCGCTGAGACGGGCCGTCGTCGCTGGGGCGGACCGGTTCGAGGTCGCTCAGTGCGAGGCGGTCGCCCCGCTGACGAGCGCCTGGGCCGCGGCCTTGGCGGCGCGGGGTGCGTCCGGCAGGGCATCGAGCGAGCCGCTCGCGAGTCCGCCGTCGAGGAGCAGGGTGAGGGTGCGCGCCAGGCCGTCGGGGTCGGGTGCTCCCGCGTCGACCGCGAGCCCACGCACCCAGCCGCGCACCGAGTCCTTGTGGGCGAGCGTCCGGGCGTGGATGGCCGTGCCCGGCTCGTTCTCGGCCGCGGCGTTGATGAAGGCGCACCCGCGGTAGCCGTCGCGACGGCAGGCCGTGTCGAGAGCGTCGAAGAGCCCGACGAGCTGGTCCGCGGGCGCCGGGCCGGCCGCCTCGGCAGCAGCGTGCAGCTGGCCCGACCAGGTCGTGTCGACGACGTCGAGGTAGGCGAGGACGAGGTCGTCCTTGGCCGGGAAGTGGTTGTAGAAGGTCTGTTTGGCGACCCCGGACTCGGCGATGATCCGGTCGACCCCGACCGCGCGGATGCCGTGGGCGTAGAAGAGCGCGAAGGCCGTATCGAGAATGCGCTGCCGAGCCGCGCTCGCTGTCCGTGCCATGGGGCCATCATACCTTGCGAGTAGACAGATCTGTCTGCTAGCGTCCCGATAAGTAGACAGATCTGTCTATTCTGTTCCGACACCCAAGGACCTCCCATGCGTTACGCAGTTCTCGGCACCGGCTCCGTCGGTCGCACCATCGCGTCCCGTCTCGACGAGCTCGGCCACGCGGTCACCGTCGGCACGCGTGACCCGGCGAGCACGCTCGCGCGCACCGAGCCCGACCAGATGGGCAACGCCGCCTTCGCGACGTGGGCGACGGCACACCCGGGCATCTCGCTCGCGACCTTCGCGGAGGCCGCAGCCTCGGCCGAGGTCGTCGTCAACGCGACGAGCGGCGACGCCTCGCTCGAGGTGCTCGGCCTCGCCGGTGCCGACGCTCTCGCCGGCAAGGTGCTGCTCGACATCGCCAACCCGCTCGACTTCTCGGCAGGGATGCCGCCCACCCTCTTCGTCAAGGACTCCGACTCGCTCGGCGAGCAGATCCAGCGTGCCTTCCCCGACGCCAGGGTCGTCAAGGCGCTCAACACGCTGACCGCAGAGCTCATGGTGCGCCCGGCCGGCCTGCCTGAGAGCAGCAGCGTCTTCGTGTCCGGCGACGACGCCGAGGCCAAGGCCGCCGTCACGGCCCTGCTCACCGAGTTCGGTCACGAGGACGTCATCGACCTCGGCGACATCACGACGGCCCGCGGCACGGAGATGCTGCTGCCGGTCTGGCTCCGTCTGATGGGCGCCCTCGGCACGCCGATGTTCAACTTCCGGATCGTCCGCTGACCGAGGCGGGCGCCCGCGACGGCGTCACTGGACGTCGCGCTCGCGCTCGCGAACGGGGGTGGGCACGGGCGCGAGGCGTGGTGCGGCGTCGGTCATCCGCAGTCGCGGGCGTCGCCGGGCGAGGTCGATGAAGTCGCCGACGCGCAGTCCCGCCTCCAGGGGGTGTCGGAAGCGCACCTCGCGACGGACCACGTAGTGGTTGCGCCGCCCGTCGCGGTGTCGAGTGATGACGTGTGCCCCCTCGAGGTCGGACACGATCTGCTGAACGGATCGCTCGGTGATCCCGATGTTCACTGCGACGTCCTTGAGGAGCATGTCGGGATTGTCCGCCAGGCAGACGAGGACGTGTCCGTGGTTCGAGAGGAAGGTCCATCTATTCCTGCTCATGTACCGACCGTAGGCCCGGTTCGCTGCAAGCGCTGGAAAAGGCGAAGAGGGCTTCGTCACACCTGTTCGTCGAACGGGGGTTTCATCCCTTTCTGGGTCCGGAACGCGTCCTCTTTCGGCGATTATGAGCACGATTGCGTGAGAATGGAAAGTGCAGAATTCTGTTTCCGGAATCTATTGTGGCGCATAAGGTTTCGCATCTTTATTGGTCACGAACGGCATATTCTCACCTCCATTCCTGTCTAGCCTTTGTGAATTCACTGGTCATGTGATGTGAGTCAACGGGGTAGGTGGGGAAGATGCCAGGAAGCAGTCCACGGAAATGGTTGTCGGCCATCGTGGCCAGCGCCGCGACGGTGCTCGCGTTGGGCCTGCAGGCGGGGGTGGTGCCGGCCACGGTCGCGGCAGCGTCGCCACCGACGGGAGCCACGGACGCGTCGAAGGTTCCCCACTACTTCGGGCCCTGGCCGAACTGGGCCAACAGCCCCCTGACGTTGCCGACGGCGACGGTCAGCATTACGGACGCCGGCACCGGAGCAGGCGCGACCGCCGTGGCGCAGGTGGGACCTGACGGCAGCATCGGTGCGATCAACCTGACCGCTCCGGGGCACGACTACACCTCGCCCACCGTCACCATCAACGCGCCGACCGCCGCTGGCGGGACGCAGGCGACGGCGACCGCGACGGTCAAGGCGACCGGCGCGGTCGTCTCCGCGTCGGTCACGGCCGCCGGTTCCGGCTACTCCGGCTTGGCCGCCACCGTGACGGGCGACGGGGCAGGCGCCGGCGTGACGCCCTCCGGTGGCGTCGACGCCGTGGCACTGACGGACGGCGGCGCGGGCTACACCATGCCCACCGTCCTCATCGACCTCCCGGACGACCCGAACGGCACGCGCGCGGCCGGTCACGTCGAGCAGGCCGACCTCGTCGGGGGCGTGGTCCAGAAGGTCACGGTGGACGACCCCGGCTCGGGCTACACGACCGCACCAGGCGTCAGGATCCTCGACGGGACGCTCGCCGACCCGATCAGTGGGTCGACCCCAGCCGCGGCGACCGCGACGCTCAAGCTCGTCGGACTCGCTGTGGACGTCCCGGGCTCGGGGTACACCGCGGCCACGGTGGCTGTCACGGACCCGACCGGAAGCGGAACGGGTGCCACCGGCGCCGTGACGACCGACGTCGGATCGCTCGAGTCGGTCACCGTCACGAATGCCGGCAGCGGCTACCTCACGGCGGGCATGAAGAAGTTCCAGGACGTACTGCCGGTCACGTGCGACCCCAAGGCCGACGGATCCGGCTGTCCCGCCATCGCCCAGGTGCAGGGGACGGACGCAGCCATGGGGCCCGCCAACAAGTTCATCCCGTTGGCGGTCCCCGAGGCGAAGACCTACAACGGCAAGGTCGCCGACGAGTACGTCATCGGTCTCGTGCAGTACCGCACGAAGTTCTCGTCCGACCTTCCGGCAACCCTCGTCCGCGGCTACGTCCAGCTCTCGACGACCGCAGTCCCGGGCCAGCACGTCACCCTCTTCAACGAGCTGCAGAACGGTGACCAGCAGGCCATCTCCGGCTACACCGGGGTGACCGCCCCGCAGTGGCTCGGCCCGATCATCGCGGCGACGAAGGACCGTCCAGTGCGCATCGTCTTCCGCAACCTGCTGCCCAAGGGCGCCGACGGTGATCTCTTCCTGCCCACCGACAGTACGATGATGGGCTCCGGCATGGGCCCGATGGCCATGCCCGCACCCGTCGACAGCGGCGCCGTGACCGACGCCGTGCGCAACCCCGCGTGCACCCAGGAGCCGAAGGCCGTCGACTGCTTCAAGGACAACCGCGCCACCTTGCACCTGCACGGCGGCACGACCCCGTGGATCAGCGACGGGACGCCGCACCAGTGGATCACGCCCGCCGGGGAGAGCACGTCGTGGCCGCAGGGCGTCAGCGTGCAGAACGTCCCCGACATGCTGTCGGACCCGGCCAACCCCAGCTCTCCCGCAGTCTGTGCCGCGAAGGACGATGGCTGCTCGACGTTCTACTACACCAACCAGCAGAGCGCGCGGCTGATGTTCTACCACGACCACTCGTGGGGCATCACGCGTCTCAACGTGTATGCCGGTGAGGCCGCCGGCTACACCATCACCGACAACACCGAGAAGGCGCTCGTGAACGCGGGCCTGATCCCGACCGCCGCCGACACCTTGCCGCTCATCGTCCAGGACCGGACCTTCGTGCCCGGCGACGCCCAGCTCAAGGACACCGTCGACGCCAACGGCAAGGTCACGGCATACGGCCAGGACCCGACGTGGGACGCGAAGCGATGGGGCACCAAGGGCAGCTTCTGGTACCACCACGTCTACATGCCGGCGCAGAACCCTGGTGACCCCGGTGGGCTGAGCGCCTACGGACGGTGGATGTACGGACCGTGGTTCTGGCCACCGGCAACGGGCACGACGTACGGACCGATCGCGAACCCGTACTACGACCCGAGCTGCAACCTCGACGACCCGTCGACGTGGCAGTACCAGACCGACCCGTTCTGCGAGCCGGAGCAGATCCCCGGCACGCCCAACGTGTCGGCCGGCATGGAGCAGTTCAACGACACCCCGATCGTCAACGGAGTCGCCTACCCGACCATGACCCTGCAGCCGAAGACCTACCGGATGCGGCTGCTCAACGCCGCGAACGACCGGTTCTTCAACTTCCAGTGGTACACGGCCGACCCCGACCCGGCGAACGGCAACGGCCAGAGCGAGGTCAAGCTGAACCCGACCGAGCTGGCTGCCGCGCAGACCGACCCGACGGTGTCACCGACACCGGCCGACGCCCACAACGACGCCGCCGGCCCAGACTGGGTGCAGATCGCGAGCGAGGGCGGCTTCCTGCCTGCGCCCGCGGTGATCGACGGCCAGCAGCCGACGACCTGGATCACCGACCCGACCCGCTTCGACTTCGGCAACGTCGACAAGCACTCGATGCTGCTCGCTCCGGCGGAGCGTGCCGACGTCGTCGTCGACTTCTCGAAGTTCGCGGGCAAGACGCTGATCCTCTACAACGACGCACCCGCTGCCTTCCCGGCACGTGTGCCGTCGTACGACTACTACACGGGCGGCCCGGACCTCAGCCCGACCGGGGCTCCGACCGTCATGCCCGGCTACGGGCCCAACACCCGCACCGTCATGCAGGTGAAGATCGCGGCCGCCACCCCGGCGCCGGCCTTCAACGTGACGGCGCTCGCCGCCGCCTTCAAGCACCAGGCGAACGGATCCGGAGTCTTCGAGTCCGGCCAGCACCCGGCGATCGTCGGCCAAGCCGCCTACAACTCGGCCTACGGGACGAGCTTCGCGGCCAGCAGCAACTGCAACGTCAAGACGGGAAACGTCACCAAGTGCGACGGTCTCGTGCGCGTCAACGACACCGGCACCTTCGGCTTCAACACCCTTGCGGCTCCCACCGCGAAGATGACGATGGGGCTCGAACCGAAGGCGATCCACGACGAGATGAACTCCTCGACGTTCGACGACTACGGGCGCATGCAGGCCAACCTCGGCGTGGAGGCGCAACCTCCGGCACCGGGAGCGCAGAACGTCACGTTGTACCCGTACATCAACCCGGCGACCGAGCTCATCGACGGCACCAACCTGCCGGCAGCGGACGTCGCGGTCACCCCCATCACGGACGCCAAGGACGGGACGCAGATCTGGCGCTTCACCCACAACGGCGTGGACACGCACCCGATCCACTTCCACCTCTACGACGTCCAGGTGCTCAACCGGGTCACGTGGGACAACATCGTCATCCCACCGGACGCGAACGAGCTCGGCTGGAAGGACACCGTGCGGATGAGCCCGCTCGAGGACACCATCGTCGCCCTGCGGCCTGTGGTCCCCCAGGTGCCCTTCGAGGTGCCGAACGCGATCCGCGCCCTCAACCCGATGATGCCCCTCGGATCACAGTCCGGGTTCAACAACATCGACCCGCAAGGGAACCCGACGGGTGCCATCGTCAACTCACTCGTCAACATGGGCTGGGAGTACGTCATCCACTGCCACATCCTCAGTCACGAGGAGATGGACATGATGCGTCCCGAGTCCTTGGCCCTGCCACCGAACACGGTGACCTGGCCGGCGACCGGGGGAGCAGTGGTGACCGGTAAGGGCAACAACCGCCACATCACCCTGACGTGGGCCGACAACTCGATCACCGAGACGGCGTTCGTGGTCCAGCGGTCCACCGACGGGACGTCGTGGGTGGATGTGGGAACGGTGACCGTGCCGCTCACGGCCACCAACATCCACCAGTCGCGGACGCTCACCGACTCCACGTCGAACCCGAGCACGGCCTACCTCTACCGGGTGGTCGCCCAGAACACGGTCGGCTACGGGAAGGGGTTCCCGACGATGACGGCGAGCTCGACCTCGGCCACCCTGGGTGTCAACGCGCCGGCGGCTCCGACGACCCTCACCGCGACGCTGGCGGCAGGCCCGCAG
Organism: Terrabacter sp. 2TAF16; assembly: GCF_052115065.1. NCBI lineage: Bacteria > Bacillati > Actinomycetota > Actinomycetes > Micrococcales > Intrasporangiaceae > Terrabacter > Terrabacter sp. 2TAF16. Next base: position 9,334 of record NZ_JBFRFZ010000013.1, read on the forward strand.
GTCAGCCTCACGTGGCGTGACAACGCCACGAACGAGTCCGGCTTCCTCGTCGAGCGCTCGGTCAACGGCGGCGCGTTCGCCCGGCTCGCGACCCCGCCGGCGCGTGCCAACACTGGAACGGCGACCTACGTCGACGGCGCCGTCTCGGTCGGCAGCACGTACGCCTACCGGGTCAGCGCGGTCAACGTCGCCGGGCAGTCGACGCCGAGCAACACCGCCACGGCGGCGGTGCTGCTCCCGGGACAGCCCACGATCGCCACGGCGACCGCGGTCCGGTCCGGCAACAACGAGCGGGTGAGCCTGACGTGGGGTGACGTCGCCAACGAGACGAGCTACGTCGTCCAGTGGAGTGCGAACAGCTTCGCGACGGTCTCCGGGCAGTCCGGAGCACTGGCGGCGGGCTCGACGACCTTCACGACGGGCAACATCGCCCGGCAGGCCTGGTCCTTCCGGGTACGCGCAGTGAACGTCGTCGGAGTCGTCGACTCGGCGGTGCGGCCGGTGGCAGCAGCACCGTGACGCGGCTCTAGACGTTCGACCAGCAGTGGGGGCTCGTGGCGACGGGCCCTCACTGTTGTCCGCTGCCGCACGGTCGGTCAGCGCAGGGCGGTCCCCGCGTGGCTCATGCAGGTCCGGGCCGTGGGTCGGGCCCGTAGCCGTTCGTCGGGGATCGCCTCGCCGCAGACCTCGCACCGGCCGTAGCCGCCGTCGGCGATCCGCTGCAGCGCGGCGTCGATCTCGACGAGGTGCCGCTCCGCCTGCTCGATGAGGGCGCCGATCTGGGTGCGCTCGTAGGCGATGGTCGAGCCCTCGGGGTCGTGCTCGTCGTCGGCGATGTTCGCCGCCGACGCCTCGACGACCTCGGTGAACTCCCGGCGCAGCCCGGTGATGCGCTCGACCTCGGTGGCCCGGTCCGCCGTCAGCTCCGCCGCGTGGGCGGCCGTCTTGGTGCTCATGTCCCCATCGTCCTCCCGTTCGGTCGAGCCGGCCTGATCGAGTGGTCCACGGCACCATCCCCTGCGCCGGACCGACCGTCGATCCGGGCGCCCGCCCGGATGACGCCCACGACGCCGCGAGCCCGCCTCCCCGATGTCATGGCGTCGCGCCGCGCAGCGGCCACGGCGTCGTCGCGGCATCGTCGGTCGTCACCACGACGCCGTCGAGCGGGCTGCGTATCGAGGGTGGCCCGAACGCTGACGGCTGGTATGCCGCCCCGGCTCGCTACCACTGGGTGGCGCAGGACCTCGGCGGCGGGATCGCCTCGTGCCAGAGCGGATCCGTCGTCGCCGTCGACTCGGGAGTGCTTCGTACCGTCTACGGCACGCCGCCGACGTGCTTCGTGCGGGACCGCGCCGGCAACCTGGCCTCGGCCAGCGTGTCCTACCTCGTCGCGGACCGACGACTCCGCCAGGGCTGACCGACCGCGGACGACGGACGGACGGGCGGCCGGGCACGCCGACCGAGCGCCCGCCGACCAGCCGGGCTGGGACGGATCGACCTGCCCACCCGGCAGGATGGACCCATGAGCGACCCCAGAGGAGTGGTCTTCCCACTCGACCCGTCGTCCGGCCGCCGCAGCACGACTGCCACCGGACGTGCCGTGGTCGCCGACGCCCTGCGGGGGGTCGACCCGGTCGGCGCCGCCTCCGCCGAACGCGAGACGAACTGGCGCCAGGGCTACCTCCCGCACTTCCGGCGCCTCGTCGAGGCCGGGGTCGCGGTCCCGGGCGCGGCGCAGGCCATCGCCACGAGTGGGCTCGACTCCCTGCACGCGCGCATGCTCTGGGCGACCGACGACGGCGACCGACCGCTCGAGACGGCCGTCGCCGCCGACGAGAGCGTGCCCGCGCTCGGCTCCGAGACCGTGCGTGGCGAGGGCGCGCCCGACCGCACGCTCTCGGTGCCGTATGCAGGTGAGCGACTCTCGGGGGACGCCCTGCGTCGACGGCTCGAGCTGTGGGTCGAGGCGGGGACCGTCCAGCCCACGTGCGCCGAGGCGGTCGGCCTCGTCATCGACAACCCCGACTGGCTCGACCTCTCCGACCGCACCGTCGTGGTGCTCGGTGCCGCCGCCGAGATGGGCCCACTGCGCTCGCTGCTGCGCTGGGGCGCCGACGTCGCCGCCGTTGATCTACCGCGAAAAGACCTGTGGGACAAGCTGATCGGCGACACTCGCCGACTTGCTGGATCCATCACCGTGCCGGTCCGCCCCGGGGGCGAGCCACTGGCAGCACGCGCCGGCGGCGATCTCGTCCACGACCTCGGCGCCGTCACCCGATGGGTCGCGGCCATCGACGGACCGATCGCCATCGGCAACTACGTCTATGCCGACGGCGAGACCAACGTCCGCGTCTCGATGGCCGTCGACGCCCTGACCCGCGCGGTCGTCGAGGCCAAGGGCCGCGACGACGTCGCTCTCGCCTTCCTCGCGACCCCGACCGACGTCTTCGCCGTCCCCGGGGCCGCGGTCGAGCGCTCCGTCGACAGCTACGCCCACCGGCGCACCTCCAAGGTCCTGCGGGTGCCGCTGCGCACCGTGAGTGGCGGCCGGCTCCTGCGCCGCAACTACGTGCCCGGCCAGGACCCCGGCATCAACGACAGCGTCGTGCTCCAGCAGGGACCCAACTACCTGCTCGCCAAGCGCCTCCAGCGGTGGCGGGCGACGGCATACCGCGCCGACGGCGGTCTCGTGTCGTTCAAGGTGGCCCCGCCCACGCGCACCCGCTCGGTCGTCAAGAACCGGGCGCTCGCCGCCGCCTACGCCGGCGCGCACCGCTTCGGCATCGAGGTGTTCGAGCCCGGCACGGCCAACACGCTCATGGCCGCGCTCCTCGTCCACGACCTGCGCACCGGCTCGCCCGCGCAGCCGACGGCCTGGCAGGACGAGGCGTATGCCGCCGCGCACGGAGGCCTGTGGACGGCCGCCTACGACCCGCGCAGCGCCCTCGGGATCGCCGCCCTCCTGGGGGTCGCGTCGGCCCGCTGAGCTCCTGGAGGGGGGCCGGTCGGGGTGATGCCTTCGTCGCACCGACGCCGGGGGAGTTGGCGCACGCGCCCCGGAGGCTCGATGCTGTGTCCCATGGGTGAGCGAGTGGCGCAGCAGCCACGCGTGGACGACCGGTCGCCCGAGCGTGGGCTCGGCGGCACCATCGGCGCGCCCCGCACCCTCGTCCCGGCGCTGCTGGCCGCCATCGCCTATGTCGACCCCGGCAACTTCGGCGTCAACATCACGTCCGGGGCCGAGCACGGCTACACGCTCGTGTGGGTCGTCGTCTTCGCGAGCTGCTCGGCCATGGTCATCCAGTACCTCGCGGCCAAGCTCGGCATGGCCTCCGGCAAGAGCCTCGCCGAGCACAGCTCCGACCGCTTCCCGGGCGTCGGCCGGCTGCTCCTGTGGGCCCAGGCCGAGCTCGTCGTCATCATGACTGACCTCGCCGAGGTCGTCGGCGGGGCCATCGCGCTCAAGCTCCTCTTCGGCATGCCCCTCATGGCCGGGGCCGTCTGCGTGGCCCTCTTCAGCCTCGTCGTCCTCGCCCTCAAGGTCCGGGGGCGCAGCCACTTCGACTCGGTCGTGCTCGTCCTGCTCGTCGTCATCATCGGCTCGCTGCTGTGGCAGGTGCTCGTCGCCGACGTCGACCGGGTCGCGCTGCTGCGCTCGGTCGTGCCCGGACCGCTCGACTCGTCGGCGGCGCTGCTCGCGGTCGGCATCGTCGGCGCGACGGTGATGCCGCACGCCCTGCACTTCCACTCGGCCGCGTCGCGAGGTCATGACGACGGCAGCGAGGCGAGCCACGCCGAGCGGCTGCGCAGCGGCCGCCGCACCGTGCGCAGCGTCGTCATCGCCATGACGATCGCGGGTGCCGCCAACATCAGCCTCGTCGTGTTCGCAGCAGCCCTGCCCTCCACGGCCGGCGCGAGCATCGAGACGGCGTATGCCGCCCTGTTGGCCAACGCGGGGCAGATCGCCGCGACGATGCTGGCCGTCGCCCTCCTCGCGTCGGGGCTCGCCTCGACCCTCGTCGGCGTCCAGACCGGTGACGTCGTCATGCAGGGCTTCGGCCGCCGGCCCATCGCGCCGCTGCTGCGCCGGATGCTCGCCGTCGTGCCCACGCTCGTCATCCTCGGCCTGGGTGTCGAGCCGACCAACGCGCTCGTGTGGAGCCAGGTCGTCCTGTCGTTCGCCCTGCCCGGCACCCTCGTGCCGCTCCTGCTCTTCACCCGCGACCGCAGGATCATGGGCGTGCTCGTCAACCACCGCCTGACCACGGCCGTCGCCGTGCTCATCACCGCCGTCATCGTCGGTCTCTGCGCCTACCTCGTCGCCACCGCCTTCTGACCCCGCCCCCACCCGTCGGGTGAGCGCCCCGTCACAGTCGAGTGAACGCCCCGTCACAGTCGAGTCAACGCCCTGCGCCGCCAGGGTGGGTTGAGCGCTCACTCGAGTGTGGTTGGGCGCTCACTCGAGTTTGGTTGGGCGGCCATTGGGGGTGGGTTGCGCGCTCAGTCGAGTGAGCGCTCGGCACCATGCGGACCGGGTGTGGCGGACGGTACCCGGCGCGACGGCATACGGCCTCGGGTCTCGCGAGGGACCGTGTGGGAGAGTGGCGCACGAACCGCTGCGACGTCGCGTGAGGAAGGTGAGCATGGCCCGTCTCGTCCCTCCGGGTGCGCGGGAGCTGCCCGCCCTGACCCGGCTGCGTCTCGAGGTGCGCGCCTTCCTCGCCGGGCAGGTCGCGGCCGGCGCGTTCGTGCCCCACGTCGACACGTGGCTCACCCGCTGGGACCGTGACTTCACCCGCGAGCTCGGCCGGCGCGGCTGGCTGGGCATGGTCATCCCGCAGCAGTACGGCGGGCAGGGCCGCACCTTTCTCGAGCGCTTCGTCGTCACCGAGGAGCTGCTCGTCGTCGGGGCTCCCGTCGCGGCGCACTGGATCGCCGAGCGGCAGATCGGACCGTCGCTGCTGCGCTACGGCACGGAGGAGCAGAAGCAGGCGTTCCTGCCCGGGATCAGCCGCGGCGAGGTCGTCTTCGGCATCGGGATGAGCGAGCCGGACTCGGGCTCCGACCTCGCCAGCGTCCGCACCCGCGCCGAGCGGGTCGACGGCGGCTGGCGGCTCACCGGCACCAAGGTGTGGACCTCCGGCGCCCACGAGGCCGACGCCTTCTTCGCGCTCGCCCGGTCCGCGCCGCTCGACCCCGCCCACCGCCACGCGGGGCTGAGCCAGTTCATCGTCGACCTCCGGGCGCCCGGTGTGACGATCCGCCCGATCATCTCGATGGGCGGCGACCACCACTTCAACGAGGTGCACCTCGACGGCGTCCTCATCGCCGACGACCGCGTGCTCGGCGAGGTAGGGGAGGGCTGGTCGCAGGTGACGTCCGAGCTCGCCCACGAGCGCAGCGGGCCCGAGCGCGTCCTGTCCACCTTCCAGCTCCTCGCCGCGGCCGCGCAGGCCATGGACGACGGCCGTCTGCCCACCGACCCGGGCCTCGGGCGCCATGTCGCCCGGGTCGCCGCCCTCCACCACATGTCGTTCGCCGTCTCGACGGCGCTCGAGAACGCCGAGGACGCCGACACCGCTGCCGCCGTCGTCAAGGTGCTCGGCACGACGGGCGAGGGCGACATCGCCGACTACGTCGACACGTTGACCGCCACCGGGTGGGCCCTCGACGAGGAGCTCGACACCCTCCTGCACGCCGCGATCCTCCAGCGTCCCGGCTTCACGTTGCGTGGCGGCACCAACGAGATCCTCCGTGGAGTCATTGCCCGTGGCCTGGGGATGCGCTGATGGCCGACCCCCGCGACCTCGCCGCGCCCACGACGCCGGACCCCGACCTCGTCGCGGTCCTCACCGACCTCTTCGCCGACTACCGCGCCACCCGCGCCACGCCCACCGCCGTCGTCGACCTCGACCGCGGCCTGTGGCAGCGCCTCGAGGACCTCGGACTGACGCGGCTGACCGGCTCGGAGTCCGCCGGCGGCAGCGGGGGAGGCTGGGTCGACGCCGCAGCACTGCTCGGGCTCGCCGCCGCGGCGGCCGCGCCCGTGCCGCTCGCGGAGCACGACGTGCTCGGTGGCTGGCTGCTCGAGGCGGCCGGCCTGCCCAACGACGGGGGCCTCCGGACCGTATGCCGTCCCGACCCGTCCGGGGTCGCCCTCAACGTCACGTGGGCGCGCGACGCGAGCAGCGTCGTGGCCCTCTGGGAGGACCGCGACCAGTGGCGGGTCGCCGACGTGCCGATCGACCGCGTCGGCGTGGAGGAGCGCCGCAACCTCGCCGGGGAGCCCAGCGACACCGTCGAGTTCGACCTCGACGACCTCGAGGCGGGCATCGTCGTCGACCACGCGATCGGCGAGCAGTTCCACCTGCGTGGGGCGCTGGCCCGCTCGGCCCAGGTCGTCGGCGCCATGGAACGCGTCGTCGACGTCGTCCTCGCGCACGTGCGCGAGCGCGAGCAGTTCGGGCGGCCGATCGGGCGCTTCCAGGCGGTGCAGCACCTCGTGTCCGACATCGCCTGCGAGACGGCTCTGGCCCGTGCCGCCACCGACGCCGCCGTCGCCCGGGCTGCCGCGTCCGACTGGACCGACCCCGGGATGCTCTTCGCGGTCGGGGTCGCGAAGTCGTGCGTCGGGCACGCCGCCTCGGTCGTCGTCCGCGGGTCGCACCAGGCGCTCGGGGCCATCGGCACGACCCTCGAGCACGAGCTGCACACCCTGACGCGCCCGATCCTCGCCCGGCGCAGCGAGTACGGCTCCCTCCAGGACTGGGACGAGACCCTCACGGCGCTCGCCTCGTCCGCTGGTCACGACCGACTCTGGACCCTCATCACGACCGGCCGTGCGAAGACGCAGCACGCCCCTTGAACGGACCCTGAACCACCCGGGACCCCTCTGGACCCCTCTGGACCCCTGAACCACCGAGCTCGCTGGTAGCCAAGGAGATTCGCCGCATGACCGAGATTCGCTACGACGTGACCGACGGCGTCGCGCTCATCACCCTCGACGCGCCCGAGCGCCGCAACGCCCTCTCCGTCGAGATGTCGCGCGAGCTCATCGACGCCGCCCGCACAGCCGAGGCCGACGACGAGGTCGGTGCCGTCGTCGTCACGGGCGGAGCCCACTTCTGCGCGGGAGCGGTCCGCAGCGTCCTCGCCGACACGGGCCGTGACCCTGTCGAGGACGAGGCCTACCGCAACCTCGAGACCGTCTACGCCGCGTTCACGACGATCGGCGGGCTCGCGGTCCCGACCGTCGCGGCCGTGCGCGGGGCGGCAGTGGGGGCCGGCCTCAACCTCGCCCTTGCCACCGACCTGCGCATCGTCTCGCGCACGGCCCGGCTGCTCCCCGGCTTCGCCCAGATCGGCATCCACCCCGGCGGCGGCCACTTCACGCTCATCAACCGGGTCGCCGGGCGCGAGGCGGCCGCGGCCCTCGGGCTCTTCGGTGACGAGGTCGACGGCGAGCGCGCCGTCGCGCTGGGACTCGCCTGGGCGGCCTACGACGACGGCGACGTGCAGGACGCGGCGATCGCGGTCGCCGGCCGCGTCGCCCGGGACCCCGCTCTCGCCCGACGGATGGTCGCGAGCTTCCGCCGGGAGACGGTGCCCGGGGGCGTGCCGTGGGACGTCGCCGTCGAGCTCGAGCGCTCGCCGCAGATGTGGTCGCTGCGCCGGAAGCACGGGGTGTGAGGCACGGCTCACCACGAACCCGGCATTTCGGATCCTCGGGGGTCGTGGTGCAAGGATGGGGAAGTTGGCCGTCCCCCACCGCGAAGGAGCACCTGTGCTGGCGTCCTACCGACCTCTCTTCGAGGTACCGGGGGCACGCGTCTTCATCACCGGCGGGCTGATCGCCCGCTCGGCAGGCTCGATGTTCGCCGTGTCCGTGGTCGCGATGGTCTCGGCACGCACCGGCTCCTACGCGCTCGCCGGGGCGGTGGTGGCGGTCGGGATGGTCTCCCTGGCGCTCTTCGCCCCCTTCCTCGGGCGGCTCGTCGACCGCTACGGCCAGCGTCGCATCGCCATCCCCTTCTTCCTCTGGTCGGGGTTCTGGGCCGTCATGACCCTCCTCGTCTCGATGCGGGGGCTGCCCTCGTGGCTGCTCTTCATCACGTTCCCGCTGTGCGGCGCGATTCCCAACCTCGGCACGATGGCCCGCGCGCGGTGGTCGCACATCTTCGCCGACGACCCACGGAACCTCCACGCAGCGATGTCGTTCGAGCAGGTCATGGAGGAGGTCACCTTCGTCATCGGACCGGTCCTCGCGATCTGGCTGTCGACGACGCTCTTCCCCGAGGCGGGCTTCGCGTTCGCCACCATCGCCTACACCGTGGGCGTGCTGATCTTCATCTCGGCACGGTCCACGGAGCCGCCGGTCGTGCCGCACCACGAGCGACCCACCGAGCACGCCTACACGGTGCCGGGCCTCATCCCGCTCGCCTTCATCATGGTGATGACGGGGGCGATCTTCGGCGTCAACGAGGTCGTGACGCTCGCCGTGTCGCAGGAGCTGGGCGCCCCGAGCGCCGCCGGCGCCATCCTCGCGTTGTATGCCGTGGGGTCGGCCTCCGCGGGCCTCGTCTTCGGGCACGTCTCGCACGGCCGCAGCCTCGTCAAGCTCCTCATCGCCGGGACGTTCGGGATGGCGGTCCTCGAGATCCCGGTGCTCTTTGCCGGCAACCTCTGGGTCCTCGCCGGTCTCATGCTCGTCGCGGGCATGGCCACCGCTCCGACCCTCATCACGACGATGAACCTCATCGAGCGGATCGTCCCCAGGGCCCAGCTCAACGAGGGCATGACGATCGTGCTCACGGGACTCATCATCGGCATCGCGGCGGGCTCGGCCGTGTCGGGCATCGTCGTCGACCACGTCGGACCACAGCACGGCTACTGGGTTGCGATCATCGCGGGCGCCTTCGCCTTCGTCATGTCCCTGGGCACGCGCGCGTTCCTCACCCGCCGCGAGCTGCACAACCTCCGCTGACCCGAGCCCACTTCATACGCCCTCAACTGAACCGTCGAAAGGCCACGTTTCGCGGGTCCCACCACGTCGAGGGGCCACTTCTCCGAAGAGAAGTGGCCTTTCGACTGCTCCGAGGCCACAGATCGTGGCCTCTCGACGGTGGGGCGGGGTGTGCCCGGAGGGTCAGTGGCCGGCGGGGGCCACCACGACGTCCTCGTCCTTCGCCGGTGCGGCCTGACCCGGCTTGGGGCCCAGGTCGATGTTCGGCAGGAAGAGCGTCGCGATGAACGCGAGGACGAGCACCCCGCCGGCGACGAGGAAGACGACCGACATGGCGTCGGAGAAGCCGACGAGGAACGGCTTGGCGAGCGTCGGGTCGAGCTGGTTGATGAACGAGCTGTCCGACAGGGCCGCGCCACCGACGCCCGCACCCGAGCCACCGGACTGCTGGGAGGCCTGGAGCTGCTCGATGAAGGCCTTGTTGGCGGCCGGGTCGCCACCCGTCGGGTTGCGCAGGGCCGCCTGGAACTCCGGGGTCGGGGCGATCGTCGCGAACGCCTCGGAGATCTTCGTGCCGGCCTGCGAGAAGAGGATCGACAGGAAGACCGCGGTACCGAGCGTGCCGCCGATCTGGCGGGTGAAGGTCGCGGACGACGTGGCGACGCCCATGTCGCGGCGGTCGACGGCGTTCTGCACGGCGAGGGTCAGCGGCTGGAAGTTGAAGCCGAGGCCGATACCGAAGAAGAACATCACGATCATCGTCTTCCAGAGCGGGGTGTCCGCGCCGACGAAGTGGAAGGCGAAGAGCGACAGGACGAGGATCGCCGCGCCCATGATCGGGAAGTGGCGGTAGCGCCCGGTCCGGGAGATGAGCTGACCGGAGACGATCGAGCCGGCCATGATCCCGAGGGTCATCGGGAGCAGCTGGAGGCCGGCCTGGGTCGGCGAGGAGCCCTTGACGATCTGCAGGTAGAGCGGGATCGCGGCGAGGCCGCCGAACATGCCCATGCCGATGAAGACCGAGGCGACCGACGACGACGCGACGGTGCGGTTCGTGAAGAGGCGCAGCGGGATGAGCGCCTCCTCACCCATGGACCGCTCGAAGAGGAAGAAGGCGACGAGACCGGCGAGGCCGATGGCGTAGCAGGTGATGGAGGTCGGTGAACCCCAGCCCCACGCACGTCCCTGCTCGGCCACGATGAGCAGCGGCACGAGGGCGACCGAGAGGCTGAGGGCGCCCCAGTAGTCGATGCGGTGGTCGAGACGCGTGTGCCGGAGGTGCAGCGTGCGCGTCACGACGATGAGCGCGGCGACGGCGATCGGCACGTTGACGAGGAAGACCCACCGCCAGCCGGTGACGCCGAGGAGCGTCTCCTGGCCGGCGAAGAAGCCGCCGATGACCGGGCCGAGGACGCTCGAGGTGCCGAAGACGGCGAGGAAGTAGCCCTGGTACTTCGCGCGCTCACGCGGCGGCACGATGTCGCCGATGATGGCGAGGGCGAGCGAGAAGAGGCCGCCGGCGCCGATGCCCTGGACGGCTCGGAAGGCCGCGAGCGACGGGATCGACCACGACAGCGTGCAGAGCATCGAGCCGATCGTGAAGATCGTGATCGCGAAGATGAAGAGCTTCTTGCGCCCGTAGATGTCGCCGAGCTTGCCGTAGAGCGGCGTCGTGATCGTCGCGGTGATGAGGTATGCCGTCGTGACCCACGCCTGGCCGGCGAGGTCGTTGAGGTCGTCGGCGATGACGCGCATGGCGCTCGCGACGATGGTCTGGTCGAGCGCGGCGAGGAACATCCCCATCATGAGCCCGACGAGGATGGTCAGGATCTCCTTGTGGGAGAGCACCGGTCGCGCGTCGGGGCCTGCACCGGCTGGTGCGTCCGCGGTCGCGTCGACGCGAGGCGGCTCGGCGGTGGTGTCGGACATGTCAGTCCTCTTTCTGCTTCTGGGCTCTGGTGGAGTCGAAGGGCATGGGGGGCGGCGCTGCACCCCGGGCCCGGAGGTTGCTGTCGAGCGCGTCGCCGAGCTCGCGGAGCCGGTCGACGAACTCCTCGGTGGCAGGGCCGTCCCACTCGGAGAGCAGCCCCTGGAACCACCTGGCGCGGCTCGACTGGATGCGCTGGAGGGCTGCGCTGCCGTGCTCGGTGAGGGAGACGACCCACGCCCGCCCGTCGCTGGGGTCGGCGCTCTTCTCGAGCAGTCCGCTCGCCACGAGTGCGCTGACCTGGCGGCTCACGGTGGAGACGTCGTTGTGCAGCGTCGTCGCGAGCTCGGAGATGCGGACGGTGCCCTGGCCTGCGACGACGAAGAGCACGGGGTATGCCGTGACGTCCACGCCGTCCTCGAGCCGAGGGGCGGTGTGCTTGGCCGCGACGAGCAGCTTCTGGACGCGCAGGAGCCCGAGGAAGACGTCGTTCGCCTCGTCCCTGCTCACGGCCATCACATGCCCCCTGGGTCAACTACTTGCTTGCAGCATGCAAGTATTTGCTCGAACCATCTCGGCTGTCAACTCACGTGTCGAAGGTTTGTCCAGCCATCGGATCGTCTCGCCACGTGTGGCGCTCATGTGGTTGTCTGTGGTCTCGCGCCATCGGGGAGGTGCGAGGATGACTCACGTGCCCGAACCGTCCAGCAGTGTGCGGAGCAGTCGGGCCAGATGTGCAGGGAGTGCCATGACGAGCGACGTTCCCGTCGATCCGACGATCAACGACGCCTTCCGACAGATGTCGGCCCTGATCTATGCCGGCGCCGACGCCGGCTCGATCCACCAGTCGCTCGTCGACTCCGCGCTACGCCTCGTCGAGGGCTGTGACCGGGCTTCGCTCCTCGTGCGCACGCGCGACCGCTACGTCACGGCGGCGAGCACCGACGACATCGCCCGACGCATCGACCAGATCGAGCTCGAGCTCGGGGAGGGTCCGTGTGTCGACGCCATCGTCTCCGAGGCCTACCAGCATGACGCCGACCTCACCGACGCGAAGACCCCGTGGCCGCGCTTCACCGAGCGCATCGTCGCCGAGACGCCGGTTCGGTCGGCCATCGGCTACCGGCTCCTGCTGGAGGGCGACAAGGTCGGTGCCCTCAACCTCTTCTCGGACACCCCCGGCGGGCTCACCTCGAAGTCGGCCGACGTCGGCGCGGTCATCGCCTCGTTCGCCTCGGTCGCGCTCATGGCGATCCGGGCGCGCGAGGAGGCGGCGACCCTCCGGCAGGGGCTGACGAGCAACCGCGAGATCGGCAAGGCCGTCGGTCTGCTCATGGCGGCGCACCACATCAGTGGCCAGGAGGCGTTCGAGCTGCTGCGCAGCACCTCGCAGGAGCTCAACATGAAGCTGGCCCAGGTGGCTTCGCAGGTCATCGAGGGGCAGGAGTCGCAGTTCGGCCATGCCGGCCCGGCCGGCGGTGCCACGGCGGACTCGACGGTCTGACCCGACACGGCGCCCGACGCGCCCGACGCGCCCGACGTGGGCGCGCACGCGGGCACGCACGCGGGCACGCACGCGGGCACGCACGCGGGCACGACCCTGCGCTGGATGACACGTGGTCCCGACGCGCCTCACGGGCGTCGGGACCACGGTCGGAGCGGCGGGGGATCAGGCCGAGGCCATGCCCTCCGCGGACAGCTGGCGGCGCAGCTCGTCGAGCGTGCGCCGGAGCAGACGGCTCACCTGCATCGCGCTGAGCCCCAGGGACTCGGCGATCTCGGCCTGCGTCATGTCGCCGCCGAACCGGAGCTCGACGAGCTTCTGGTCCCGGGCGGGGAGCCGCCCGAGAGCGGTGCGCACGACGATGCCCTCGTCGAGGGCCGGGTCGGACCCCGAGTCGCCGCGGGCGTCGAGCAGGTCGAGGACCGGACGGCCACCGTCCGCGGTCGTCGCGTCGAGGGAGGCGGGGCGCAGGTTGGTCGCCGCGACCTGGGCCTCCTTGACGGCATCGAGCGTGATGTCGAGCTCGTGGGCGAGCTCGCTGGCGTCCGGGTCGTGGCCGAGCCGCTGCTCGAGCCGTGACCTCGTGTCGGTGACGAGCTGGCGTCGCTCCTGCAGCTCGCGCGGCGGGCGGACGAGCCAGCCGTGGTCACGGAAGTGGCGGCGCAGCTCACCGGTGATGGTAGGCGTGGCGTAGGCGCCGAACTCGGTCGGCTTGGACAGGTCGAACCGCTGGAGCGCCTTGAGCAGTGCGAGGAACGCGACCTGCTCGAGATCCTCTCGATCGAGGCCCTTGCCCGAGTAGCGGTGGGCGAGAGAGCGGGCGAGCGGCATGTGCAGCACGGTCACGGTCTCGAGGGCGGTGGCTCGCTCGGACGACGAGTCCGAGGTGCGCAGGGTATTGATGAGCTCTCTGGTTCGCGCATCCTTGCGCGGACCCACGGATGGGTCGGTCATTTCAACTCCGATGGATCGGATCCCCGATGCGGCGCTGGCTTGACCGACTACTAGTGACGCTAGGCCGTTGCCCCTATATACACAAGGTGGACTTCGGCCCCGTCCAGGGGTCCCGAGGTGTATACGCGGGCGCGAGCAGCGACGGCCCCGGCGGTGTTCCCGGTGCGTGGGACCAGCCGGCCCAGGGGCCTCAGTGCGTGACGACGACGAGCGCCTCGAGGACGCGCCGGGCGATGTCCTCGTCACCGGTGACGGTGTAGTGGATCTCGTCGACGCCGCGGCGCCCGGCGGCCCGACGCGTCAGGGCGTCGGTCGTGAGGTGGATCGACGTGACGTCGAGCTGCTCCTCGCCCTCGGGCCGGTCGTTACCGCTGAAAAGTGCTTCCCCGTAAGGGCGCCCGTCGTCACCGGTGATGATGCGCACCCCACCGCGCGCGACGACGGGACCGCTCACGTCGAGCACCACGGCGTGGCCGGCGCCGATGCCGGCGACCCTCGAGGCGATGCGCGGGAGGGCGGCGAGGATGTCGGCGGTGAAGACCGCGGCACTCGCGGAGTCGAGGTTGCCGGGCCGGTCGAGGGCGGCGCGGAGGTCCTGCTCGTGCACCCAGGCGTCGACGATCCGACGGTGCAGGTGGTCGCCGAAGGTCGTCTCGGGCCCGAAGAAACCGCCGATCACGGTGTCGATGTCGGCGTCCGACGCGCGCAGGTCGGCGACACGCTGCGGGTGGAACTCGGCCAGCTCGGCCACGACCTCGCGTCCCGAGAGGCCGCGCCGCGCCTCGACGTCGACCTCGACGAAGCGGGCGAAGTCGCTGTGGACGTGCGGGTAGTCGGGAACCTCGACCTGGGGCCGAGGCATGCCGGCGAAGGACTTCTCGGCCCCGACGACGTGGGCGATCTGGTCCTTGACGGTCCAGCCGGGGCACTCGGTCTGGATCTCGAAGTCCTCGTCTCGGCAGGAGTGCCCGAGGTCGATGATCGACTGCACGGAGTGGTCGAACGCGTCGATCAGTCCGTTGCGGTCGTCTGGGGCGGCCGGGTGCATGGGCATGTCATCAGACTACTTACCCTTGAGGCATGCCAACCCTGCAGCGAGACGGTCTCGCCGGCCCGCGGACAGGCCCCACCTCCCCGGTCCCCGGGCTCGTCCCGCTCGTCCTCGCCGCCGTCGTCGCGGTCGGTCTGCTGGCGAGCGTGGTCGCCGCGCGCTACACCGGCGCGGCCGCCCCGTTGCCCGGCGGCTTGACCGACGCGGGTCCGGTCGTCCGCTGGGCCCTTCCGCTCGTCCGGGTCGTCCACGACGTCGCCGCCTCGCTCACCATCGGCTCGCTGCTCCTCGCCGCCACGATGATCCCCGGCCGCACGCGCGCCGAGAGCGCAGCGCTCGACGAGCCGCGCCGCGCCGCCGCCCTCCGGGTCGCGACCGCCGCGGCGTTCGTCTGGGCGCTCGCGGGGGCCGTCGGCGTCGTCTTCACGTTCGCCGATGCCGCGGGTATGCCGCTGAGTGACCCTCTCTTCGGACGCAACCTCACCGGGTCGGTGTGGTCGATCGAACCGCTCCGGGTCGGGCTCATCAGCGCGGTCGCCGCGTTCGTCGTCGCCTCGGTCGCTGCCGTGGCCCGCTCTCGTGCGGTCGCTCTCGCGCTCACCGTCGTCTCGGCGTTCGGCCTGCTCGTCCTCGGCCTCGCCGGCCACGCGGGCGGGTCGGCCGACCACGAGACCGCCGTCAACGCGATCGCCGCCCACCTGCTCAGTGCCGCCGTCTGGGTCGGCGGACTCCTCGCACTGATCGTGCTCCGTCGTCCCCTGGGTGACGCGCTCGGCGTCGTCGCCCGCCGCTACTCCGCCGTCGCCCTCTGCTGCTACGTCACCCTCGGCGTCTCCGGCGTCATGTCGGCGACGACGCGGCTCGGCTCGTGGTCCGACCTCGCGACGCCCTACGGCGTCCTCGTCCTCGTCAAGGTCCTGGCCTTCGCGGTCCTCGGGGTCGCGGGCGTCTGGCACCGGCGCGTCACGCTCGACCGCATCGACGAGACCGGCACCTCGGGTGCCGGCGCCGCCGGCACCGGCGTCGCTGAGGGTGCCCGGAGGCTGCGGAGCCGGCTCTTCGTGCGCCTCGCCGTCGCCGAGACCCTCGTCATGGCGCTCGCGTTCGGCGTCGCGACCGCGCTCGCGCGGAGCGAGCCCCCGGTGCCGGAGACGGTGGCCGACCCGAGCGCCGCGCTCTCGCTGACCGGCTACCCCGCGCCGCCCGCCCCCACGGCGATGTCGTGGCTCACGGCCTGGCGGGTCGAGTGGCTCTTCCTCGCCACCGGCCTGCTGGCGGTCGGGCTCTACCTGGCCGGTGTCGTGCGCCTGCGCCGTCGTGGCGACGCCTGGCCGGTGATGCGCACCGTCAGCTGGGTCGTGGGCTGGCTGCTCTTCGTCTACGCCACCAACGGCGTGCTCGGCATCTACGGGCGGGTCGCCTTCTCGTGGCACATGACGCTGCACATGATCGAGGCGATGGTCGTCCCGATCTTCCTCGTGCTCGGTGCGCCCGTGACGCTCGCGCTGCGCACCCTCCGGTCACGCCGCGACGGCACGCTCGGCCCGCGCGAGATGCTTCTCGCGCTCATCCACTCGCGGTTCCTCGCCGTCGTCGGCAACCCGGTCTTCGCGGCGGTCTTCTTCTTCATGAGCCTCGTCGTCTTCTACTGGACCGGTCTGTTCCAGCTGGCCCTGCAGACGCACACGGGGCACCTGCTCATGACTGCGCACTTCGTCCTCACGGGCTACCTCTTCGCGTGGGTGCTCGTCGGGGTCGACCCGGGCCCCAAGCGCTGGAGCCCGGCGCTGCGCCTCGTCGTGCTCTTCGCGACGATCTCCTTCCACGCCTTCTTCGGTGTCGCGATGATCAGCGGCACGACGCTCCTCGGCGGCGACTTCTTCCCGACGGTCGCCATCCCGTGGGTCACCGACCCGCTCGCGGACCAGCGCTACGGCGGGGGTGTGGCGTGGGCCATCGGCGAGCTGCCGAGCCTCGTGCTCGCGCTCACCGTCGCCCTGCAGTGGTTCCGCACCGACAGCGCGGAGTCGGTGCGGCAGGACCGCCGGGCCGACCGTGACGGCGACGCCGAGCTCACGGCATACAACGAGCGGCTGGCCGCGCTCGCCCGCCGCGACGAGGGCTCGCGGCGCTGACCGGGCGGTCAGAGCGTCACTACTACGCGATGTAGTATTGGCCTCGAGGAGGCGACATGCCGCAGCGACCGTCCGACCCGAGGTGCCCGATCAGGCTGGGTGAGCCGTGCACCCTCTGCTTCCCGGGGGCGAGCGGACCGCAGGACTGTGGCCTCGTCTACCTCGTCCGGAGCGACCCGGAGCTCCGCGAGGAGCTCGCGGCACGACGCCGCGAGCGCCACGCGGCGCGGCTCAGCGCACCGGCTGCCGCAGCTCCGTGACCCACGCGTCGGCGTCGTCCATCGGCGTCTCGAGGTAGACCTCCCGACAGGGGCCGTATGCCGTGAGCCCCGTCGCGTCGACCTGCGTCGCGAGTGCGAGTCTCGCCTCGATGGCCTGCAGACGACCGCGGTCGGCGGCCTCGGGTCCCGGGGGTGCCCGCGTGACGGAACCGCGGGCCCGGCACCGGCTCGACCGTGTGAGAGTTGGACCATGAAGGTTGCGCTCATCCAGCTGGCCTATGGTGACGACGAGTCGGTCGCCGACCGCACCGCCCGCGTCGTCGATCTCGTGCGGGCCCAGGCCGGTCACGACCTCGTCGTCCTCCCCGAGCTGTGGTCTGCCGGCGGCTTCGACTACACCGCGTGGGACGAGCGGGCCGAGGCCGTCGACGGGCCCGTCGCGCAGGCGCTCGCCGCCGCCGCCCGCGACGCCCGGGTCACGCTGCACGGCGGCTCGATCGTCGAGCGGGCCGAGCCCGCCCAGCCCGGTGGCCGAGGGCTCTGGAACACCAGCCTCGTCTTCTCGCCCCATGGCGAAGTCGTCGCGACGTACCGCAAGATCCACCGCTTCGGCTTCGGCGAGGGCGAGCCGAGCCTCATGGACGCGGGTGAGGACCTCGTCGTCGTCGACGTGCCCGTCGCGGACGGCGGCACGGTGCCGGTCGGGCTCTCGACGTGCTACGACCTGCGCTTCCCCGAGCTCTACCGACACCTCCTCGAGCACGGCGCCGAGGTGTTCGTCATCCCGGCGGCCTGGCCGCGCAAGCGGGTCGCGCACTGGACCCTGCTCGGCCAGGCGCGAGCCGTCGAGGACCAGTGCGTCGTGCTCCAGTGCAACACCGCCGGCACGCACGCCCGCCACGAGATGGGTGGCCACTCGCAGGTCGTCGACGCGACCGGGAAGGTTCTGGCCGCCGCCGGCCTTGACGAGGAGGTGCTGAGCATCGACATCGACACCGCGGCGACGCCGGAGTGGCGCCGCACCTTCCCCGTGCTGGCCGACCGGAGGCTCTCGTGACGCCGGGTGCCGGGGTCGAGACCGCCTCGCTGCGCTCCCGCGTCAAGGTCCGGGCCCCCGAGCTCGTCGGCCGGGGCTGGCTCAACACCGGCGGACGGTCGCTGTCGCTCGCCGACCTGCGCGGTCGCGTCGTCGTCCTCGACTTCTGGACCTTCTGCTGCGTCAACTGCCTCCACGTGCTCGACGAGCTGCGGCCCGTCGAGGCGCAGTTCCCCGATGCGCTGACCATCATCGGCGTCCACTCGCCGAAGTTCGAGCACGAGGCCGAGGCCGACGCGCTGGGTGCCGCCGTCGAGCGGTATGCCGTCCACCACCCCGTGCTCGACGACCCCGAGCTCGTGACGTGGAAGGCGTATGCCGCCCGCGCCTGGCCCACGCTCGTCGTGCTGGACCCGGAGGGCTACGTCGTCGCGTCGATGTCGGGGGAGGGCCACGGCCCGGGTCTCGCCTCCCTCGTCACGGGGCTCGTCGAGGAGCACCGGGCCAAGGGCACCCTCCAGCCGGGCGACGATCCCTACGTCCCGCCGCCCGCCCCCGACACCGCCCTTCGCTTCCCCGGCAAGGCGGTCACCCTGCCGGACGGGTCGTTCGTCGTCAGTGACACGGCCGACCACGAGGTCGTGCACCTCGAGGACGACCTCGAGACCGAGCGGGCCCGGTGGGGAGGCGAGGGCGTGCTCAACGAGCCGCAAGGCGTCGTCCTCGCGACCCCCGACGTGGCCGAGCGGCTCGGCATCGACCTGCTCGTCGCCGACTCGGTCAACCACCAGGTCAAGGGAATCCGCTTCTCCGACGGATCGGTCCACGTCGTCGCCGGCACGGGGTCGCAGCTCCGCGAGCGCACCGGGGGCGGTCCCGCCCTCGAGCAGCCGCTGTCGACGCCGTGGGACCTCGCGTGGCTCGGCGACCGGCTCCTCGTCGCGATGGCGGGCACGCACCAGCTGTGGGCGTGGACGCCGGGCAACACCTTCGAGGACGGGCGTGTCGAGGTCGTGGGCGGCACGTCCAACGAGGGCCTCGTCGACGGACCGGCACCCGAGGCGTGGTTCGCCCAGCCCTCCGGGCTCTCCGCCTCCGCCTCCGGCGACCGCGTCTGGGTCGCCGACTCCGAGACCTCCGCCCTGCGGTCGGTGACGACCACGCCCGAGGGCGACCTCGTCGTCGAGACCCACGTCGGCACAGGCCTGTTCGACTTCGGTCACCGTGACGGCGACGCCGCCGACGCGCTGCTCCAGCACCCGCTCGGTGTCACCGAGCTGCCCGACGGCTCGGTCGCCGTCAGCGACACCTACAACGGTGCCGTCCGACGCTTCGACCCCGTGACGGGCCAGGTGTCGACCCTGGCCCAGGGACTGGCCGAGCCGAGCGACGCCGTCGTCGAGCACGACCCCGAGACCGGCGAGGTGCGCCTCGTCGTCGTCGAGTCCGCTGCCCACCGCCTCACCCGCGTGAGCCTGCCCGAGGCCGCCCAGCGCGTCGACGGCCCCGCCCACCGCACCCAGCGGCCGCCGACTCCGCTGCCCGCCGGTGAGGTCGCCCTCGAGGTGACCTTCGTGCCGCCGACCGGGCAGAAGCTCGACCTGCGCTGGGGCGACCCGACACGCCTCGACGTGTCCGCGACGCCCGACGCGCTCCTCGTCTCCGGGGCCGGGCGGGCCGAGGGCCTGACCCGGACGCTCGTCCTCCGTGACGGCATCGGGTCAGGCACGCTGCACATCTCCGTGCAGGCTGCCGCCTGCGACGGCGACCCCGAGACGGGCGAGGTGCCCGAGCACGCCGCGTGCCACGTCTTCCAGCAGGACTGGGGGATCCCGGTCACCCTCGACCCGACCGCCGATGCCACACTGACTCTCGACCTTCGCGGGGTCCGGGCCGGAAGCTAGCCGGTTCGACCCGTCCGGCAGGTCGGGACGAGACCAGTGGACGACAAGGCGGCACACGTGGCACGACAGGCATCTGGTGGCAGCGGACGCTCCGTCCTCTCGGCGGTGTGCGGGCTGCTGGCCATCGTCCTGCTGCCCGTGTCGCTCGTCGGCTTCTGGGCATCGGTCATGCTGACGCGCACCGATGTCTTCGTGGAGGAGCTGCGGCCGGTCGTCACGAAACCGCTGGTCCAGGAGGCCCTCACCGACGGCGTCGTCGAGGGCGTCCTCGGTGCGGTCCAGCTCCAGCCGGCGATCGAGAAGGCGCTCGAGGCGCCGATCCGGACCCAGGCTGCCGCCCTCGTCGCGAGCCCCCAGGTCACGACGGCCTGGGCCACCGGCATCCGGGCGCTGCACACCCAGTTCATCGCCGTCATGGAGGGCCGGGCCGACACGAAGCTCGACGACCAGGGGCGCGTCTCGGTGCGCCTGACGATCCCCGTCCCCGCCCTGACGTCGACGCTCGAGCAGGCCGGGGTCCCCGACGCCGGGTCGATCGCGCCGGTGGTGACGATCCCCCTCGTCAAGGCCGCCGACCTGCAGAAGGCCCAGACGGCATACCGCATCGCCGGCGCGTGGGGCCCGTGGGGACCGCTCGTCGTGGGCGCCCTGGCGCTGCTGTCGATCGCGCTCGCGCGGCGCTGGCGCACGGCGACCACGCTCGTCGCCATCGGCTGGATCGCCACGGCCCTCGCGCTCGCCCTCGCCGTCATGGTCTCGCGCGAGCCGCTCATGCGCCGCGTCGACCCGGAGGTGGCGCGCACCATCGCCGACGCCGCCTACGGTCTCGCGGCGCGCACCCTCTACTACGAGATCGCGATCGCCGTGGGTGTCGGGGTCGTCATGCTCGTCGTCTCGGCCGTGTCCCTCGCGTTCGGGCGGCGGCGCTCCGGCTGACCGCGGCCCGTCGATGCCGGGATCGTGACGGTTTGCCGACCGGCGGGTATGTGGCACGCAGGTACGCGTCCAGGGCGTACCCCAGCCAAGGAGACCTCATGGGTATCGGACTCGGGATCTTCCTGCTCGTCGTCGGCGCGATCTTCAGCTTCACGAACATCGACTCCAGCGTCCTCAACCTGAGCAGCAGCACGGGCAACACGATCGGGATCATCCTCATGGTGGCCGGCGCGCTCGCGATCATCCTCGCGCTCGTCCTCAACGCCCAGCGCGCGCGCACCCAGCACACGGTCGTCACGGAGCGTCGGGGCGCTCCCGACGTCGTCGAGCGCCGGGTCGACGGCGACGAGGTCGTCGAGCGCCGCGTCGAGCACCGCGACGGCACCATCTAGAACCGTCGAGGGCCACGAATCCGGCCCTCGACCGTCGAAAGGCCACGAACCGGAGCCCGGTTCGTGGCCTTTCGACGGTGGGTGAGTCGGGGAGGGGGCTGAGCCGCGGACGGTGGCCTGAGCAGAAGAACTCACCTGCGCGGGGCGCCGTCCGTGCTTCGATGAGACGTGAGCCGGACCCACCCCGACGCGTCGCCCCGCACGGCCTCCGAGATCGACGCCGCGACCCCCGCCGACCGGGACCGCTGGGTCGACACCCTCCGTGCCGGGTCTCTCCTCGTCGTGGTCCTCGGGCACTGGCTCATGGTCTCGATCACGCCCGACGGGCAGATCACGAACGCGCTCGCGGTCGTGCCGGCCCTCCAGCCACTGACCTGGCTGCTCCAGGTCATGCCGCTCTTCTTCCTCGTCGGGGGCGTCGCCCACGCCCACACGCTCGAGTCGCTCGAGCGCAGCCGGCCCGAGCCCCGCGGACGGTATGCCGCGTTCTTCCGGGCGCGGGCGACGCGCCTGCTGCGCCCCACCCTCGCCTTCCTCGCCGTCTGGGTCGTACTCGGCGTCGTCGCCGACCTCTCGGGCCTGACGTCGCGTCCCGGCGACGCGGGGAGGCTCGCGCGCGACGCCCTCGTCACGGTGCCGCAGCTGCTGTGGTTCGTCGGGATCTACCTCGGGGCCTGTGCCTTCGCCCGCTCGTGCGTGACCTCCACCGGCGCTGGGGCCTCGTCGTCGTCGTGGTGCTCGTGGTGCTGGCCTGCGTCGTCGACGTCGTGCCTTTCGGCGGCGGGCCCGAGCTCGTCGGCAACCTCAACTTCGCCCTCGTCTGGCTGGCCCTGCACCAGCTCGGGTTCGCTTGGCGTGACGGCCGGCTCACGACCGCTCGCGGGTGGGCGATGGCCCTCCTCGGTTTCGGCGATGGGTCTCGCCGTCGCGTTCGGGCCCTACCCGACGTCGATGGTGGGCCTGCCCGGAGAGGCCGTCTCCAACATGGCGCCCCCCACGGCGGCCCTGCTCGCCCAGGGCATCGGCATCTGCGGTCTCGCCGTCGTCCTGCGGCCGGTCATGGCGCGCGTGCTCGCCCGGCCCCGTGTCTGGCGCTCGGTCGTCCTGGGCGGACCCTTCGCGATGACCGCCTTCCTCTGGCACCTCACGGCGCTCATGACGATCCTCCTCGCGTTGCGCGCACTCGGCGTCGTCCAGCCGTCCGTCGCGTCGTGGCAGTGGTGGCTGACCCGGCCGCTCCTCTTCACCGTGCTCGCGGTCGTGACCGGCCTGCTCGTGGCCGTCTTCGTCCGCTTCGATCGCGGGCCTCGCACGGCGGCTGACGCGGCGGCGGAACCGCGGGGCTGGGTCGACCCCGTGGCGGCCGTGTCGGCGGGCGTGCTCTTCTTCGGCATCCTCATCGTCTCGATCGTCGGCGTCGACGTGCTCGGCAACCGGCCGGTCTTCTTCCTCGTCGGCGACGTCACGCCGATCGTCGGATTCGCCGTCCTCGGGGCCGGGCTGCTCCTGCTGCGCACGACCCGCCCCCGCGCACCCCGCACCTGACGCGCGCTCCGCCTGTCGAGTGAGCGCCCCGTCCCCGTCGAGTGAGCGCTCCGTCCCAAGGAAACTCGATGGCAGCGCCCACGCGCGGACCCCTACCGTCGTGCCATGGAGACGAGGCTCATCGACGTGCACGACGACGCCGTCTGCGCCCGCGCGTACGACGTCATCATCGCCAGCAAGGGCCACGAGCGCCCGTGGAACGAGCCGCCCTCCCTCGCGGAGACGCTCGTCGAGTGGCGTCACGTCGACGAGGCCGAACGCATGGAGATGTGGGCTGCCCACGACGGTGACGAGCTCGTCGGCGTCGCGACGCTCTGGCTGCCGCTGTCGGACAACACGACGATGACGTGGACCGACGTCCAGGTGGACCCGGCCCACCGCAGGCGCGGCGCCGGCACCGCCCTCGTCGAGCGCCTCCTCGAGCGGGTCCGTGAGGAGGGTCGCGTCACGATGGTCGTCGACTTCCTCGTGCCCCCGGACTCGGAGGGACACGGCTACCGCCGCTTCGCCGAGCGGCACGGCTTCCACCTCAGCAACACCGAGATCATGCGCCACCTCCAGCTGCCCGTCGACGAGGACCTCCTCACGCGGCACGCCGAGCACGCCCGACCGCGCTGGGAGGGTGTCTACCGCCTCGAGACCCATGTCGGCGGCGTGCCCGAGCACCTGCAGGAGTCGCTCTGCGCCGTCATGAACCAGCTCGCCGTCGACGCGCCCACGGGCGACATCGAGTTCGAGGAGGAGTCCCTCACGCCGGCGCGCTACCGGGAGTACCTCGACGTCGCGAGTGCCCAAGGGCGCGTACGCCTGACGACCGTCGCGGTCCACCAGGACAGTGGCGACGTCGTGGCCTACACCGACTTCATGCTGCCCTCGGGTGCCCCTGGGATCGCTTGGCAGTGGGGGACGCTCGTGCACCGCGACCACCGGGGACGTCGGCTCGGGATGGCCCTCAAGGTCGAGAACCTCCGGCGCCTGCAGGTGGACCACCCCGAGCGGCAGCGGGTCGTCACCGGCAACGACGACACTAACTCGTGGATGGTCTCGATCAACGAGGACCTCGGCTTCCGCATCGTCGAGCTGTGCCCTGCCTACCAGCGGTCGCTCGCCTGACCTCGCCCGTCCCCCTCGGTCCTCGCGACCGAGTCGGCTCGCGTTCCACTCACGGCCGCGCCACCGCGCGCCCGTCACGGCACCCCGTGACCGGGGCGGACGGCATACGCACGCCGTCGTGAGACGACGAGGCGCCCGCTCCCCGGGTGGGGAGGGGCGCCTCGAGGTGAAGTGTGGTGC
This sequence comes from Terrabacter sp. 2TAF16, assembly GCF_052115065.1. Taxonomy (NCBI): domain Bacteria; kingdom Bacillati; phylum Actinomycetota; class Actinomycetes; order Micrococcales; family Intrasporangiaceae; genus Terrabacter; species Terrabacter sp. 2TAF16. Next base: position 33,194 of record NZ_JBFRFZ010000013.1, read on the forward strand.
GCGTCAGAACGCGGACTCGGGGACGTCCATGAGGTCGTTGTCGGTGGCCTCGGCGATGGCGCGCTCGGCGGCGAGCTTCGGCAGGACGTTCTTGGCGTAGAAGGACGCTGCGGCGACCTTGCCGCGGTAGAAGTCGGCGTCCTTGCCCGTGGCGCCGCCGTCGATCGCCTTCTGGGCGACCTCGGCCTGGCGGAGCAGCAGCCAGCCGACGACGAGGTCACCGGCCGCGAGGAGCAGGCGGGTCGTGTTCTGGCCGACCTTGTAGAGGTTGGCCGTGTCGCCACCCATCCGCGGGTCGCTCTTCATGGCGTCGCCGATCATGTGGCCGACGATGCCCTGGACGTCCTCGAGGGCCCGGCCGAGCAGCTCGCGCTCGGTGTCGAGCGAGCCACCGAGGTCCTTGGCGAACTCCTGGATCTGTCCGGCGACGTGCTGCAGGGCCTGGCCCTTGTCGCGGACGATCTTGCGCAAGAAGAAGTCGAGTCCCTGGATGGCGGTCGTGCCCTCGTAGAGCGTGTCGATCTTCGCGTCGCGGACGTACTGCTCGATCGGGTAGTCCTGCAGGAAGCCCGAGCCGCCGTAGGTCTGGAGCGACTCGGTGCCGAGCAGGACCCAGGCGCGCTCGGAGCCGAGGCCCTTGACGAGGGGCAGCATGAGGTCGCTGATCCGGTTGGCGACCTCGGCCGCCGAGCCCTTCTCGAGCGGCACCGTCGGGTTGCCGCCCTGCGCCTGGTTGACGGCGTCCTGCTGGCTCGCGGTGTAGATGACGAGGGCGCGCAGACCCTCGGCATACGCCTTCTGGAGCATGAGCGAGCGGCGGACGTCGGGGTGGTGCGTGATGGTGACGCGGGGCGCCGCCTTGTCGGTCATCTGCGTCAGGTCGGCGCCCTGGACGCGCTCCTTGGCGTACTCGAGGGCGTTGAGGTAGCCGGTCGAGAGCGTGGCGATCGCCTTGGTGCCGACGAACATCCGGGCGTTCTCGATGACCTTGAACATCTGGGCGATGCCGTCGTGCACGTCGCCGAGCAGGGTGCCGACGGCCGGCTCGTGCTCGCCGAAGGTGACCTCGCACGTGGTGCTGACCTTGAGGCCCATCTTGTGCTCGACGTTGGTGACGTGGGCGCCGTTGCGCTCGCCGAGCTCGCCGGTCTCGAGGTCGACCTGGAACTTCGGCACGATGAAGAGGGAGAGGCCCTTCGTGCCGGGGCCCGCGCCCTCGGGGCGGGCCAGGACGAAGTGGACGACGTTGTCGACCATGTCGGACTCGGCCGAGGTGATGAAGCGCTTGACGCCGGTGATGTGCCACGTGCCGTCGGGCTGCTGGACGGCCTTGGTGCGGCCCGCGCCGACGTCGGAGCCGGCGTCGGGCTCGGTGAGCACCATGGTCGTGTGCCAGGCCTGGTCGACGATGTGCTTGGCCAGCTTCTTCTGGTCGTCGGTGCCGAGGTGCCAGAGGAGGTTGGCGAAGGAGTAGCTCGCCGTGAACATGTGGATCGCGGGGTTGGCGCCGCAGACCATCTCGGCGACCGACCAGCGCAGCGAGGCCGGCACGACCATGCCACCGAGCTCGGCGGGGACATCGAGATTGCCCCAGTCGCCGTCGACGTAGGCCTTGAACGACTTCTTGAAGGAGTCGGGCATCGTCACCGACTGGCTGACCGGGTCGTAGACGGGCGGGTTGCGGTCGCTGTCGAGCAGGCTGTCGGCCAGCTCGTGCTCGGCGAGGCGTGAGACCTCGCGGAGGATGTCCTTGGCCGCGTCGACGTCGACGTCGGCGTAGATGCCGGTGGCGAGGACGTCCTGACGGTTGAAGACCTCGAAGAGATTGAACTCGAGGTCACGCACATTGCTCTTGTAGTGGCCCATCCGGGGACCCTCCACGTTCTGTCGCTCGTCGTGCGTCCGCGCTGTCGTCGGCGGGCGCGCCAAGTTACTGGCCGGTCACTTCCATGATGCTACTGACCGGTAACGATCGCAAGGGGGAGAGGTCACGGTTCCGCCACGAGCGGCCTCCGAGGGCGTATGCCGCCCGGCCGGCTCGTCGCCGTCATCGCCGGCGCGACCGCACGCCGCCTCGACCGGGTGCTCGACGGCGTCGACGAGGACGCGGTCCAGCACGCACTGGCCCGGGCGACCGGCAACTACCGGCGCGGCAACGAGCGGTGACGGTGGGGGAGCGCCCGCGACCCGTCTCGCGAGGCCCGGCCGGACGGCATGCGTGCTCGGACGGCATACGCGCCCGGACAGCAGAAGGGCCCGGTCACGGAGACCGGGCCCTTCCCATCTGGAGCAGGCGGCACGAATTGCACGTACGTCTTCCTTCTGGAAGAAGGCTGTTCTGCTACTGAACTACGCCTGCGAGGCGTCGCCAACCGTAGCAACAGTCGGGCCGCGACGTCCAAACGGCGCGCTCGGGCGCGCCGGCGGACCACGCGCTCGGGTCCGGGCCGACTAGCTCGAGGTCAGCCGAGGGTCACGAGCCGTCGCGCAGGCGGCGGGCGAAGGCCGACGACCGCGCCCGCAGATCCTCTACACGTCGCTCGACGAGGGCGAGCGGGTCGAGGCCGCCCTCCATGCCGTTCGGCGGGCGTCGGACGTGCGTCGAGCAGCTGAAGTCGGCGTGCACGAGGGTGCCGAGGCTGTTGCCCTCGCGGCCGGATGCCCCGGCCCGCCGGGCCACGAAGAGGGCCACCTCGCTCGTCGCGAAGGCGTCCTCGCACCAGGCGCACATCGCGCTCGCCTTGCGCGTGCGCTCGGCGGTCCGGAGGAGGAAGCCGACGGGTTCGTCGTTGACCGGGACGACGGCGTAGGCCCGTTGCGGGTTGCTGCGGTCAACCCAGCCGAGGTAGTCGAGCGTCTCCCAGCGCGGGCCGAGGTCGAGGTCGGCGGGGAGGGTGGCCTGCTTGGCCTCACGCCGGGAGGCGTTGACGAAGGAGGCGCGAATCTCGTTGTCCGTCAATGGTTTCACGGTCTGTTCCTGTCAGTCGGGCAGGACCGGGGTGCCCGGTCAGCCGGGGTGGGGGAGGTGGAGCGGGACCGTGACCGCTGAGCAGGCCATGACGGCCACCCACCTCTCCGCGGGCCTCCCCGCTGACGACTGACGTGCCCCGACGGAGCAGCGTCCATGGTGCGTCACGACGTCCACGGTGGTCCACTGGTTTACCGAGCACCGCAGCGCCGGACTGCGTATGCCGTGGGCTGCCGAGAGCGTCCTCCACGCCACGGCGCCGGATGGAATGTCTGCTTCCACCGCATTTGACTTGTCAACTATTGCCACAATCTGTTCGTCTAGGACCCTTTTCGTGACCTGTCTGTCACCGTCGATGGATGCTCATCGCCCGGGGTCTCCCCCGAGCGGCCCACCGCACGCCGAGTCCTGTCCACCGGTGGGGCAGCAACGCAATAACGGACAGGAGTGGGGGACCCACTTTCGGGCCGGCCAACCGGTCCTTGGGGTGAAGCCGCATCTGCGGCCGGGCATCTTCCGCCCGAACCCGACAGCTCACCTCACAGGCGTGGGAAGGAATCCACCATGCCCACTTCTACCCTTGCACGCCGAATTCCCTTGCAGTCCTTGGCTATCACGCCACTTCTCGCAGCCGCCCTCCTCGTCGGGACGGGTAGCGCGCCGACATCGTCGGTGACGCACCAGGCTGCCTCTCGAGCGGGAACCGCTCCGGTCACGATCAAGGCCAGACCGGTCGCCTACGTCTCGGCCGCCACGCGCGCTGCGCGCGGCAGGACCGCCGTCAGGGTCGCTGCCGCACAGCAGGGCGATCCCTACCGCTACGGGGCTGCTGGCCCGTCGGCGTTCGACTGCTCCGGCCTCGTCTACTACACCTACCGCACCCGTCTCGGCGTCGGCGTCCCGCGCACCGCCAACGCCCAACGACTCGCCAGCGTCCGCATCAGCAAGGCGAACGTCCAGCAGGGCGACCTCATCTTCTTCATGTCCGGAGGCCGCGCGTACCACGTCGGCATCTACGCCGGCTACGGCAAGGTCTGGCACGCACCCAGACCCGGCCAGCGCGTCCAGCTCTCGAGGATCTGGACGACGAGCTGGGTCGCAGGCCGCATGCCCTGACCCGGATCGGTCCCGGGGGTCCGTGTCGACCCTCGGGGCCGTGTCACCGGACGGTGCCCACCTCTCGGTGGTTCGACTCGTCGTGCGCGGAGCGAGCGACGGGAATCGAACCCGCGTATCCAGCTTGGGAAGCTGGCGCTCTACCATTGAGCTACGCTCGCACGGGCCGCCCGGAGGTGCCCCGCGAAGGGTCCGCAAGGCGGCACGCGGCGTCAGTGTAGCCGACACCGCGCCAGTGTCAGGAACGCGACCCCAGGGGCCGAAACCGTCATGGATCTCGCCAAGCAGACCGCCTTCGTCGACCACGTCCGCGAGCGCGGCGGGGCGAGTGCCCAGGTGGCCGTCACCCTCGAGCAGTTCTTCGAGGGCAACGACTGCGAGTGGTGCATCGCGCCGAACCGTCCCGAGGACGTGCCGCTCGACACCGTGCGCCGGGTGCTCTTCGAGCTGCGCGAGCACCCGGAGGTGCACGACGTGCGGGTGGAGCTCGACGTCCTCGAGTTCCAGGACTTCCCCGACGACGAATGGCCCTACGCGAGTGGGGTGGCCGTCATCACGACCCTGCTCCCCGAGGAGGTCGACGCGATGACGATCGATGCAGACACCGAGTCGAGCGGCGGCCCCGCCGCGAGCGCGCAGTGGCTCGTCGACGGGCCGGTCGTGCCCGAGGGCCACCACTACGTCGGCGTGTGGTGGGACTGATGGCTGCCGACGGCGGCCGGATCGTCACGGGAGAACTCGAGCAGGTCACCGGCGCCGTCTGCTACCACGGCGAGGGGCCCGTGTGGTCGCCGACGTGGGGTGGGCTGCGCTGGGTCGACCTTCTCGCCGGTGACGTCCTGACCCTGCGCGCCGACGGCTCCGTCGACCGCCTGCACGTCGGCGACGTCGCCGCCTTCGTGCGGCCACGCAGGTCCGGGGGCTGGGTGGTCGCGACCGAGCGCGGTCTGGCGCTCGCGGACGAGCCGGACGGCACACCCACCCCGTGGTTCGACCTCTGGGACGACCCGACGGTCCGGATGAACGAGGGCGGCGTCGACGGCGAGGGCCGCCTGTGGGCGGGGACGATGGGCTACGACCGCGTGCCCGGCAGCGCGCGGCTCCTCCGAGTCGACGGCAACGGCGACGTCACGACCCTGCTGCCCGACGTGACGATCTCCAACGGCATCGACCTCTCGCCCGACGGCCGGCTCGCCTACTACGACGACACCCCGACCGGCCGCACCGACGTCTTCACGGTCGTCGACGGCGAGCTCACCGACCGGCGCCCCTTCGTCACCCACGACGTCGGCCACCCTGACGGGCTCACCGTCGACAGCGCCGGCAACGTCTGGGTCGCTCTCAACGGCGCGGGCCGCGTCCGCTGCCACTCACCGGGGGGCGACGTGCTCGCCGAGGTCGCCGTCCCCGTGCGCCTCACGACGGCGTGCACCCTCGGCGGCGACGACCTGCGCGACCTCTACGTCACGACGTCGCGCGAGAACCTCGACGACCCCGAGCCCCAGGCCGGAGCCGTCTTCCGCGTGCGCGTCGCCGTGCCGGGGCAGCCGGTGCGCGCCTTCGCCGGCTGAGCGCAGCCCCCAGACCACGAGGGCGTATGCCGTGTGCCCGGGTCGCGCAGCGGGGCCCGGGCACGCTCGGCACGCATCACCTCACGGCGGTGGTCCCGGGCGGGTCATCCCGCCGTCGGAGGACGGGCCGAGGAGCACGACCGGGCGACGCGGTCGCAGCCGGCCGGACGGCATACCACCGGGGTCGACGGCGGCGCCGTCTTCGTCCTTGCCGCCCACGCCGAGGAGGCTGCGCGTCAGCGCCTGCGCGTCCGACAGGAGCTCGTCGAGGGCCTGGCCGAGGTGGTCGTCGGCCGGCGGCTCGTCGGCGACCGCCGCCGCGAGGACCGCGCGCCGCACGAGCTCCTTGACGAAGGACGCCGTCGTGCCCTCGGCCCGGGCGGCCGCGGCCGAGATCGCCTCGGGGCCGAAGAGGTGCCCGCCGTAGAGGCGGAGCAGCTCGCGACGGCCCTCGGCGTCCGGCAGCGGGATCTCGGCGGCCAGGTCGACACGGCCGGGCCGCTGCGACAGGGCGACCTCCAGGTCCTCGACGCGGTTCGTCGTCAGCACGAAGGCGACGTCGGAGTCGGAGTCGAGGCCGTCGAGGGCGTCGAGCACCTCGAAGAGCAGGGGAGAGGCCCCCATCGGGGCGAACGACCGGTCCTCGGCGACGAGATCGCAGTCCTCGAGGACGACGATCGCCGGCTGGTGCGCCCGCGCGACCTTGGCGGCGTCGTGGATGAAGCGCAACGAGCCGCCGCTCAGCAGCACGGCCGTCGTGCCCGGCGTCGCCGAGAGCAGGTAGCGGACCGTGTGCGTCTTGCCGGTGCCGGGCGGCCCGTAGAGCAGGACTCCGCGCTTGAGGTGCTGCCCGTGGGCCACGAGCCGCTCCCGGTGCTCGCCCATGCCGATGACGTGGTGCGCCACCCGGTCGAGCACCCCCTCGGGCAGCACGACGGCGGCCGCGTCGACGGTCGGTCGCTCGATGAAGGTCACGCCGGCCATGCCGGGCCCGTAGGGGTCCGAGCCGAACGTCACGACCTGGCCGCGGATGACGCTGCGCTCGTCCATGAGCTCCTGGATGCGCGCCATGAGGGCGTCGGACACGTCGCGGTCGCGGGCGACGACCTCGATGCTCCCGGACTCGCGCCCGAACTGTCGGTTCATGCCCTGCTGACGGACCGCGACGGCGTGTCCGTCGAAGTGGAAGAGGCGGATGCCGGACGTCACGACCTGTCGCTGGTCGTCCTTGCCGGGGCCGGTCGGCATCCGGTCGTAATCGACCTGGCCGACCGACATGACCTGGCCGTGGAAGCGCTGCACGAGGTCGCCGAGCGACATGTGGTGACGCGCGTCGCCGGCGATGCCGATGACGGCGGCGGCGGAGTCGGCGCCAGCGACCTCGGACAGGGCGATGTCCGCGTCGACGAGGCGGTGCGGCAGCACGGTCGCCGAGACGACGGCCAGCAGGTGCGGCTCGACCCCGAGGTGCTCGCGCAGGGCGTCCGACAGCCGCTGTCCGGCCTCGTCGGACGGTAGCGACTCGAGGATCCGCCGAAGGACGGAGTGGAAGTCGGCGAGCAGGGCGTCGTCGGCGCGGCCGGAGCCCGGGCCGGAGGGGTCGGAGGGGTCCATGACGTGACGATAGGTCGCCGACGGCGTCCGTGGGGCGTCCGCGAGGGAAGAGAGTCGGGCAGGAGTGCCGGGGCGAATCCGGCCCGGCGTTATAGCCTCGTCCCGTGCTGCTCTCCGACAAGGACATCCGGGCCGAGATCGCCGCCGAGCGGGTCGTGCTCGACCCGTGGGACCCCTCGATGGTCCAACCGTCGAGCGTCGACGTCCGGCTGGACAAGTTCTTCCGGCTCTTCGACAACCACAAGTACCCCTACATCGACCCGGCCGCCGAGCAGCCGGAGCTGACGCGGCTCGTCGAGGTCGGTCCCGACGAGGACAGCTTCGTGCTGCACCCGGGCGAGTTCGTCCTCGGCTCGACGCTCGAGACCGTGACCCTCCCGGACGACCTCGCTGCGCGCGTCGAGGGCAAGAGCTCGCTCGGACGGCTCGGCCTGCTGACCCATGCGACCGCCGGCTTCGTCGACCCCGGCTTCTCCGGCCACGTCACGCTCGAGCTGTCCAACGTCGCGACCCTGCCGATCATGCTCTACCCCGGCATGAAGATCGGCCAGCTCTGCTTCATCCGCCTCAGCTCGCCGGCCGAGAACCCTTACGGCTCAGCGGCCTACGGCTCCCACTACCAGGGGCAGCGCGGTCCCACGGCGAGCCGCTCGTTCGCGAGCTTCCACCGCACCCAGGTGTGAGCGCCGACCTCGACACCACCGCGGCCGACGGCGACAGCATGCCGTTGGCCTCCCTGGTCTGGGACGCCCGGCCCGCGGACGCCGCCGTCGTCGCCCTCGTCATGCACGGCGGTGCCGTCGACGGGCACGAGCCCAACCGGCCCTGGTCGCACAACGTCGCGCGCCTCGTGCCGTTCGCCCGGTCCCTCAAGAGGGTGCCCGGTCCGATCGCCGTCGCCCGGCTCCGCTTCCGCGTCCGTGGCTGGAACGGCGACGCGATGCCCGTCGAGGACGCCCGGTGGGCGCTGGCACAGGTGCGGGCGGCATACCCCGGTGTCCCGATCGCCCTCGTCGGTCACTCGATGGGCGGACGGGTCGCGATGTTCGTCGGCGACGAGCCCGACGTCCGCCTCGTCGTCGGCCTCGCTCCGTGGGTCGAGAGGGGCGACCCGCACCCGGGCGCGGGCCGGCGCACCGTCCTCATCCACGGCGACCGTGACGTCATCTGCTCGCTCGCCCGCACCCGCCGCGCGGTGGAGCAGATGCAGGCCGAGGGGCTCGACGCCTCCCTCGTCCGCGTCGCCCGCGCCGACCACGCGATGCTCGTGCGGGCCCGGCTCTGGACGGCCCTCGTCACCGAGGTCGTCGAGGCCTCCTTCGCGCACGAGCTCGGTGGCACGGGTGAGCCGCGATCCGGCCCGATCGGGGCCGTCGTCGCCCGGGTCGTGCACTCCGGGGGCGTCACGGTCGACATCTGACCCTCGACGAGGACCGCGGCGCGGTCGGCGCAGGCGGGTACGTTGAGGGACATGATCCGCTTCGAGGGCGTGACCAAGCGATACGCCGAGGCGTCCGGCACCGCGCGCGGGGACGGGTCGGTCGCTGTCGACGACCTGACCCTCGAGGCCCCGACGGGCAAGATCACCGTCCTCGTCGGTCCCTCGGGCTGCGGCAAGACGACGACGCTGCGCATGGTCAACCGGATGATCACCCCGACGTCCGGCACCATCTCGATCGACGGCCGCGACACCGCCTCGCTCGACGTCGCCGAGCTGCGCCGCGGCATCGGCTACGTCATCCAGCACGCCGGTCTCTTCCCGCACCGAACGGTCCTCGACAACGTCACGACCGTCCCGCGGCTGCTCGGCACCGACAAGCGCACCGCGCGGACGCGGGCCATGGAGCTCATCGAGCGGGTTGGCCTCGACCCGGCGATGGCCAAGCGCTATCCCGCGCAGCTCTCCGGCGGCCAGCAGCAGCGCGTCGGTGTGGCCCGCGCGCTCGCAGCCGACCCTCCCGTCATGCTCATGGACGAGCCCTTCTCGGCCGTCGATCCCGTCGTGCGCGAGCAGCTCCAGAACGAGTTCCTGCGGCTCCAGTCCGACCTCGGCAAGACCATCCTCTTCGTGACCCACGACATCGACGAGGCCGTCAAGCTCGGCGACCAGGTGGCGGTCCTGCGCGTGGGCGGCGTTCTCGCCCAGCTCGACTCGCCGGCCAAGCTCCTCGCCGACCCCGTCGACGACTTCGTCGCCGGCTTCGTCGGCCGCGACCGCGGCTACCGCGCGCTCTCCTTTGCGGCGGCCCCCGAGCTCTCGCTCGCCGACGAGCCCACCGTGTCCCTCGGTGCCAGTGCCGACGACGTCCGAGCCGTCGGTACGCCGTGGGTGCTGTGCGTCGGTGCCGCGGGCGAGCCCTTGGGCTGGGTCCGGGCGGCTGCCGTCGAGTCCGAGGTGACGCGCACGGTCCTGCACCGCGGTGGCACCGTGGCCTCGACCACCGGATCGCTGCGGGCCCTGCTCGACGCGGCCCTGTCGTCCCCGAGCGGGCGCGGCGTCGTGGCCGACGACGACGGACGCCTTGTCGGCACCATCCGCGCCGCCGAGGTGATCCCCGCGATCGAGGCCCGGCGCGACGCCGTCGCCTCCCAGGCCCCGGCCGAGGAGGCGACCGCCCGGTGACCTGGGCCCTCGACCACATCGGCGACATCATGTCCCGCGCCGGCCAGCACGCCTGGCTCGCGGGGCTGCCGCTCGTGCTCGGTCTCGTCATCGCCCTGCCGCTCGGCTGGCTCGCGGCGCGCCGGCCGCGGCTGCGGGCCGTGCTGCTCACGACGACCGGTCTGCTCTACACGATCCCGTCGCTCGCGCTCTTCATCCTGCTGCCGCCGCTGCTCGGCACGAAGATCCTCGACCCCGTCAACGTCATCGTCGCGATGACCGTCTACACCGTGGCGCTGCTGACCCGCACCGTCGCCGACGGGCTCTCCTCCGTCGACGGGTCGACGCAGCAGGCGGCCATCGCGATGGGCTACGGCTCGTTCGCCCGGTTCCGCGCCGTCGACCTCCCGCTCGCGGTGCCCGTCATCGCAGCTGGTCTGCGCGTCGCTGCCGTGAGCAACGTCAGCATCGTCAGTGTCGCCTCGCTCATCGGCATCTCGCAGCTCGGCTACTTCCTCACCGACGGCTACGCCCGCTCCTTCCCGACCGAGGTGTGGGTCGGCATCGTCGCGTGCTTGCTCCTCGCGCTCGTCTTCGACCTCGTCATCCAGGTCGTGTCCCGCGTGCTCACGCCGTGGACCAGGGCGGTGGCCGCATGAGCCTCGCGACGATCTGGGCCTGGTTCACCGACCCGGCCAACTGGCAGGGCACCGACGGCGTGCCCAACCGCGTGCTCGAGCACCTGCTCTACACCGGGCTGACCCTGCTCATCGCTCTCGTCGTCGCCGTGCCGCTCGGCGCCTGGGTGGGCCACTCCGGACGCCTGCGCTGGCTCGTCACGGGCGCCAACGCCGCCCGGGCCATCCCGACCCTGGGGCTGCTCTTCGCCGTGTCGATGTTCGTCGGGCCGCTCATCCAGAGCGATCTCGCCTTCGTCATCCCGAGCATCACCGTCCTCGTGCTGCTCGCGATCCCACCTCTGCTGTCGGGCACCTACGCCGGCATCGACAGCGTCGAGCCCGCCGCGCGCGACGCGGCCAGGGGGATGGGCATGACCGGCTGGCAGGTGCTGACCAAGGTGGAGGCCCCCATCGCGCTCCCGCTCTTCCTCAGCGGCCTGCGCAGCGCGACCCTCCAGGTCATCGCCACCGCCACCATCGCGGCCTCCGTCAGCCTCGGGGGTCTCGGGCGCTACCTCATCGACGGGCTCGCCTCGCGCGACTACGTCCAGATGGTCTGCGGGTCGATCCTCGTCGCCGTCCTCGCGCTCGTCGCCGACGGCCTCCTGGCCCTGCTCGAGAAGAGGGCCGTCTCACCGGGAATCTCCGGACGGGCCACGCGTGTTGCCCGTTCACGCGCACGAAACTCCGATCCCCACTCCGAACCAGACCCCGACGGTGCAGACCGCTCGGATCCCGACCCGCGGCAGCCCGCAGTCGTCGGCTCCGGCAGCACCGGCCCCGTGGAGGCGACCGCCGCCACGGGCACCCCATCCGAAAGGGACCGACCATGACACGCACGCGCTTCCTCGCCGCGGGCCTGCTCCTCGCCGCCGTCGTGCCGCTCGCCGCCTGCGGTGGCGGCGGTGACCCACTCGCCCCTGCCTCGAGCCCCGCTGCCGGCGGGACCGGTGGATCGACCGGCGCCGCCGGCTCGGTCAAGGTCGGCTCCGCCGACTTCCCCGAGAGTGCCCTGCTGGGCGAGATCTACGCCCAGGCGCTCGAGGCCAAGGGCATGACGGCCACCCGCCAGTTCAACATCGGCAGCCGTGAGACCTACCTCAAGGCGATCTCCGGCGGTGAGGTCGACGTCCTCGCCGAATACACCGGCTCGCTGCTCAACTTCTACGACAAGAACGCCAAGGTCACCCAGCCCGACGAGGTCTACTCCGCTCTCCAGAAGGTCGTGCCGCAGGGGCTCACGGTGCTCGACAAGTCCGCCGCCGAGGACAAGAACTCCCTCGCCGTCACCAAGGACACCGCGAGCCAGTGGTCGCTCAAGGCGATCCCCGACCTCGCCGCGCACCAGGCCGACCTCACCATCGGCGCCCCGCCGGAGTTCAAGACCCGCCAGCAGGGCCTCGTCGGCCTCAAGTCGGTCTACAACATCACGCCCAAGGAGTTCCGTCCCCTGCAGAGCCAGGCCACGGTCGAGGCGCTCAAGAACGGTCAGGTGAAGGCGGCCAACATCTTCAGCACCGACCCGTCGATCGCCGCCAACGGCTTCGTCGTGCTCGATGACCCGCAGAGCCTCTTCGGCTCCGACAACGTCGTGCCGCTCGTGCGGACTGACAAGGCAGAGTCGCTCAAGGCGGTCCTCAACGCCGTCTCGGCCAAGCTCGACACGACGTCGCTCGCCGACATGGTCAAGCAGGTCGTCGTCGACAAGAAGGACGCGAGCGAGGTCGCCAAGACGTGGCTCGCCAGCGCCGGTCTCGCCTGATCCGGGGCACCTGCTGAGCGGCCGACGGCATACGCCGTCCGTCCGCAGGACACGCCTGAGGCCCCCGCGTCGGATGCGGGGGCCTCAGGCGTGCCCGACAGGACCCGGCCGGGCTGACTCGGCCGTACCGGGAATGTACCACCGCCGAGAATGGTTCTCATTACAGTCGCGAGTACTCGTGACCACGAGACCGAAGGAGCCCCCATGGCCAAGCGCACCGACCTGCGCCCCGTCGTCACCCTGCGTTCGACCGCCGGCACCGGCTACAGCTACGTGACGCGCAAGAACCGTCGCAGCAACCCCGACCGCATGGTGCTGCGCAAGTTCGACCCCGTCGCGCGCGAGCACGTCGACTTCCGCGAGACCCGCTGACTGCAGGCGCCTGCCGCGACCTGCGGGCGACGCGCAGTGGCCACGTCCGATCTCGGACGTGGCCACTCGCGTATGCCGACGCGATCAGCGGGTGAGGCTGCCTGCCTGCCTGGCGGGCGCGGGGGCGACGGGCGTCGACTCGGGGGTGGCCCAGCTGACGCGGACCGGCTCGGGGGCGAGCGGCGCGAACGTGGCCACGACGTCGATGCCGTCGCGGAGGAGCTTCACGAGACGCTCCTCCGGGTCGTCCACGCAGGCGCGGGCGATGCCGTCGACGGCGAGTGCGACGACCTTGGCGGCGTTGGCCGGCCGGACGGCTGCGGTGTTGAATCCCATGCGGGCCAAGTGGATCCGCGCCCAACGCTCGGCCGCCGGTGCGGTGGTGAGCGCGGCGCGAGAGGCCCTGGACAGCTGTCCGTGAGCGCGCCCGTCCTGCTCGGCGAGGATGCCCTCGGCGTTGAGGATGGCGAGGGCCATGACGTTCTGGCGCTCCTCGGCGGCGACGGGCAGTGCCGCCCGAGCCGTGGTCAGCACGAGCGCCGTCGTGACCCGTGGGTCGTCCGGGTTGAGGCCGACCACCTCGGGGATCATCATCACGAGGCGCTGCCGATGCGTCTCGTCGAGCATGTCGTTGACGCAGCGTGCGAGGGTCGCGAGCACCGGGTGCGTGCACTCCGGGTGGTCGCTCCACCGCTCGCCGGCCAGGAATGAGGCCATCTCCATGAAGCACGCGCCCTTGCGCGAGCTGCGGTGGCGGCCGCGCGACAGCACTGGCACGCCGTCGGGCACGAAGGGGGCTCGTCGTGACATCGTCGCTCCTCGGACTTTCCCATCAAGGATCCTGTGCGGGTTCCTTCATGGTGCGCCTCAATCGGCTCCTTGGCCACCCCTTCTGTCCAACCCCGTGGTCGGGGCGGTGGCTGTGGGATCGCCTGCACTCCTGTCGCTGGGCGTCGGAGTGTGTGCACAATCGGCCCATGCCCGTCGACGCGCACGCCGAGTCCGAGAGCGGCGGGGTCCGCGCCCACGTCGCCGACTCGTGGCTGCGCTCGGCCGCAGCCGGCGTGCAGGTCGACACCGTGGACGCGCCGATCACGTTGCCCGGTGACGCCCTCCGCGACCACCGTGAAGCGCACCCGCTGGCGAGGGTCTTCCCCCTGCTCGACGACGTGCTCGGCCAGGCGGCGCGCGACTGTGACGCCGTGATGGCGGTCTCCGATGCCTCCGGTCAGCTGCTCTGGGTGTGCGGGACGCCGAGCGTGCTCCGTCGCGCCGAGTCGATCGGCTTCGTCGAGGGCAGCAACTGGGACGAGCGGCTCGCCGGCACCAACGCCCCCGGCATGGCGCTGCGCCTCGACCAGTCCGTCAACGTCATCGGCGCCGAGCACTTCCGGCACTCCGTCCAGCGCTGGAGCTGCGCAGCCACGACGATCCACGACCCGTCCGACCAGAGCGTGCTCGGGGTGCTCGACATCACGGGGGGTGACGACATCGTCGTGCCGCAGACGATGGCCATGGTGCGCGCCGCGGCCCGGATGGCCGAGTCCGAGCTGGCCCGCGAGCTGCTCGTCAGCGGCCGAGGCGCCCAGCCCGAGGCCGTCGGGCGCGGGCTCTCGGTGCTCATGGAGTCGCTCGGTCGCAACGACACCCTCCTGACCGTCGACGACGGCCGGGGCCACCGCCGGACGGTGCGGCTCAGCCCGCGGCACAGCGAGATCCTGCTCCTGCTCGCCTCGGCACCGCGCGGCCTCTCCGGCGACGAGCTCGCCGTCCTGCTCTACGAGGAGGACAGCAGCGCCTCGACGCTCCGGGTCGAGATGGGCCGGCTGCGCAGCCTGCTCGGGGAGGACCTCCTCGCCTCGCGCCCGTATCGCCTCGTCGCCGAGCTCTCCGGGGACTGGATCGGGGTCGAGGCGCACCTCGCCGCCGGTGACGTCGCGAGCGCGATGCGGGCCTACCGGGGACCCCTGCTCCCGCGTTCGACGGCCCCCGGGGTGGTCCGGCTGCGCGCGAGCGTCGAGGGCGACCTGCGTCGAGCCGTCCTCGGAAGCGGTCGCGCCGACCTCATGTCGGCGTGGACCCGCTCCGCGTCGGGCGCCGACGACTACGAGATGTGGCAGGCGCAGGCACGCGTGCTCGGGCCCGGCTCCCCGCTCATGCCCCTCGTCCAGAACCAGATCCACCGCCTCGACCGCGAGCTCGGCCCGGCCTGACCCCAACCGGGCGTATGCCGTGACGCAGCCACCCGGCACACGCGACGCAACGTGGTTGCAACGTTGCGCTGCCTACGGTCACGCCAACCCCTGGGAGGGGAACCACCAAGGATGTTGGGAGATCAACCATGACCGTCTACGCACCGCCCGGTTCGCCGGACTCGCTCGTCACCGTCCTCGACCGTTACGGCCACTTCATCGGCGGCAACTGGGTCGACCCGAAGAAGGGCCTCTGGTTCGAGAACATCTCGCCGGTCAACGGCAAACCGTTCTGCGAGGTCGCCCGCGGCACCGAGGAGGACATCGAGGCCGCCCTCGACGCCGCCCACGCCGCCGCACCCGCGTGGGGCAAGACCTCGCTCGGCGAGCGTTCGCTCATCCTCAACCGGATCGCCGACCGCATCGAGGCCAACCTCGAGTCGCTCGCCGTCGCCGAGACGTGGGAGAACGGCAAGGCCGTCCGCGAGACCCTGGCCGCCGACCTCCCGCTCGCCGTCGACCACTTCCGGTACTTCGCGGGCGTCCTCCGGGGACAAGAAGGTTCGAGCAGCGAGATCGACGAGAACACCGTCGCCTACCACTTCCACGAGCCCCTCGGCGTCGTCGGCCAGATCATCCCGTGGAACTTCCCGATCCTCATGGCCGTGTGGAAGCTCGCCCCGGCTCTCGCCGCCGGCAACTGCGTCGTGCTCAAGCCGGCCGAGCAGACCCCGTGGTCGATCCTCAAGGTCGTCGAGCTCGTCGGGGACCTGCTCCCCCCGGGCGTGCTCAACGTGGTCAACGGCTTCGGCGTCGAGGCGGGCAAGCCGCTCGCGTCGAGCCCGCGCATCGCCAAGATCGCCTTCACCGGCGAGACGACGACCGGCCGCCTCATCATGCAGTACGCCGCGCAGAACATCATCCCGGTCACCCTCGAGCTCGGCGGCAAGAGCCCCAACGTCTTCTTCGACGACGTCGCTCAGGAGCGGGACGCCTTCTACGACAAGGCTCTCGAGGGCTTCACGATGTTCGCCCTCAACCAGGGCGAGGTCTGCACGTGCCCGTCGCGGGCGCTCGTGCAGAGCTCGATCTACAGCGACTTCGTGCCCGACGCCGTGGCCCGGGTCGAGAAGATCAAGCAGGGCAACCCGCTCGACACCGAGACGACCATGGGCGCCCAGGCGAGCAACGACCAGCTCGAGAAGGTCCTGTCCTACATGGACATCGGCCGCCAGGAGGGCGCGAAGATCCTCACCGGCGGCGACCGCAACGTGCTCGACGGCGACCTCGCCGAGGGCTACTACGTGGCGCCGACGATCTTCGAGGGCGACAACTCGATGCGGATCTTCCAGGAGGAGATCTTCGGCCCGGTCGTCTCGCTCACGAGCTTCGACGACGAGGCCGACGCGCTCTCCATCGCCAACGACACCCTCTACGGCCTCGGCGCCGGTGTGTGGACCCGCGACGGCTCGCGCGCCTACCGGATGGGCCGTGGCATCAAGGCCGGTCGCGTCTGGACGAACTGCTACCACCAGTACCCGGCGCACGCCGCGTTCGGTGGCTACAAGCAGTCGGGCATCGGCCGGGAGAACCACAAGATGATGCTCGACCACTACCAGCAGACGAAGAACCTCCTCGTCTCCTACTCGCCCGACGCGCTGGGGTTCTTCTGAGCGGGCCGGCCCCCGTGGCCACCACACCCCCAGAGACGGTCGCACCCGGTGAGCCATCGGCTTCCCCCAGCCGGGTCGACCTCACCAGTGAGGCGGCGGACCTGCTCCGCCGCCTCACCGGGATCCACGGTCCGCTGATGTTCCACCAGTCGGGCGGCTGCTGCGACGGCAGCTCTCCCATGTGCTTCCCGGCCGGTGAGTTCATGACGAGCGAGGCCGACGTGCACCTGGCCGACCTCGTCGTCGAGGGGACCCCTGCGCCCATCGGCTTCTGGATGTCGGTCTCGCAGTACGCGTACTGGAAGCACACGCACCTCACCGTCGACGTCGTGAAGGGCCGGGGCAGCGGCTTCTCCGTCGAGGCGCCCGAGGGTGTGCGGTTCCTCATCCGCTCGCGCCTGCTCACCGGCGCGGAGCTGTCGGCCTTCGGCATCACCGCTCCGACCGTGGGCCGGGTCGGCTGAGTCCGACCGGACCGTGGAGGTCCGCACACCGGTGCGGGGGTGCGGACCTCCACGCCGTCGTGGGCCGGGTGTCGTCGGACGTATGCCGTCAGGCGGGCGGGGCGACCGCCGCCCCCGACTGCCCCGACCGCGAGATCGCGTCGGCGACGAAGCCGCTCGCCTTGAGCTCCTCGACGAGCTCGTGGAGGAAGGCCACGGTCTCGACCGTACGCGTGCACGTCGTCCCCACGGCCTGCCCGATCTGCATGAACGCCTCGTCGACGACCCGCACGTCGTCGCGGCGCGCGGCGAAGGCCGTGACGGGCTCGCGGATGCCTGCACCGACCTCGAGACCCTCGGTGACGAAGACGTCGACGCCCTCGTCGCCGCGCACGACCGTTGCGCGCGCCAGGGTGCGGGAGAGGAAGAGGTCGTAGGCCGAGCCCTCCTTGACCCCCACCCGGACGTCATCGCGGTCCACGTCGGCGACGGACACCACGGGCGAGTCGACGGGCACGACGTAGACGCCCTCGATGACGGCATACGGCGCGGTGAAGGCGACCTCGGTCGCCCGGGCCGGGTCGGCGGCGAGGAAGCACAGGTCGGCCGCGCCCGTCGCCATGGCCTCGAACGACCGGCGCGCCGCGTCGAAGCAGACCAGTTCGACGGGCACGCCGAGCCGATCGCCGACGGCGTGGGCGATGTCGACGGTCACCCCGCTGGGCGAGTCCGGTGTGCCCTGGGCGAGCACGGGGTTGCCGAGGTTGATCGAGGCGCGGAGGACGCCGGTCGGGGCGAGGTCCTGGGCGATGGCGGGCGTCGGGGTCGCGGTCATCCGGTCAGGCTACGGCGTTCTTCCCTCGGGTGGGCTTGCGGTAGAAGGCGATCCCGGGCACGGGTTGCTCGGCCTCGATGACGGCCGTGTCGGTGATCGAGATGCCCGACCCGGCGACGATCGCGAAGAAGACCGTCTGGCCGAGCACGACGTCGACCTCGGCGGGCTCTGCCTTGCCGTCCGTGACCATGACGAGGACGCCCTGGCGCTGCTGGCTCTGCCAGGCCCGGATCCCCTTGTCCGAGGTCGAGTCGGGCGCCGAGACGCGGACGACTCCCTTGGCGCCGGAGCCGTGGGCGTCGGCCCACTCGTAGGTCCCGGTGCACGTGAAGGCGTGGGAGTAGCCCGACTCGTTGACGAGGCGGTCGCTCGAGAAGAAGTCCTTCTCGCCTGAGACGGCGAAGGGCCGGGCGTGCGGGTCGGGGCAGTGCCACATGACCATGTCGCCCGCGTTGACCGTCACCTTCTCGACGTCCGGCGCGAAGGCCTTGCCCGCGGCGTGGACGGTGACGAGCGTCTGAGCCATCTCGCCGCGCTTCGGGGAGTCACCCTCGACGACGACGACGTAGGGGTGGTCCTGGGCCAGGCCGGCGGTGCCGGCGTGACCGATCGCGTAGGCGTAGGCGCCGGGCTTCATGAACCGCTGCCCGTAGCAGTCGGTCTGTCGCAGCGCCCTGCTGTCGAAGTGGTCGCTCATGGGTCCGCCCTCCTCAGGCGCTGATGTCGGCGCTGAGGACGAGCTCGTCCTCGGGCGCATTGTGCTGGACCTCGGCGCCGACGGCGTCGATGTGGATCGAGACGGCGGGGTCGATCGCCGACGTCGCCGGCAGCACCTCGAACCACTCGGGCTGCTCGTAGACCGGGAAGCGGGTGCCCGAGATGAACGGCGTGATGATGGGGCCCAACCAGCCGGTGAGCCCGGCGATCCCGATGGCCGCGGTGACGGCGATGACGAGCCCCGCGAGGAAGGGGCCGATGAGCGGCACCCAGGCGACGGCGGCCGCGACGGCGAGCCCGATGCCGGCGACGATCGCCGCGGTCCCTGGGCCGAAGGCCAGGCTCGGCACGCCCTGGACGATGCCCTCGACCTTCCACACGCCACCGACGAGCGTCACGGACAGCCCGAGGTCGACAGTGGCCCGCACGAAGTCGCCGAACGACACGGGCACCGACACGGTGGGCCACGTGATGTCGATCCGCGGGGTGCAGACCGTCCCGACGCACGGGATGTCGATGCAGACCTGGGGGATGTGGATCTCGGGGAGGAAGTCGCCGAGGTCGAGCGACAGCGTCGCGCTCGCGCTCCAGTCGAGGCGCAGGTCGGCGATCCGGATGGTGCCCGGCGGGATGAGGTCGACGGTGCCGTTGCTCAGGGTGCCGCTCACGGAGTAGCTGACCGCGAACGGTCCGAGGCTGGACGAGCCGCTCGTCGACTGCGGGCCGAGCCCGGCGACGACGGTGTCGAGGAAGTCGTTGGCCGCGCCCTCGTCGATGGCGGCGATGATCTCGGACATGTGGGTCTCCTAGAGGTTGCCGCGGGCGAGCACGCGGTCGGTGTCGATGAGCGGGCCGACCGTCGGGGTCAGGGTGAAGGCGCCGACGCGCAGCGCCGAGACGGGGACGCGGATCGTCGTGAGGACGGCGCGCAGCATCTGGCCGATGAGGCACTCGAGCACCGACTCGAGGTCGTCCGGCATCACGTCGACGAGCTCGACGGCGTCGACGGCGAATCCGAGGGCGGGCTGCCCGTCGAGCGTCGTCCCGACGAGGTGCCCGACGGCATACAGCTCGATGGTCGTGCACACGGGGTTCTGGGCCTTGCCCGACTTGTCGTCCCAGCGAGGGTCGTTCGGCTCGTTCGGGTGGTCGCCACCGTGGTCGCCGTGCGGGTCGTGCGGGTCGTCCTCGGGATCGTGCCGGTCCTTCGGGCAGTCGACGCAGATCTGCACCTTCGTCGACACGCTGAACTGCCCCGGGCCGAGGCTCAGCTGGGGCGGCAGGGGCGCGTCCTCGTCGTAGAGGTCGAGGTGGGGCACCGAGAATTGCACGTGCCACTGGATGCCCCCGGTGCCGGGGAAGAGGATCGGCGGCATCTGCGTGTCGGCCACGTCCGAGACCGGCACGAAGGCCGGGGACCCGTACGACAGCAGGTGTGGTCTGGCGGTGCACAGCGCCGTCACGAGGTCGTTGAGGGCTGACTCCTCGGCGGAGACGAAGACCTCGGAGGTGTCGGTCAGGCTCATGGGTTCCCCCGGTGCTCAGGCCGGTTGCGGTGCCCCGGCTGCAGGGAGTCAGTGCGGCGGCCGCGACCCGCTGATACACGCCGACGTCGCCTGACGGCATACGCACGAGGCCCCCTCCGCGGGTGCGGAGGGGGCCTTCGTCAGGAAGCGGGCGTATGCCGTCCCGGCGCGCTCAGGCGACCGGTGCGGGCTCCGGGTCTGGCTGGGGCTCAGGCGTTTCCGCCTTGTCGGGCTCACCGCCGCCGTCGCCGCGGCGCACGGCGGCGAGGAGCATCTGGGCGACGTCGACGACCTCGACGGCGTCGGTGGCCTTGCCGTCCTGGATCGCGGCGTTCAGGCCGTCGGAGAGCATGACCTTGCAGAAGGGGCAGCCGACGGCGATGCGCTCGGCGCCCGTCGCGAGAGCCTCCTCGGTGCGGTTGGTGTTGATCCGCGTGCCGAGCTTCTCCTCCATCCACATGCGCGCGCCACCGGCGCCGCAGCAGAAGGACTTCTCCTTGCTGCGCTCCATCTCGGCGTACTCGACGCCGGGCAGGATCTGGAGCAGCTCGCGCGGCGGGGCGTAGACCTGGTTGTGCCGACCGAGGTAGCAGGGGTCGTGGTAGGTCACCTTGGCACCGGTCGAGGCCGCTCCGGTCGCCACGGCGTCACCCGGGCGCGCGACGGGCGTCAGGCGCTTCTCGCGGACGAGGCGGTTGAGCAGCTGCGTGTGGTGCAGCACCTCGTACTGCCCGCCGAGCTGCGGGTACTCGTTCTTGATGGTGTTGAAGCAGTGCGCGCAGGTGACGACGATCTTCGTCGCGCCGACCTCGTTGAGGGTCTCGACGTTCTGCTGGGCGAGCATCTGGAAGAGGAACTCGTTGCCGGCGCGGCGGGCCGAGTCGCCCGTGCAGGCCTCACCGTCGCCGAGCACGGCGAAGGAGACACCGGCGGTGTCGAGCAGCTCGGCCACCGCGCGGGTCGTCTTCTTGGCGCGGTCCTCGTAGGCGCCGGCGCAGCCGACCCAGAAGAGGTAGTCGACCTCGGAGAGGTCCTCGACGTCCTGCCCGACCTGCTTGACCTCGAAGGGGAGGTCCTTGGCCCAGTCCATCCGCAGCCGCGGCGCGAGGCCCCAGGGGTTCGAGTTCTTCTCGAGGTTCTTGAACAGGCCGTTGAGCTCGGCCGGGAAGGCCGACTCGATGAGGTTCTTGTAGCGGCGCATGTCGACGATGGCGTCCACGTGCTCGATGTCGACGGGGCACTGCTCGACGCAGGCGCCGCACGTCGTGCACGACCAGAGCACGTCCTCGTCGATGACGGCGTCGGGCCCGTGCGGGTTGTAGGCCGTCAGCGGGTGGCGGATGTCGTAGCCGGTCTCGCCGACGAGCTGCTCGGTCGCGACGGCGCCCTTCGTGGCGTCGCTGAAGCCCTCGGCCGACTCGATGCCGTCCTCGAGAGCAGCGGCGCGCACCTCCTCGGAGGCGAGCAGCCAGGGCGACTTGGCGTGCGCGTGGTCGCGCAGCGTCATGACGAGCAGCTTGGGGGAGAGGGGCTTGTCGGTGTTCCACGCCGGGCACTGGCTCTGGCAGCGACCGCACTCGGTGCACGTCGTGAAGTCGAGCAGGCCCTTCCACGTGAAGTCCTCGACCTTGCCGACGCCGAGCGCGGCGTCCTCGTCGAGCTCGTCGACGTTCTCGAAGTCGAGCACCTCGCCGCCGACGCGGATCGGCTGGAGCTCGCCGAGGCTCGTGCGGCCGTCGGCGTGGCGCTTGAAGAAGATGTTGAAGAAGGCGAGGAAGCGGTGCCAGGCGACGCCCATCGTCGGCTGGAGCGCGATGGTGATCATCCAGGCGAAGGAGATGAGGATCTTGACGGCGGCGATGACGACGATGAGGTTCTCGACGGCGCTGACCGACAGACCGGTGAAGAAGTTGCCGATCCAGCCCGTCAGCGGGAAGTGGAGGGCGGTGTCCATGCCGGTGCCGGTCTTGCGCGCGAGGGTCCACTCGAGGGCGCGGAGCAGGCCGATGCAGAGGGTGACGCCCAGGATCGTCAGCTCGACGTAGTAGGCCTGCCACCACGTGGAGCCGAAGAAGCGGCTGCGGCGACCGTCCTCACCGGCGGCCGAGCGCGGGTGGTTCTTCTGGCGGATCGCGATGAGCACGAGGATCGAGAGGAAGCCCGCGAAGGCGAAGAAGTCGGTGATCCACTCGTAGGGGAAGAAGTGGCCGATGAGCGGCAGCACGAACTCCGGCTGGAACAGCTGGCCGAACGCGTTGAGCAGGGTGAAGAAGAGGACGCCGAAGCTGACCATCGTGAACCAGTGCGCGATCGCGACGACGGGCAGCCGCGACATGCGCGTGTGGCCGAGGAACTCGCGCAGCAGCGTGCGCGTGCGGGCCCCCTTGTCGTCACCACGGTCCTCGGGCTGGCCGAGGCGGAAGGTCGCGAGGAAGTGGTTGACCGTCTTGACGAGCAGGGCGACGGCGACGGCGGTGACGCCGAGGCAGACGACGACGGCGACGATCTGGAGCGCACTCATGCCGGGGAGTCTACTGACGCGTGAGCAAGCGCTTAGTGATTGTGACGGCCGTCGCGGCGTGACGCTCGTCCCCTTCCTCCCGCGCCGGGCGGCATACGCCCTTCGGGGTGTATGCCGGGTGGCCCGGCGTCGCGGCGGCGCCCGGATCATGGGCGCGGCCTTGGCAATCGATAACGACGTGTTGGAATATGCATAACGAGAACTCGGTTGTCGGAGACAATCGAGGCGACAGACCGTTCCGCCGTACCCAGCCGAAAGGGCTCCAGCAATGCCGATCTACGACGACGTGACCAAGCTGATCGGCAACACGCCGCTCGTGCGCCTCAACAAGGTCACCGACGGGGCGCAGGCGACCGTTGCCGCCAAGCTCGAGTTCTACAACCCCGCCAACTCCGTCAAGGACCGCATCGGCGTCGCCATCATCGACGCCGCCGAGGCGAGCGGGCAGCTCGAGCCCGGCGGCACCATCGTCGAGGCCACCTCCGGCAACACCGGCATCGCGCTCGCCATGGTCGGCGCCGCCCGTGGCTACAAGGTCGTGCTGACGATGCCCGAGTCGATGAGCAAGGAGCGCCGCGCGCTGCTGCGCGCCTTCGGCGCCGAGCTCGTCCTCACCGACCCGTCGACCGGCATGAAGGGCGCGGTCGCCAAGGCCGACGAGATCGTCGCCGAGCGCGGCGGCGTGCTGGCTCGCCAGTTCGCCAACGAGGCCAACCCCGAGATCCACCGCAGGACCACCGCGGAGGAGATCTGGAAGGACACCGACGGCGAGGTCGACATCGTCGTCGCCGGCATCGGCACGGGCGGCACCATCACCGGCGTCGGCCAGGTGCTCAAGGCCCGCAAGCCGAGCGTCCAGATCATCGCCGTCGAGCCCGAGGAGAGCCCGATCCTCAACGGCGGCCAGCCCGGTCCGCACAAGATCCAGGGCATCGGCGCCAACTTCGTCCCCGAGATCCTCGACACCGAGGTCTACGACGAGGTCATCGACGTCAACGCCGAGACCTCCGTCAAATGGGCCCGCCGCGCCGCGACCGAGGAGGGCCTGCTCGTCGGCCTGTCGTCCGGTGCCGCCATCGCCGCCGCCGTCCAGGTCGCCCAGCGTCCCGAGAATGCCGGCAAGACGATCGTCGTCATCATCCCGTCGTTCGGTGAGCGCTACCTGTCGACGATCCTCTTCGAGGGCCTCGTCGACTGACGTCCCCTCGTTCGCCCGTCCCACCTGCAATGCCACCAAGGGGTCGTGCATGAGCACCGCACCACAGATCGACCACGAGCCCCGGCCGGCCGAGAAGCCGCTGACGCTCGTGCGCGGTGACGGCGCGGCCGAGGTGGTCGGGGTGGCCGGGGAGCCGGCGGCGACTGTGACCTCCCACGCAGCCGCCGTCGTCCCCGGCGAGCGGCCGTATGCCGGCCCGCTCGGCCTCGTGCGCAAGCTCGCCGATCGGGCCCGCGAGGACGTCGACGGCGCGATCGAGCGCGACCCCGCGGCCAACTCCCGGCTCGAGATGGTCCTGACCTCTCCTGGGCTGCACGCCATCTGGGCGCACCGCGGCCTGCACGAGCTGTGGAAGCGCCCGGGCGGACGGCTGCCGGCGCGGGTCCTCGCGACGGTGACGCGCTCGATCACCGGCGTCGAGATCCACCCGGCAGCCCGGCTCGGCCGGCGGTTCTTCATCGACCACGGCATGGGAGTCGTCATCGGCGAGACCGCCGAGGTCGGCGACGACGTCATGATCTACCACGGGGTCACCCTCGGCGGCCGGTCGATGGAACACGTCAAGCGGCACCCCACGGTCGGCAATCGCGTCACCATCGGCGCCGGTGCCCGCGTGCTCGGGCCCATCCGCGTCGGTGACGACGTCCAGATCGGCGCCAACTCCGTCGTCGTCAAGGACGTCCCTTCCGGCGCGGTGGCGACCGGCATCCCGGCGGTCATCCGGTTCCCGAAGCGCGACGCGACCAACCAGTGGCTCGACCCGGCGATGTACATCTGACCCACAGCTCCGGCAGTGCCGTCATGGTCCTGCGGATGGTCCTGCCGCTGGTGGGGTGATGACCACACCAGACGCAGCATCATGAGGCGTGTCATCAGGCGCGTCATGGTCGGCGCCGGGATGATTCGGCCGGGTGGGTCGCCCGCGGCTAGACTTCCGCGGACACTGGAGGGCTCGCATAGTGGCCGAGTGCGGCGGTCTTGAAAACCGCTATGGGTTCACAGCCCATCGTGGGTTCGAATCCCACGCCCTCCGCCAACTGCTCCGTAGGCGCGGAGTCCCACGCCCTCCGCACGCTGGCCGGAGCGTCGCCACGCCGGAGGCCACGGGTGCACCCAGACAGCGCGGGAGATCGCGCAGTTCGTGTCGCCAGGGCGCAGCAGACGCACGACCTCGTGCGCGGTCTCACGCGCGACCTCACGCGCGACCTCACGACCCCACTCCTCCGGCCTGGCCTCGGACCGGATCCGGGCATGAAAAAAGGGCCTCCGGAGATCCGGAGTCCCTTTTGTTCTCATGCACCGGCCTCGACGGTGAGCCCAGCGGTTGCACGCGCTCTCAGAGCAGGCCGAGCCTCTCCTCGAACGTCGTGCTGGAGTTGTACTGACCGACCGGCATCGACGTGGACGGACGGTTCATGGCCGCGAAGAACGACACGATGTACGACATCTCTGTATTCAGTTTCCTTGGTGACTGGGCCCGCCGACGCGTCGTCGCGGACCCGGTTGGTCGACCGTCATTGCGGGACGATCAGGACCGGCGGACCACCCGCGACCCGGCCGGGAGCGTGGCCGGGCCGTGGGCGATGTCT
The DNA here is from genome assembly GCF_052115065.1 of Terrabacter sp. 2TAF16. Lineage (NCBI taxonomy): Bacteria > Bacillati > Actinomycetota > Actinomycetes > Micrococcales > Intrasporangiaceae > Terrabacter > Terrabacter sp. 2TAF16. The sequence goes on from NZ_JBFRFZ010000013.1 coordinate 58,594, forward strand.
GCTCCACAATGGTAACAGTTCCGCAACCATGCTCCGGACTGCCGTTGACCTTTGGATGGCCCCATGAGATACGACAGTGTGACCAGACATTCCGGCTCGGATCCCGCGCCCGACACCGCCGAGATCCTGAGCCGGCTGGCCCCTCTCGAGCTCCCGTCGGCGAGCCCTCTCGTCCTGCGGGGGCGCCGCTTCGACGCTGCCTCGCCCGCCGTCATGGCCATCGTCAACCGGACCCCTGACTCCTTCTTCAGCGGCAACCGCCACGCCGACCTCGAGTCCGCCAAGGCGGCCGTCGTCGAGGCCGTCGAGCTCGGCGCGGACCTCGTCGACGTCGGTGGCGTGCGCGCCGGTCAGGAGGGCGAGGTCGTCGACGCCGACGAGGAGATCCGGCGGGTCGTACCGTTCCTGCAGTGGGCGCGAGCCGCGCACCCGGAGGTCCTGCTGAGCCTCGACACGTGGAGGTCGGAGGTGGCCCGTGAGGCGGCCGGGGTCGTGGACCTCGTCAACGACACGTGGGCCGGGCACGACCCCGAGCTCGTCCACGTCGCGTCGGGCATCGGTGCCGGCTACGTCATCTCACATACCGGCGGCCTTCCGCCCCGGACCGATCCGGTCGACGTCACCTACGGCGACGACCCGCTCGACGTCGTGCGGGACGTCGTGCGCACCCTGGCCGACGGCGCCCTCGCGGCCGAGCGTGCCGGCATACCTCGTGAGCGCATCCTCGTCGACCCCACGCTCGACTTCGGCAAGACCACGGCGCACTCGCTCGAGGTCCTGAGGCACACGGCCGACATCACTGCCCTGAACTACCCTGTGCTGCAGGCGATGTCGCGGAAGGACTTCGTCGGGGAATCGCTCGACCTGCCGGCCGAGGAGCGCCTCGAGGGGTCCCTCGCGGCGACCGCGGTGGCGGCCTGGCTGGGGGCAACGGTGTTCCGCGCGCACGACGTCCGGGCGACCCGGCGCGTCCTCGACATGGTCGCGACGATCCGCGGCGACCGACCCCCGCGGCTCGCGCTGCGAGGCACCCGACGAGACGTCGCGACGAACGGTTCCTGAACGCCCAAAAACGAGTGTCATCCGACGGGCCGACCGGCCGGTATTCTGCTAGGTTCGTCGCGGTTGCAGTTGCAGTTCCTCGCAGTCGAGCAGGTGCCCGTCATCCACAACGGTGACGGGTTTCCTTTCGGCTTCGGTGGGTTCGCGCCCGTCGAGTGGAGTCAATGCGGCAGCTTGGGATGCGCGAGGTGCGTTGTCCCACACGCTAAAGAAGGAAGAGTTACCCGTATGGCACAGGGCACCGTCAAGTGGTTCAACGCTGAAAAGGGCTTCGGCTTCATCGCCCAGGACGGCGGCGGCCCCGACGTTTTCGTCCACTACTCGGCCATTCAGTCGAACGGTTACCGTTCGCTGGACGAGGCGCAGCGAGTCGAGTTCGAGGTCACGCAGGGTCCCAAGGGCCCGCAGGCCGACGCAGTTCGCCCGCTCTGATCACTCGAGAGCAACAGCAACGAGCGACACCAACCTCAGTCGTTTGTGACAAAGCCCCCGGCCAGCGGCCGGGGGCTTTGTTGTGGGTCGGCGGGCCTGCGGGTCAGCAGGTCTCGTAGGAGTCGGTGCTCGACGTGGTCGGGGTCTTCGTCTTCGTCGGCGTGCTCGTCGACGTCGAGGAGGGCTTGGGCGTCGCCTTCGGCGGCGCGATGCCCTTCTGGATCAGCTCGCGGATGAGCGCGTAGTCGGGGTCGTTGGAGTAGACCTTCTGCTTCTGCGTCAGGGCCACGCTGTTGATCTTCGACTTCTGCACACGCTCGACGAGCTCGACGAAGGCCGGGAGGTTCTGCACCGGGATGTCGGTGTAGATGTTGTCCTTGAGGATGCTCGCGACCTCGGGGTACTTCGAGACCATCTGGGCCGGGTTGACCTGCTGGACGATCGCCTGGACGACGCAGCGCTGGCGCATCTGGCGGAACGTGTCGCTGTCGGCGGCGCGTGAGCGGGCGTACCAGAGGGAGTGGTAGCCATCGAGGTGCTGGCGGCCGGGCTCGAAATAGCCCTTGACGCCGAAGACGCTGCCGTCGGGGGCGTGCTCGCCGCCGATGGTCAGCTTGGTGCCGTAGCCGCTCAGCTTGACGTTGATGTCGAGTCCACCCATGGCGTCGATGAGGCGCGAAAAGCCCTTGAGGTCGATGACGACCATCTGGTCGACCTCGAGCCCGGTGATCTCCTGGACGGTCCCACGCAGCTCGACGCGCCCGGGCTGGTCACCCGAGGGGTAGGCACCCGGGTGGGCCTTGGCGTAGTTCTCGGCGTCGACGTAGAGGTTGGTCAGCATGCACTGGCCGGGGCCCTGGTCACAGGAGCTGTCGGGCGAGCCGAACGTGCCGGAGGGGTAGATGGCGCGCAGCGGGCTCTTCGCCGCCAACGGCGCGTTGAGCAGGTTGCGCGGCATCGAGATGAGCGCGGTGCGTCCGGTCTTGGTGTCGATGCTCGCGAGGATCATCGAGTCGGTGCGGATGCCGACGCGGTCGGCGCCGGCGTCGGAGCCGAGCAGCAGGATGTTGACGCGGGCCTGCTCGGCCCAGGGGTCCTCGCCCTCGGAGACCTGGGCTCCGGCTCCGGGGGTCGTGGGGGTCTTGCCGAAGACCTGCGCCACGGTGCTCTGCGTGATCGTGGCGTACTCGGCGAACTTGAACGACGAGCCGGCGACGACGAAGACCATCAGGGTGGTGAAGCCGGCGAGCAGGCGCGTGCGGGCGCGGTCGAGCCTCGTGGGGCGCGACTGCACGGCAGTGAGGATGATCGAGCCGCACCAGAGGATGCCGCCGATGACGAAGGCGACCGCGAGCGTCTGCAGCACCGTGGGGCGCGCGACGATCGACAGCGCGGCGTTCGTCACGCCGGTGCGCATCACGTAGTACGCGCCGACGCCGAGGCTGACGATGGCGAGGGCGAGCAGCAGCCAGCCGAACTTGCGGCTACGGGTCTGCGTCAGGCCTGCTCCCGGGACGACGGTGCCGAGGGCCGTGAGCCCGACGGCGCGGCGGAAGCCTGACTTGAGCTCGCGTCGCAGCGCCTCACGGGTCGGGGGCGCAGCCGGACCTCGCGTGTTCGGGTAGGTCATGGAGTCCTCTCTGCATCGGCCCGTGCGCACGAGCCGATGCACATTGTGCCCTGCCAACCTGATATATGCCTCATCGAGTTGGGTAAGGCGTCTGGACGCGTCCACCCCCGGTTTGGGTCGGGCGCACCGGTGCCGGTAGCCTGTGCTCGCCCGTGCATCGGACGCCGCCTCGGCGGCCTCGTCGCGGGCACGGAGGCGTCGCATAGTGGCCTAGTGCGCCCGCCTGCTAAGCGGGTTGAGGATAAAACCTCTCGCGGGTTCAAATCCCGCCGCCTCCGCTCCAGAACGCCGAATGCCCCCGAGCGAGCTCGGGGGCATTCGGCGTTCTTCCACGGAGGCGGCGCGATGCCGGGAGGAGCGGCTGGTCGTGGTGAGGAACGAGCCACGACCAGCGCGACGGCTCCCGCCGCCTCCGCCAGCACCAGACAGAAGGACCCCGACACGCTTTTCGTCGGGGTCCTTCTGTCTGATGCTGGTCGAACGCGTGGGGTGTAGGACGTGGCCTCTCGACCGTTCAGTCCAGGGCGTCCTCGCGCCGCCCACGGCGGCGCTGCGCCAGAGGGAGCAGGACCCACAAGGCGACCCCGAGCAGCGCCAGCACGCCACCGATCCAGAATGCCGTGGAGCTGTGCAGCAGGACGTCGAGGACGAGCACGACGCCGCCGATCATGCCGGATCCGAGGAAGAAGAGTCCCGTGCCGATGAGGGTGTCCGTGTGCCGCACCACGAAGTCCTTGAGGCCCTCGCGGAAGAGCATCCGGTGCATGGCCACGGGGGTCATGAACAGCAGCGTGGCGATCGTCATGCACAGCAGGGTGACGATGTAGATGCTCCGCTGCAGGTCCGAGAGGCTGGTGAACCGCTGCTGGAACGGGATGGTCAGCAGGAAGGCGAAGAGGATCTGCACGCCCGTCTGGACGATGCGCAGCTCCTGCAGCTGCTCGCCGAAGTTGCGATCGAGCCGCTCGGCCTCGGTCTCGTCGCGGGTGTAGGGCTGTGAGTCGCTCATGGCTCACAAGTACCCCACGGAGTGCCCTCGAGGACAGCGGACACGAGAGGCAACGTATGCCGCGTGCTCGGCGACACGGCATACGCCCTCGGTGCCGTGCGGGCCTACGACGCCACGGGCCCGTGGCGTGACGGAGGGCCCGGCACCCTGAGGTGCCGGGCCCTGCATCACGTCGTCCGCCGCCCGCCGGCCAGCAGGCGGTGGACCGACCTCTCAGCGCACGCTGACGCGGGCCTTGAGGGCGTCGAACTCGGCCCACAGCTCCGCGGGGAGCTGCTCGCCGAACTTGTCGAACCACTCCTGGATGAGGGGCAGCTCCTTCTCCCAGTCGGCCGCGTCGACCCGAATGGCCTTGGCGACCTGCTCGGGCGTCATGTCGAGCCCGTCGATGTCGATGGCGCCCTCGGTCGGCACGAACCCGATCGGGGTCTCCACGGCATCGGCGTCGCCGTCGAGGCGCTCGATGACCCACTTGAGGACACGGCTGTTCTCGCCGAACCCGGGCCAGAGGAAGGAGCCGTCCTCCTCGTCGCGACGGAACCAGTTGACGCCGAAGATGCGGGGGAGCTTGGAGGCGTCCGCGCTCTTGCCGATCTCGAGCCAGTGGTTCATGTAGTCGCCGGCGTGGTAGCCGATGAAGGGCAGCATCGCCATCGGGTCGCGGCGCACGACGCCGACGGCGCCGGTTGCGGCGGCGGTGGTCTCCGAGGAGAGCGTGGCGCCGATGAACGTGCCGTGCTGCCAGTCGCGCGACTCGTAGACGAGCGGCACGGTCGTCTTGCGGCGGCCGCCGAAGAGGATCGCGTCGATCGGCACGCCGTCGGGGTTGTCGTACTCCGGGGCGATCATCGGGCACTGCGAGGCCGGCGTGCAGAAGCGGCTGTTCGGGTGGCTCGAGAGCGTCCCCGCCTTGCCGTCCTCGGGCGTCCAGCTGTTGCCGTGCCAGTCGGTGAGGTGTGCCGGCGGCTCGTCGGTCATGCCCTCCCACCACACGTCGCCGTCGTCGGTCAGGGCGACGTTGGTGAAGACCGAGTTGCCCTTCTCGATGGTGGCCATCGCGTTGGGGTTGGTCGACTCGCCCGTGCCGGGGGCGACGCCGAAGAGCCCGAACTCCGGGTTCACGGCGTAGAGGCGGCCGTCCTCACCGAAGCGCATCCAGGCGATGTCGTCGCCGACCATCTCGGCCTTCCAGCCGGGGATGGTCGGCGTGATCATCGCGAGGTTCGTCTTGCCACAGGCGGACGGGAAGGCCGCCGCGATGTAGTGGACGGACCCCTTGGGCGAGGTGAGCTTGAGGATGAGCATGTGCTCGGCCATCCAGCCCTCGTCGCGGGCGATGGCCGAGGCGATGCGCAGCGAGTAGCACTTCTTGCCGAGCAGGGCGTTGCCGCCGTAGCCGGAGCCGTAGCTCCAGATCGTGCGCTCCTCGGGGAAGTGGACGATGTACTTCGTGTCGGAGCACGGCCATGCGACGTCGGCCTGGCCCTCGGCGAGCGGGGCGCCGACCGAGTGGAGCGCCGGCACGTAGTCGGCGTTCGTCTCCTCGATCTTGTGGAGCACCTTGTCGCCGCAGCGGGCCATGACGAGCATGGAGACGACGACGTAGGCGGAGTCGGTGATCTCGACGCCGAACATCGGGACCTTGGCCTCGAGGTGACCCATGACGAACGGGATGACGTACATCGTGCGGCCCGCCATGCTGCCGCGGTACAGCTCGGTCATCCGAGCCTTCATCTCGTCGGGCGCCATCCAGTTGTTGGTGGGCCCGGAGTCCTTCTCGTCGACGGAGCAGATGTAGGTCTGCCCCTCGACGCGCGCGACGTCACTGGGGTCGGAGGCGCAGTAGAAGGAGTTCGGCTTCTTGCTCTCGTCGAGCCGGACGAAGGTGCCGGCCTCGACGAGGTGGTCGGTCAGCTCGGTCCACTCCTCGGGGGAGCCGGTGATCCAGCGGATGTCGCGCGGCTGCGTCAGCTCGGCGACCTGCTCGACCCACGCGGCAAGACCCGCGTGCGTCGTGTGTGTCTGTTTCTCGTGGGTCGTGGTCAACTCGGGGCCCATCCCTTCGCGCGCGGTGCCGCCCGGCACCACGTCGTGCCGGTGTGAAGCTGCTCCACAGGTGGATCCTGGACGAGCCCGGATCGGGCTGCAGGTGTCCACATGCTGAACAGATGACGTGATGTCTTCAAGGTACGCGCCGTCGTGGACGCCGTTGACCGCATGCGGGCGCCAAGGCGGTGAGACGCCTCACATGGGCTCTGGCCCGCAAGAAAAACGACGCTCCATTGTCGGTTTCTTGCAGGAATTTCAGTACTCGCCGGTACCGGGCAGCGGGTGAACGTGGCACCCTCTCGGGCCGACCGCGTATGCCGTGAGGCGGCGTCCGCGGGCTGCTGGTCGTGGGGTGCCGGGCGGGGTCGTCAGGCTCGGACCGGGGCGGATTTCGTGGATGCGGACCCGAGGCGCTAAGGTAACTTTTCGTTCCTCCGAGTGACGGAACGACGCACCCGTAGCTCAACGGATAGAGCATCTGACTACGGATCAGAAGGTTTGGGGTTCGAATCCCTACGGGTGCACTCTGTGTTGAGACAGAACACCACGCCCCGACCGGGTCTCCCGGCCGGGGCGTCGTGCTGTCCGGAGTTGCCTCGGCGGTCCGCGTTCATCCTGTGGGGGTGACGCGGCACGCGTGCCGGGGGCGGACTCTGGTCCGGTGTCGACTCACCCACCCGTACCGGCATCCGTCCGATCCTCGCGGTCCTGGACGCGACGCCACTCGTCCCTGCCCGGCGAGGCCTGACCGTGGCCGCGCCGGCGCTCGCCGAGCGATGGACGGTGATCGACGGGGTCAAGCTCTTCTACCGCGAGTCGCCCGGGCCGCCGGGCGCCGCACCGATGATGCACCTGCACGGCTTCGGTCTCTCCGGTCGCTACCTGCTGCCGACGGCGGAGCGGCTCGCGGGAGAGTTCCGCACCCTCGTCCCGGACCTGCCCGGCTTCGGTCGCAGCGGTCGGCCGCGCGAGCCTCTCGACGTGCCCGAGCTCGCCCACGCGGCAGCGGCGTTCCTCGACGACCGAGGTGTCGAGCGGGTCACCCTCGTCGGCAACTCGATGGGCTGCGCCGTCATCTGCGAGTTCGCCCACCTCTACCCGGAGCGTCTCGAGCGGGCCGTGCTCGTCGCGCCGGCGGGTGGCCTTCACAACCAGCCGCTGCGCCGGGCCGTGCAGCAGCTCGCGCGCGACGGCATACGCGAGCCGTTCGGCCTCATCCCGGTGGCCGTGCCCGACTACCTGCGGTTCGGGGTGCCGAGCACCGTGCGGATGTTCCGGGCCCTGACCCGCTACCCGGCGCTCGACCGCCTCCTCGCGCTCGACATCCCGACGCTCGTCGTGGTCGGGAGCGCCGACCCGCTCATGCCCGCGCCCCCCCGGATCAAGGAGGTCGCCGGGCAGACCGACAGCCACGTGATCCTCGTCGTCATCCACGGCGCCGCGCACGCCATCAACTTCAGCCACCCCGGCGAGCTGGCCAACGTGACGCGGCTCTTCATGTCGGACCGACCGATCCGGGACGACCCGGACTCGCCCGGTGACGCCCGGGCCTACGAGATCCACCGGGGAGTGCACGCGCCTCCGGCCGCCGACGCGTGAGGTCGCCGACGGGCACGTCCACCCGGCGCACCATGTGAGTTCGCTCCACCTCGCGCGCTTTCCCTTGTGCGCCGGGTCGTGCCGGGGTTGGGTGTGGTGAGACCGTCCACCGCCGCACGCCGGGAGGCCACCGATGACCGCCGCACCGCCCGTCACGCTCGACCCGAACCTCTCGCACACCCGCGGCGAGACGGACACCCCGCTGCTCGAGACGACGATCGGCGACAGCTTCGACGCCACGGCCGAGCGGTTCGGCGAGCGTGACGCCCTCGTCGACGTCACCCAGGGCCGCCGGTGGACGTATGCCGAGCTGCGGGCCGACGTGGACCGGCTGGCCCGCGCGCTGCTCGCCGTCGGCGTCGCCACGGGGGACCGGGTCGGCATCTGGGCGCCGAACTGCTCCGAGTGGACGCTCGTGCAGTACGCGACGGCCAAGATCGGCGCCATCCTCGTCAACATCAACCCGGCCTACCGGTCCCACGAGCTGCAGTACGTCCTCGGGCAGGCCGGCATCTCCACCCTCGTGGCGGCGGAGTCCTTCAAGTCGAGCAACTACCGGCAGATGGTCGACGAGGTGCGCGACGAGGTCGACGGCCTCGAGCGCGTCGTCTACATCGGGACGTCCGACTGGGCCGACCTCGTCGCCCGTGCCGACGAGGTCGCCCCGGAGGAGCTCGCGCGCGTCCAGGCGGGACTCTCGAACACCGACCCGATCAACATCCAGTACACCTCGGGCACCACGGGATTCCCGAAGGGTGCGACGCTGAGCCATCGCAACATCCTCAACAACGGCTACTTCGTCGGCGAGCTGTGCGACTACACCGAGGCCGACCGCGTCTGCATCCCGGTGCCCTTCTACCACTGCTTCGGCATGGTCATGGGCAACCTCGCCTGCACGACGCACGGTGCCTGCATGGTGATCCCGGCGCCCGGCTTCGACCCCGCGCTGACCCTCCAGGCCACCCAGGACGAGAAGGTCACCTCGCTCTACGGCGTGCCGACGATGTTCATCGCCGAGTGGAACCTTCCCTCCTTCGCCGACTACGACCTGTCCACCGTGCGCACCGGCATCATGGCCGGATCCCCTTGTCCCGCAGAGCTGATGAAGCAGCTCATCGCGGCCGGCATCGAGGAGATGACGATCTGCTACGGGATGACCGAGACGTCGCCGGTGTCGACCCAGAACCGCACGAACGACACGTTCGAGCAGAAGGTCGGCACGGTCGGTCGGGTCGGCCCGCACCTCGAGATCAAGATCGTCGACCCCGTGACCGGCGAGACGCTGCCCCGGGGGAAGGCCGGCGAGTTCCTGACGAAGGGCTACTCGGTGATGCTCGGCTACTGGGAGCAGCCCGACAAGACGGCGGAGGCCATCGAGGACGGGTGGATGCACACGGGCGACATCGGGGTGATGCACGACGACGGCTACGTCGAGATCACCGGGCGCATCAAGGACATGGTCATCCGCGGTGGCGAGAACGTCTACCCACGCGAGATCGAGGAGTTCCTCTACACGCACCCGGACATCCTCGACGCGCAGGTCATCGGCGTCCCGGACGAGAAGTACGGCGAGGAGCTGTGCGCCTGGGTGCGGATGAAGGAGGGCGCCACCCCGCTGACCGCCGAGTCGCTGCGCGAGTTCTGCACAGGTCAGCTCGCCCACTACAAGATCCCGCGTTACGTCGAGATCGTCGACGAGTTCCCGATGACCGTGACGGGCAAGATCCGCAAGGTCGAGATGCGCGAGACCACGGCGAAGAAGCTCGGACTCGGCTGAGCGCCCCGGGCGGACCCGAGTGGGGCCGCGGAGCAACGGGATTCGCGCGCACGAGCAGCGTGCGGGGCTGCACCCGAGCACCGATGGCGTATGCCGTCCGCCCGGCCGGACGGCATACGCGCGCTCGTCGGGGTGCGAACCGGGCGGTCGTGCCCACGGTTCGGGGTACGTGCACGACGACGTCGGCGCGCTGGGTGCCGCAGAGGTCCCCCAGCGCAGTAGGTTTCGGGGGAAGTGGTCGTGAGGGCCCGTAATCCGTAAGGGGATGGCATGTCCGACACAGGCAAGACGATTCTGTGGATCGTGGTGGCGATCGTCGTCATTGCAGTGATCATCTGGTTGTTCGTCTCGGCAGGGCGGCGTCGCGAGGTCGAGGCACGCCGCTTCGAGGCCGGCGAGCTGCGAGCCAAGGTCGAGGAGCGCCTGCCCGAGGTGCAGGACACCGAGGACCGCGCGTCAGTGACGGCCGCGATGGCTGCTGATGCCCGCGCCGAGGCCGAGCGCAAGGCTGCCGAGGCCGAGCGGGTCGCCGCGGAGGCGCGGCGGCTCGAGGATCAGGCCGAGGCGCACCGCGCCTCCGCCGAGTCCGCCCGCGTCGAGCACGCGGGTCTCGAGCGTGAGGCCGACCGCGTCGACCCCGACGTCGCCACCGACGACGAGGGCTACCGCGTCGACGACGCCGGGAACCGCCTGCCGGGTCAGGAGCCGCCGCGCGGTGCCGGGTCCGCCGCCGGTGCGGCCGGCGCTGCCGGTGCGGCAGCGGTCGGGGCCGCGGCCTTCGCACACGACGACGACGAGGACGACCTCGCGGACGCCGAGAACCCCTTCGCGCCCAGCGCGTCCGCCACGGACGGCGAGTCGGCCACGCAGCGCACGGACCTCGCGAGCGAGGCGGACCTTCGCGCCGACGAGGAGCAGTCCTCCTATGCCACCGACGAGCCCGAGGTCACCGACGAGCCCGAGGTCACCGGCGGAGCGACGGCGGCAGCGTCGTCGACCGACGCCGACGCGGATGCCGATGGTGGTGCCGACGCGGGTGCTGACGCCGCGGAGGAGGCGGGCAGTCACGACTGGTCCACGACGGATGCCGACGCGGGTGCCGATGGTGGTGCCGACGCCGGTGCTGACGCTGCGGGAGAGTCGGGCGGTCACGACTGGTCCGCGACGGATGCGGACGCGGGTGCCGATGGTGGTGCCGACGCGGGTGCTGACGCGCGGGACGAGGCCCCGCAGGTCGGGGCTGCGGCCGGAGGTGTGGCTGCTGCTGCCGCGCTGGCGTCGAGCGACGACGACCACGACCACGACCACGACGAGCAGCCCGTCCACGACGAGCACGCCGACGATGAGCCTGCAGACCTGGCCGCCGACGCGACCGCCTCGGAGAACCCGACGCCGCAGAGCGTTCCGGCGCAGGCCGACGCGGACACGGAGTCCGTCGAGGTGCCCGCGCTCGACGATCGCGACGAGGTCGTGACCGGTGGCGGCACCCCGACCGACGACCCCGGTGACCACCGCGGTCAGCCGTGGGCGACGACACCGGGCGAGCGGGGTCCCGAGGAGGGCACCGACTTCGACGACGACACCGTCGACGACGGCCTCGACGTCGACATGGCGCCGCACTCGCACGAGAGTGAGGACGACGAGGAGCTGGCGGAGCCGGCGCACGAGTCCGACCAGGACGCGGCCGACGCCCGCACGGACGACGACACCGCCGTGACCGACGCCGACACGAGGACCGCTGACGCGGAGACCTCCGACGCCACGGATGACACCGTGGACGGCACGGCCGACGACACGGCCGATGACACCGGTGACGACACGGCCGATGACACGGACTCTGCCGAGGAGCCGGCGGCCTCCGGGCGACGCGTCTCCGGGTTCGACGAGGTCGCCGACGGCGGGTTCGGCCTGGGCTCGGCCGCACCCATCGCGGACGGGGCGCAGCCGCTCGGTCACGCCGTCAAGGGCCGGCGCGACGGCACGACCTTCGTCGGCCCCGACGACGCCGGCTACGACGACGTCGAGCCCGACGTGTGGTTCTACAGCGAGGAGGCGGCCCGGCGCGCGGGCTTCCACCGCGACGGGGAGTGACCGCTCCCTGACGGACAGTGGCCGCGTGCACAACGGTGTGCACGCGGCCACGCTCGTGCCCGGGACCTCTCCGCGGGGCCACCACGCTCGGCTCGCGCTCGGGCAGGGTCCGGGCGACACGGCATACGCCCTCGGTGGGCCGGTCCGAAACGGTGGCGCGGGCACCCGGTCGGCGCAAATAGACTTGCCGGCATGGTTTCCCCGCTCGTCGCGCTCACGCCCAAGGTCCAGTCCGCGATCGCCGCCGCCCTCGGTGACGACTTCCGCGAGGCCGACCCGGTGCTGCGTCCGTCGCAGTTCGCCGACGTGCAGGTCAACGCAGCGCTCGCCCTGGCCAAGAAGGTCGGGATGCCGCCGCGCGAGGTCGCGGCCAGGATCGTCGACGCCCTCGACCTCGACGGTGTGTGCGACTCCGTCGAGGTGAGCGGTCCCGGCTTCATCAACCTCACCTTCTCGAGCTCGTGGATCGCCGGACTGCTGCAGGACGTCGAGGCCGACGAGCGGGGCGGTGTCGCGCTCCAGGCGACGCAGAACATCCCGATCGACTACTCCGCGCCCAACGTCGCCAAGGAGATGCACGTCGGGCACCTGCGCACGACCGTCGTCGGCGACTCGCTGGCCCGCACCCTCGAGCACCTCGGGCACCACGTCATCCGGCAGAACCACATCGGCGACTGGGGCACGCCCTTCGGCATGCTCATCGAGCACCTGCTCGATGTCGGTCGAGACTCCGAGGAGGCCGACCTCCTCGTCACCGACCCCAACGCCTTCTACCAGGCGGCCCGGGTCAAGTTCGACCGCGCGGACAAGGCCGAGCCGGCCGGCAGCGAGGGCGACTTCAACGTGCGGGCCCGCACCCGGGTCGTCAGCCTCCAGGCCGGCGACCCCGAGACCCTCGCCCTGTGGCGTGAGCTCGTCGACCTGTCGAAGATCTACTTCAACAAGATCTACTCGACGCTCGGCATCACGCTCACCGACGACGACCTCGCCGGCGAGTCCACCTACAACGAGGTGCTCGCCGACCTCTGTGCCGAGCTCGAGGCCAAGGGCATCGCGACCGTCTCGGACGGCGCCCTGTGCGTCTTCCTCGACGGCTACACCGGCCGTGAGGGCAAGCCGGTGCCGCTCATCATCCGCAAGAGCGACGGCGGCTACAACTACGGCACGACCGACCTCGCGACGATCAAGCACCGCGTCGAGGACCTCAAGGCGCACCGGGTGCTCTACGTCATCGGCGCCCCGCAGGCCCTGCACCTCAACATGGTGTGGGACACCGCGCGCAAGGCCGGCTGGCTGCCCGACGACGTCGTGCCCGTCCACGTCCAGATCGGCAACGTGCTCGGCGACGACCGCAAGATCCTCAAGACCCGCTCCGGCAAGCCGCTGCGGCTCATGGCCCTGCTCGACGAGGCCGTCGAGAAGGCCCGGACCGTCATCGACGGCACGCGGCCCGACCTCGACGAGACCGTGCGCGCCACCATCGCCCGGCAGATCGGCATCGGCGCCGTGAAGTACGCCGACCTGTCCGTCGCGCACGACAGCGAGTACGTCTTCGACCTCGACCGCATGGTCGCGCTCACCGGCAACACCGGGCCGTACCTCCAGTACGTCGTCGCCCGCGTCCGGTCGATCTTCCGCCAGATCGGGCTCGACCCGGCCGCCCAGCGCGCGCCGATCCTGCTCGGCGAGCCGCACGAGCGTGCCCTCGCCACGCACCTGCTCGGTTTCGGTGACGTCGTCGCCGAGGTCGGCGACACCTACGAGCCGCACCGGCTCGCCGGGTACCTCTTCGAGCTGGCGCAGGCGTTCTCGGCGTTCTACGAGAACTGTCCCGTGCTCAAGGCCGAGCTCGACGAGGTCAAGGAGTCGCGACTGACGTTGTGCGCGCTCGTCTTCCGGGTCATGACGACCGGTCTCGACCTGCTCGGACTGGAGTCCCCCGAACAGATGTGATCTTCGAGGTCGCGTCGGTGTCGGCCCGGTCGCGGCGGGTCGCCCCCCCTTCTTCGCTCCTGTCGGCGCGCCTGCTGCTGTAGCTTTCGGGCGCACACGTTCATCGACAGGGGAGAACACTCATGACCCAACCCGCTGCACCTCACGAACCCCCGGTCCCGGCTGCGGCGGCGCCCGTCCCGATCGCCCCGCAGGGCAACATGGCCCCGCAGGGCCACCTGCCCGCGCCGACCGGACCGGCCCAGCCGGCGCCGACCCCCGAGCCGGGCCTGACCGCCAACTCCAAGACCGTCAAGGTGCGCCCGTGGAAGCAGTCCACCGCCGTGCTCGCCATCATCGCGCAAGCCCTCTTCGCGGTCGCGGCCGTCGCCAACCTCTACCTGGCCTGGTTCGACATCCGGATCAAGGGGCTGCTCAGCGACGGTGACTTCGACGCCGTCGTCAGCGAGGCCGAGAGCGCCGACGCCCTCTACCTGCCGATCCTCGCCCTCGCCGGGCTGGCCGGCATCGTCATGCTCGTCTGGCTCCACCGGGTCTGGACCTCCGACCGGTCCGACCACGCGCTCTACACGCGTGGCACCGGCATGGCCATCGGCGGCTGGTTCATCCCCTTCGCCAACGTCGTCCTGGGCCCGCTGGCCCTCCGCGACGTCCTCTGGGGCACCGAGCACGCGAACCCGCGCACCCGCCACGATCGTCCGTCGACGACCCCGCCGCTGATCATCGCCCTCTGGGTCGTGCTCGCCGTCAACCTCGTCCTCGCGATGCTCGGACGCGCCGCGCAGCGAGGGATCGAGCAGCCCGACTCCCTCGACTCCCTCGTCTCCTCGCTCCAGACGGGCCTGACGTACGAGGCCCTCGGCGGCGTCTTCGGGGCCGCCGGCGGCGTCGTCGGCATCCTGCTCATCCGCAAGGTCATGGGCTTCACGCGTCGCTGACCACCTGACGTCCTGAGACGTGACCGGAGGTGCTGACGACCGCGAGGACGTCAGCAACTCGTCACATCCGGGCCATTGCGGCGGCGGGCTGCCACGGAGGAAAGTCGACGCCATGACCGACTGGGACTTCACCGGCCTCAAGGCCACCTACGTCAACTGCACGCTGAAGAAGAGCCCCGAGCCGAGCCACACTCAGGGGCTCGTCGACGCGAGCGCGGCCATCATGCGCGAGCACGGGGTCACCGTCGACGAGATCCGCCTCGTCGACCACGACGTCGCCACGGGCGTCTACCCCGACATGCGCGAGCACGGCTGGGAGAGCGACGCGTGGCCCGACCTCTACCCCGGCATCCTCGACAGCCAGATCCTCGTCGTCGCCGGCCCCATCTGGCTCGGCGACAACTCGAGCGTCACGAAGCGCTTCATCGAGCGCATCTACTCGTTGAGCGGGATGCTCAACGACCAGGGGCAGTACCTCTTCTACGGCAGGGTCGCCGGCTGCCTCATCACCGGCAACGAGGACGGGATCAAGCACTGCGCCCAGAACGTGCTCTACAGCCTCCAGCACGTCGGCTACACGATCCCGCCGAACGCCGACGCCGGCTGGATCGGCGAGGCCGGTCCGGGCCCGAGCTATCTCGACCCCGGCAGCGGTGGCCCGGAGAACGACTTCACCAACCGCAACACGACCTTCATGACGTGGAACCTCATGCACCTCGCGAGGATGCTCCACGACGCGGGGGGCGTGCCGGCCTACGGCAACCTGCGGTCGGCCTGGAACGCCGGCGAGCACTTCGGCTGGCACAACCCTGAGTACCGCTGAGGCGCCGGGCCGCGCGGTCACCCCGTGTGGATGATGTCGACGGTGGCTGCGCGTCACGACCATGGGGGTGAGCACCGCTTCCGTGCTGCCCTCCGAGAAAGGTCGCCCCATGTCGTTCTGGGACATCGTCTGGTTCATCGTCATCTTCTTCGCGTTCGCGACCTACCTCCTGGTGCTGTTCTCGATCGTGGCCGACCTGTTCCGCGACCCCCAGGTCTCCGGCGGGATGAAGGCGCTGTGGGTCGTGTGCCTCGTCTTCTTCACCTTCATCACCGCGATCGTCTACCTCATCGTCCGCGGTCGCGGCATGAACGAGCGTTCGACTCAGAAGTACGCGGAGGCCCGCCAGGCGCAGGAGGACTACGTTCGTTCCGTCGCTGGGGCCTCGAGCACCTCGGCACCGGAGCAGATCGCCAAGGCGAAGGAGCTGCTCGACGCGGGCACCATCTCCGCCGACGAGTTCGCTGCCCTCAAGGCGAAGGCCCTCGCCTGACGGCTGGGTTCGCCGTCCTGTCACGGCACCACCCGTAGGCGCCCCCCGAAGGCTCGGCCGTCGCGCCGAGCCTCCGCGAGGCATGAGGGCGTATGCCGCTCGCGTCCCGAGCGCTGGTGGCTCAGACCCCGTGGGTGCGGGACACGAGGTCCTGGTAGCGCGCCACGACGTCGACGTGCGCCTGCTCGTCACTCCTCGGGACGGCATACTCCGAGTCGATCGCGAGGGCCCACGTCGGTGGGTCCGCCTCTCCCGAAAGGGCCCACGCGGCTTGGCGCGCGGCGCCGACGCCGACGTACTCGGCTGGTGCCGGCACGACGACCGGGGCGCGGAAGAGGCCCGGCGCGATCTCGCGGACGGCACGTGACGCGGCCGCTCCGCCGATGAGCAGGATGCGTCCGACCTCGACGTCGTGGTCGCGCAGGGCGTCGACCCCCGCGACGAGGTTGCACAGCATCCCCTCGACCGCCGCCCGGGCGAGGTTCTCCGGTGTCGCGTTCGTGCGGGTGAGCCCGCTCAGCGTGCCGGTTGCTTCCGGGAGGTCAGGGGTGCGCTCGCCGTCGAGGTAGGGCAGGAGGGTCAGGCCACCCGCGCCCGGGATCGCCTGCAGCGCAAGACGGTCGAGCTCTGCGAGGTCAACACCGAGCATCGATGCGGCCGCGGTCAGCACGCGGGCCGCATTGAGGGTGCACATGAGCGGGAGGTGGTGACCGGTCGCATCGGCCAAGCCGGCGATGGCACCGGTCTCGTCGCGGATCGCCGAGCCGTGCGGCGTGAAGACCGTACCGCTCGTGCCGAGCGAGACGACGACGTCACCGGGGTGGAGCGTCAGGCCGAGAGCGGCACCCATGTTGTCGCCCGTGCCGGCGGCGACGAGCAGGCCGTCGGCCGTGCGGCCGGCAGCCTGGGCGGGAGAGAGCACCTCGGGGACCTCGAGGGTCCGGCCGAACGCCCGGTCGAGCAGGTCGAGCCGGTAGTCGCCGTCGGCGGCCGACCAGTAGCCCGTGCCGGACGCGTCTCCGCGGTCGGTGCTCCAGCGCTCGAAACCGTTGCCCCGTTGAAGGATCCGGCCGGTGAGCCAGTCATGTGGGAGGACCACGCGGGCCACCCGCGCAGCCAGGTCGGGCTCGTGCTCGGCGAGCCATCGCAGCTTCGTGACGGTGAAGCTCGCGACGGGGACGAGGCCGACGGCGTCGACCCATGCACTGACGCCGCCGAGCTCGGTCGTGAGGTCGCGGGCTGCCCCCGCGCTGCGGGTGTCGTTCCACAGCAGGGCGTCGCGCACGACGGTGTCGTCCTCGTCGAGCGTCACCATGCCGTGCTGCTGGCCGCCGACGGCGATGGCGGCCACCCCGTCGAGGACGCCGTCGCCGCACGCGTGCTCGTAGGCCTCCCACCACCGGTCGGGGTGCACCTCGGTGCCGTCGGGGTGAGGGGCCCGGGCCGTGCGCACGACCTGCCCCGTCTGGGCGTCGCAGACGACGATCTTCGTCGACTGGGTCGAGCTGTCGACCCCCGCCACGAGGGTGCGTCCATCGGTCACGTCGTGCTGCTCCGCCCGGTCCATGACTGCAGGGTCTCCCGAGCGCCCCTGGTGTGCAAGGCCGACAGGGCTCGCGTGAACACCGAGGTGAACCGCTCGTCGTCGACGAGGTCGCCGAAGAGGTCCCGGTCGCGGAGGAAGGCGAGCGGGTCGGTGCCCTGCTGCGCGGCGGCGGCCATGACCCGGTCCTTGACGCGGTCGACGACCTCGATCGGTTCGCCCTGCTCGTCGACGCCCTCCGCGTAGCGCGCCCACGAGGCGACGACGAGCGCGGAGCGGTCGATCTGCCCGCCCGTCTCGAGGTTGCGCCTGATGACCGGGACGAGCCACTTCGGGATGCGGTCCGAGCTCTCGGCGCAGAGGCGTGCCAGCGTGTCACGCACCTCCGGGTTGGCGAAGCGCGCGATGAGCTCGTGCCGGTAGGCGTCGAGGTCGACCCCCGGCACGTCGGGGAGCGTCGGACTGCCCTCGTGCTCCATGTAGCCGAGCAGGAAGTCGACGAAGAGGGGGTCCTGGCAGACCTCGTGGGCGTAGCGGTAGCCGGACAGGTAGCCGAGGTAGCAGAGGGCCTGGTGGCTCGCGTTGAGCAGGCGCAGCTTCATCAGCTCGTAGGGCACGACGTCCTCGACGAGCTGCACGCCGGCCGCTTCGAGGGGAGGACGCCCCTGGGTGAAGTGGTCCTCGAGGACCCACTGCGTGAACGGCTCGCACACGACGGGCCACCCGTCCTCGACCCCGAACTCCTCGACGAGGCGGTCGATGTCGTCCTGCACCGTGACGGGTGTGATGCGGTCGACCATGCCGTTGGGGAAGGAGACGTGCTCGTCCATCCAGTCCGCGAGCGCGGGGTCCTTGAGGCGGGCGTATGCCGTCATCATCGTCCGCGCGACGTCACCGTTCCCCGGCAGGTTGTCGCACGACATGACGGTGAAGGGCTCCTGCCCCGCGTCGCGGCGGGCCGCGAGACCCGCGACGACGTAGCCGAAGACGGTGCGCGGGACGGCGCCCTCCTCGAGGTCCGCCCGGATCGCCGGGTCGGCGGCGTCGAACTCGCCCGTGACCTGGTTGACGAGGTAGCCACCCTCGGTGATGGTCAGCGACACGATCCGCGTCCGGGGGTGGGCCAGTCGGTCGACGACGGCTTGCGGGTCGTCCGGCGCGAACACGAGCTCGACGAGGCTCCCGACGACGCGCGGCTCCCGGTGGCCGTCCGGGTGCTTGACGACGAGGGTGTAGAGGCCGTCCTGCGCCGTGAGGGTGTCGACGATGCGCCGGTCGTGGGGGAGGGCCCCGACGCCGCAGATGCCCCAGTCCAGGGCTCCGGGGACGCCCAGCTCCATGAGCCGGTCGACGTACATCGCCTCGTGGGCGCGGTGGAAGCCGCCGACGCCGAAGTGGACGATGCTCGCGGTGACGGCCGCCCGGTCGTAGGTGGGTCGGCCCACCGCCTCGGGGAGTGCGTCGAGCGTCGCGCTCGCGAGAGTCGTGGGCCGCGGGGGCGAGGTGGCGGGCGTGGTGGTCATGGTCGTCTGGGTCCTCTCGGAGGAAAGGGATGTCGTCGGCGGCGGGGTGGCCGGACACGGGGGAGCCGGTAGTCCTCGACGCGCGGCTGACGGTCGTCAGTGCGTCTCGGACAGGCTCCACATCGTCCACAGCTCGGTGCGCATCCGTCGTGGCTGTCGGAGGGTGTAGGCGACGGCCTGGGCGATGTCCTCCGGTTCCATGAAGTCGCCCTCGGACGGGTCGCGGTCGCCGAAGCGTCCGTCGGCGGCGGCGAAGGGGGTGTTGACGCCGGCCGGTGCGATGGTCGTCGTGCGGATCCCCTCCGAGCGCAGCTCGCGGTCGAGGGCGTAGCCGAGGTTGATCTGCGCAGCCTTGGTGGCGGAGTAGACCGCCTCCTTGCCGCCCCCGATGAGGAGTCCGGCGACCGAGCCGATGATGACGATGTCACCACCTCCGCCCTGGGCGCGGAACTGGCGCACGGCCGCCCGCGCCAGCCACACGGTGCCCTTGACGTTGACGTCGACCATGAGCGAGGCCTGCTCGGCCGAGTAGTCGAGGATCCCGCCGTAGAAGCCGACGGCGGCGTTGGCGACGACGGAGTCGACCCGACCGAAGGCCTGGACTCCCGCGGTGACGAGCGCGTCGGCGGTGCTCTCGTCCCGGACGTCGCCGAGGCCGACGGCCAGCCGGTCCTCGCCCCAGGCGTCGCGGAGCGAGCTGAGGGCGTCGGGCCGGAGGTCACCGGCGACGACGCGACCGCCCGCTTCGAGGACGAGCCGGGCGATCGCGCCACCGATGCCACCGCCGGCACCGGTGACGACGACGACCGAGTCCTCGAGGCTCCGTCCACGGTCGACGGCGGGGGGCGTGACGGGCCCCGGCGTGGTGCTGGTGCCGGTCACTTGATCGCCCCCATCGACAGGCCGCGGACGAGCTGCTTCTGGGCCGCCCAGCCCGCGATGATGACGGGGAGGGCCGCGATGGTCGCTGCGGCGGACAGGACGGCGAGGAACTGTCCTCGGCCGTCGACGAAGCTGCCGAGGAAGGGCGGCGTCGTGCGGGCGGCCGAGCTCGTCAGCAGCAGGGCGAGGAAGTACTCGTTCCACGCGAAGATGAAGCTGATGAGCGCTGCGGCCGCGACCCCGGGGAGGACGAGCGGCAGGACGATCCGCACGATCTCACGGAACATGCCGGCCCCGTCGACCCGGGCCGCCTCGATGATCTCGTAGGGCACCTCGAGGAAGAACGAGCGCATCATCCACACCGTCACGGGCAGGTTCATGGCGCCGTAGACGATGGCGAGCATGTAGATGTTGTCGAGCAGCCCGACGGTCTTGAAGATCATGAAGAGCGGCAGCACGATCGCGGCGAGCGGCATGAACCGGGTCGAGATGAAGAACGAGAGCGAGTTCTCGACGTTCTTGACCCGCCGGATCGACAGGGCGTACGCGGCGGGGATCGCGAGCACCACCGAGATGATCGTCGCGATGACAGCGGCGGTCAGCGAGTTCTGGAGGTAGCCGGCCATCCCGCGGTCCATCGCGAGCTGGTAGCCCTCCGTGACGGGTTTGAAGATGAACGTCGGGTTGACGGACGACGCGAGCGACTCCGGCTTGAACCCGTTGAGGACCATCCAGAAGACGGGGAAGAAGAAGATGAGCACGAGGATCCACGTGACGAGCGTCGTGAGGGCTCCTCGGGCCGATGTCTTCGACCTCGTGGTGCTGCCTGAGCCGTTCATCGGCTTCCTCCTGCCATGAAGACCTTGAAGACGCTCTTGAGAGCGATGGTCGCGACGATGATCGTGAGGACGACGGTCACGACGCCGTATGCCGCTGCCTGCCCGACGTCGAGCCCGATGAAGGCCCGCTCGTAGAGGAGATAGGCGAGGGTCTTCGTGCCGCCGGTCCCCTTGGTGAGGATCGCGATCGGGTCGAAGACCTGCAGGATGATGACCGAGCCGAGGAGCACCCCGATCTCGATGTACATCCGTAGGTGGGGCAGCGTGATCCAGGTGAAGGTCCGCCACGTGCCGGCCCCGTCGACCTGGGCGGCTTCGAGGATGCCCTTGTCCTGGCCCTGGAGACCGGCCAGCAGGATGAGCATCATGAACGGCGTGAACTGCCACGTCAGCACGATGACCACCGTGGCCATCGGGTGCTCGGTGCTCCAGGCGACGACCGGCAGGTGCAGGGTCCGGAAGACCCAGTTGAGCATCCCGATGTTGGTGTCGAACATCGAGTACTTCCAGATGAGCGAGGCCGCCGCCGGCATGATGAGGAAGGGCGTGATCATCAGGGTCCGGGCGAGGGCGCGACCGCGGAACGGGCGGTCGAGCAGGACGGCGAAGAGCAGGCCGAAGAGGACCGCCAGGGTGACCGAGAAGGCCGTGATGAGCACCGTGGCGCGGATCGAGGGCCACAGGTCGCCCGAGGTGAGTGCGCTCGTGTAGTTGTCGAATCCGGCGAACGCACGGTCGTTGGGGTAGAGCAGGTTCCACTTCGTCAGTGAGAACCCGATGGTCGTCAGGAACGGGATCTGCGTCAGCAGGATGAGGAAGATGACGGCCGGGAGCAGCAGTCCCCGGTTGCGCCAGAGCTCCGTCCGCTGCACGCGCCGCTTGTCGGTCGCGGTGCTGGCCCGGACGTCCTCGAGCTCGGATGGTTGCGTGGTGGTGGTCGTCGTCATGTCGGCACTCCCTTGTGCGGCTCGTGCGACTGCGGGTTGGAGGGGGTGTGGTGCCGGGCCCGGGGCGTGCCGGGCCCGGCACCACGTGTCACCTGTTCGTCAACAGGAGGTCACTTCTTGTGCTTGTCGCCCGCAGCCTGGGCGATGGACTGGCACTTGCTGAGCGCGTCGTCGATCGTGCCGCGGTTGGCCAGGTAGTCCGCGACGAGCTGGGCGCACTGGTTGCCGACGTCCTGGAACTCGGGGATCGAGACGTACTGGATGCCGACCCAGCCCTGCGGGTTGACGCCCGGCTGCTTCGGGTTGACCGAGCTCATGACGTCGAGCGTGATGGGTGCGTACGCCTTGGCGGCGTCCTTGTACTCGGGGATGTCGTACGTCGAGGTCCGCGAGCCCGGCGGGACGTTGGACCAGCCGATCTTCGTGCCGACGAGCTTGATGTAGTCCTTGCTCGTGGCCCACTTGACGAACTTGACCGCCGCGTCCTTCTGCTTGGTCGACGTCGGGATCGCGAGGTTCCAGCTCCAGAGCCAGCCGGACTCCTTGGTCTTGTCGACCGGCATGTGCGCGTAGCCCATCTTGCCCTTGACGGGCGAGTCGGCCGCCTCGAGCATCGACGCTGCGACGGAGGCGTCGGCCCACATCGCGGCCTTGCCCTCCTTGAGGGCCGTGAGGCACTCGTTGAAGCTGTAGGAGACGGGGTCCTTCTCACCGGACTGGTCGAGCATCGTCTTGTAGAAGCTGACCGCCTGCTTCCACTCCGGGGTGTCGACGGTGGCCTTCCAGCTGCTGTCGTACCAGTTGCCCCCGAAGGTCTGCACGACGGTGGTCAGCGGGGCGAAGAGGTCTCCCCAGCCGGGCTTGCCGCGCATGCAGATCCCGGCCATGTCGGCGGTGTTGACCTTCTTGGCCGCATCCGCGACCTGCTGCCACGTGGGGTTCTGCGGGATCGTGACCCCGGCCTTGTCCATGACCTCCTTGTTGTACATGAGGATCGAGGACTCCCCGTAGAACGGGACGGCGAAGAGCTTGTTGTCGAAGGTGTTGACGTCGCGGACCGGGGGAAGCAGGTCGTTGACGTCGTACGACGAGTCGGACTGGAGCTCCGGGGTGAGGTCGACGAGCCAACCGTTGGCACCCCACTGCGGCGTCTCGTAGGCGCCGATGGTGACGATGTCGTACTGGCCGGCGCCGCTCGCGACGTCCGCCGTCACGGCGGCGCGGAGGTCGCCCTCCTCCATGACCTGGAAGTTGACCGTGACGCCGGGGTTCGCCTTCTCGTACTCGGACTTGAGCTTCTCCATGTCCTTCATCTGGCCGTTGTTCACGGTGGCCACCTTGAGGGTGACGGCGCCTCCGGCGGCGCCCGTGGACCCGTTGCCGGACTGCACCGCCCCGGACGAACAGGCAGCCACCGTCATGGCGACCGCCACCGCGCCCGTCCCCAGCGCGAGCATGCGCTTGTTCGCAAGCATTCCTAACTCCTTTGGTAGGCATTCCTCGTTTCCGTCGGCCGGTTCCACCTGGCCCTGCGGCGATCTCCGCTTCGTTTCTTGACGGGAACTTGCCGGAACGGTAACGACGCGCGAGTCGGGGCAACAAGCACCATGAGCCCCCTGTCGTTGATACGATTTTGCGGACGGGTGGGAGCTGCAGGTGACGAATCGGTCGCAGCCCCGCACGGGATGGCGACGGTGCTGTCCAGCGCGGCGAAGGAGACGAAGATTTCGTATCGATCCGGCCAGTCTTCGGATGGCGCTTCCCGCACGACCGACGTCGAGTCGATGCGTTCCGTACCGTCGGGCCCGATCCTGGGGCAGCCGGTCCGGCGGGAGTACATCCCGCACCACCCGCAGGCCTCGGCACGGGTGCTGACGCACGACTTCCCGAGCGAGATCTGCGGCTGGGGCTTCCATCCCGAGTACGAGATCCACCTCATCACCAAGACGCGTGGCAGCTTCATCGCCGGCGACCACATCGGCACCTTCGCGCCGGGTCACGTCAGCCTGATCGGCCCGAACCTGCCGCACGACTGGGTCAGCGACCTCGCGGAAGGGCAGGTGGCGGTCGACCGCGACGCGGTCATCCAGTTCAGCGACGAGTGGATCCACGCGGCGATGGAGCACCTGCCGGAGCTGGCCGAGGTGACGGAGGTGCTCCAGCGCTCGACCCGCGGGATCGTCTTCTCCGGTGCCACGGCCTGGCGGGCCGCCGAGACGATCCTCGCCTGCGTGCACAGCCAGGGCGTCGAGCAGCTCGGCCACCTCTTCAAGCTCCTCGCGCTCTTCGCGCACGCCCCGCCCGAGGAGTACGACCTCGTGGCGAGCGAGTGGATGGGCCGACCGACCGACGCGGCGTCGCGCGACGCCGGCGAGGCGGGGCTCAGCTACATCTCCGACAACCTGACGGGCGACATCCGGCTGTCGACGGCCGCACGTCTGGCGTACATGTCGGAGCCGACGTTCTCGAAGTACTTCAAGTCCGCGACCGGCATGACCTTCTCGAGCATGGTCAAGAAGCTGCGGATCGCCTACTCCCGACGCCTGCTCGACACGACCGACCACTCCGTGGCCCAGGTCGCCGAGATGAGCGGCTACCACAACATGGCCAACTTCAACCGGCAGTTCCTCGCGGAGGTGGGGACCACGCCGAGCGCCTACCGACGGCTCGAGTCCGACCAGAAGCCGCCGCCCGAGGTGTTCAGCCTCGGTCGTCGGGCGCCGTCGCACTGACCGTCCGGGTTCACGTCGAGCTCACCGGGGCAGCCTCGCCGACCCTCTGTCTGCCCACGCTCAGAGACGTTCGGGTCCGGTCGCGTGTCATTTGTGTGACGTGCCCGGCAGACCTGCCAATACCCGTGGGTCGTGCTCTAGGTTCGTGAACCAGTGCCCACCAGCCCTCCGCGCGAAGGAGCCCAGCGTGCAGATCGGTGTCCCCCGTGAGACCCGTGCCCGCGAGACACGTGTCGCCGCGACGCCCAAGACCGTCGAACAGCTCGTCGGACTCGGTTACGACGTCGCCGTCGAGAGCGGGGCGGGGGAGCGGGCGAGCTTCTCCGACGAGGCGTATGCCGCCGCCGGCGCTCGCGTCGTCACGGCCGAGGAGGCGTGGGGCTCGCCGATCGTCCACCAGGTCAACGCGCCCTCGGACGAGGACATCGCGCGGCTCCGCCCCGGTACCGTCCTCGTCTCGCTCATGGCGCCGGCCATCAGCCCCGACCTCGTCGAGAGGCTGCGCGCCGCGGGCGTCACCGCCATGGCGATGGACGCGGTGCCGCGCATCAGCCGGGCCCAGTCGCTCGACGTCCTGTCGTCGATGGCCAACATCGCCGGCTACCGCGCCGTCGTCGAGGCCGCCCACGAGTTCGGCTCCTTCTTCACCGGGCAGGTCACGGCGGCCGGCAAGGTGCCGCCCGCCAAGGTGCTCGTCGCTGGGGCCGGCGTGGCGGGCCTCGCCGCGATCGGCACGGCCCGCTCGCTCGGGGCGATCGTCCGCGCGACCGACGCCCGCGCCGAGGTGGCCGAGCAGGTCGAGTCGATGGGCGCCGACTTCCTCGCCGTCCAGATGCCCGAGGTCGACGCCGCTGCCGCGTCGAGCGACGGCTACGCCAAGGAGATGGGCGAGGAGTACAACCGACGGGCCGCTGAGCTGTATGCCGCCCAGGCGCCCGACGTCGACATCATCGTCACGACGGCGCTCATCCCCGGACGCCCGGCGCCGCGGCTCATCACCGGCGAGATGGTGGCGTCGATGAAGCCCGGCTCGGTCATCGTCGACATGGCCGCAGCCAACGGCGGCAACGTCGAGGGCGCCGTCGCCGACGAGATGGTCGTCACCGACAACGGGGTGACGATCATCGGTTACACCGACCTCGCGGCCCGGCTGCCCACGCAGGCCTCCCAGCTCTACGGCACGAACCTCGTCAACCTCATGAAGCTGCTGACGCCGGGCAAGGACGGCGAGCTCGTCCTCGACTTCGACGAC
This sequence comes from Terrabacter sp. 2TAF16, assembly GCF_052115065.1. NCBI lineage: Bacteria > Bacillati > Actinomycetota > Actinomycetes > Micrococcales > Intrasporangiaceae > Terrabacter > Terrabacter sp. 2TAF16. Next base: position 84,168 of record NZ_JBFRFZ010000013.1, read on the forward strand.
GTCGTGCAGCGCAACATGACGGTGGCCCGCGACGGTGAGCTGCTGTGGCCGCCGCCCGCGATCCAGGTGAGCGCAGCAGCCCCGGTGGCCCAGACGGCGTCCGGGACGAAGGTCGTGAAAGAACCTGAGCCACCGAAGGACCCACGCCGCAGGTACGCCGGGATGGCGATCGGAGCCGTCGTCTTCGGGGCGGTGGCCGCCGTCTCGCCGCCGAGCTTCCTCGGGCACTTCACCGTCTTCGCGCTCGCCGTCGTCATCGGCTACTACGTCATCGGCAACGTCCACCACGCCCTGCACACGCCTCTGATGTCCGTCACCAACGCGATCAGCGGCATCATCGTCGTCGGCGCGCTGCTCCAGCTCGGCTCGGCCGGGTCGGTGGGCGGCACGAAGGGTGTCGTGATCATGGTGCTGGGCTTCGTGGCTGCGCTCCTGGCCAGCATCAACATCTTCGGTGGCTTCACCGTGACCCGCCGCATGCTGACGATGTTCCGGAAGGGCTGACCGCACATGGACACCGCACTCATCCAGGCGGCATACATCGTCGCGGCGCTGCTCTTCATCATGTCGCTAGCCGGCCTCTCGAAGCACGAGACCGCCCGTGACGGCAACGTCCTCGGCATGGTCGGCATGGGCATCGCCCTCGTCGCGACGCTCTGGCTCTCCCTGCGCGATGCCGCGTGGTCGGCCTGGCTGCTCATCGCCGTCGCCATGGTCATCGGTGCCGCGATCGGGATCGCCCGGGCGCGCAAGGTCGAGATGACCGGCATGCCCGAGCTCATCGCGATGCTGCACTCGTTCGTCGGGGCCGCGGCGGTGCTCGTCGGCATCAACACGTTCGTCGCGACGTCCGACCTCGTCGGGGTCGAGGGTGAGGCCGTTCATCTCGTCGAGATCTTCCTCGGCGTCTTCATCGGAGCGGTGACGTTCACCGGATCGATCGTCGCGTTCCTCAAGCTGTCGGCGCGCATCTCGAGCAAGCCGCTGATGCTGCCGGCACGCCACTGGCTCAACCTCGCCGCGCTCGTCGTGTCCGCCGGGCTGCTCGTGTGGTTCGTGGCGGCCCACTCGATCGTGCCGCTCCTCGTCATGACGGCGATCGCGCTCGCGTTCGGCTGGCACCTCGTCGCCTCCATCGGCGGCGGTGACATGCCCGTCGTCGTGTCGATGCTCAACAGCTACTCGGGCTGGGCCGCCGCCGCCGCGGGGTTCATGCTCGGCAACGACCTGCTCATCGTCACCGGTGCGCTCGTCGGCTCGTCGGGTGCCTACCTCTCGTACATCATGTGCAAGGCCATGAACCGGTCGTTCGTCTCGGTCATCGCCGGCGGGTTCGGCTCCGACGGAGCGGTCTTCGACTCTGACGTCGACTACGGGGACCACCGTGAGACGAACGCATCAGAAGTCGCCGACCTGCTCAAGAACGCGTCGTCGGTCGTCATCACGCCCGGCTACGGCATGGCGGTCGCACAGGCGCAGTACCCCGTCGCCGAGCTGACGGCCAAGCTCCGGGAGCGCGGCGTGGACGTCCGGTTCGGCATTCACCCGGTGGCTGGCCGCCTGCCCGGTCACATGAACGTGCTGCTCGCCGAGGCTCGCGTGCCGTACGACATCGTCCTCGAGATGGACGAGGTCAACGACGACTTCCCGGACACCGACGTCGTGCTCGTCATCGGCGCCAACGACACCGTCAACCCGGCGGCCGCCGAGGACCCCACGTCACCGATCGCCGGGATGCCGGTCCTGCAGGTGTGGAACGCCAAGGACGTCGTCGTCTTCAAGCGCTCGATGAACGCCGGCTACGCCGGAGTCCAGAACCCGCTCTTCTTCCGCGACAACTCGGCGATGCTCTTCGGCGACGCCAAGGAACGCGTCGAAGACATCATCAAGGCCCTCTGACCCATCCCCTTCCCCACCGAACGCWGCGTTCGGTCGCGAACTCAGCGTTCTAACAGCGAGTTCGTGACCGAACGCTGCGTTCGGTCACAGGGAGGGGCTCAGGGGAGGGGGAGCTCAGGCCAGGGGGAGCTCGGGCCGGGCGGGTCGGGAGTCGCGGATCGCGGCCTCGATGCGGGTCCTCACGAGGGCGGGGCGCGCCAGGTCCGCCCGGGTGAGGCGGACGACGACGAACCCGAGACGGCGCAGCTCGTCCTCTCGGAGCTTCTCGTCGAAGTTGGCTCTCGCGGCGTCAGGATTCGTCTCGGGGTCGTACTTCACCTTCCCGTCGAACTCGACCAGGACGTTGGTGCCATCGAGGTGGAAGTCGGCGTAGAAGGACCGTCCGGGGTGCTCGCGCCGGGCGATCTCGAGCTGGGGAGTGAAGGCATAGCCCAGCCCTCGAAGCACGTGGGCGGTCAGCGTCTCGCCCGGCCACTCGTGTCTCGAGTCGCACCACGAGACGGCCGCCTTGGCACGTGTGACACCGCGGTGGCCGCGTAGGCTCCGAGCCGCCGCAGTGAGGGACTCGCTCGTCGTCAACCCCTTGCGCAGACAGTGGTCGGCGACGACCAGCATGCCGATCTGGCTGTGCAGCCCGACCTGGACGGCAGCCAGGCCGAGGTCGACCGTTTGGCCTCGGTGCTGCAGTCGCGGGTGCTCGACGAGCTCGTGGATGTGGACGCGGCTGAAGGCACGAAAGGGGCGTTCGGGGTCTCGCCACATGAGGTGCACCGTCCCCCAGTCGATGCCCTCGTCCGGCAGGTCCAGCACCGCCACAGCCGAGGCGTGGGAGGCCATCACCAGACCCGCGTACTCCTCGAGCAGGGCCGTCACACGCAGCCGGTGGCGGTGCTTGTCGCTGGTCGGCCGCTGCACGGAGTACCAGCCTCGATGGAGCGGGTGGCACTCGCCGCGCGCGACCAGACTCCGCAGCAGAGCGCCGCTGATCCCGCTCATGCGCGCTGCTGCGGCGGAGAAGACCCCGGAGGGAGCGAGATGGTGCAGGTTCATGGGCCCATCGTGGCGGCATACGCGATCTGCCTGCCAAGGGCCTGTGGACAACTCACCCCCAACAGACCGAACGCGGCGTTCGGTCTCGAAAGCTCTGTTCTAGCAGTGAGTTCGAGACCGAACGCCGCGTTCGGTGGGAGAGGTGGGGCGAGGTGGGGCGAGGTCAGCGTTCGCTGAGGACCTCGGGGGCTGCTCGGCGACCTTCCTCCTCCTCGCCCGTTGCCAGCTTGCTGTGGTGGCGGGAGTAGAGGAAGTAGATGAGGAAGCCCAGCAGCATCCAGATGACGAACCGGATCCACGTCTCGACCGAGAGGTTGAGCACGAGGTAGAAGCAGGCGGCCGCGGACAGCCACGGCACCACCGGGTTGCCGGGCACCTTGAACGAGCGCTTGAGGTCGGGGCGCCGCTTGCGCAGGATCGGGACGGCGAGCGAGACCAGCATGAAGGCGGTCAACGTGCCGATGTTGACCATTTCCTCGAGCTTGCCGATGGGGGTCAGCGAGGCGATGAGGGCGACGACGGTGCCGATGATGAGCGTGAGCCTGACCGGGGTGCTCGTGCGCGGGTTGGTCCGGCCCAGTCCGGCCGGGATCAGGCGGTCACGGCTCATCGCGAACGTCACGCGGGTCGCGCCGATGATGAGGGTCATGACCACTGTGGTGAGGCCGGCGACGGCGCCGGCCGAGATGAGCGTGGCGTAGCCCTCCTTGCCCACGGACTTGAACGCCGTGGCGAGCGCCGCATCGGGGTCGATGTCCTTGTAGTTCTGCATGCCGGTGATGACGAGCGTGACGGCCACGTAGAGCAGGGTGCAGATGGCGAGCGAGCCGAGGATGCCACGGGGCAGGTCACGCTGCGGGTTCTTGGCCTCTTCGGCCGTCGTCGCGACGACGTCGAAGCCGATGTAGGCGAAGAAGACGATGGCGGCGCCGGCCATGATGCCCATGACGCCGTACGTCGCGGGAGTCATGCCGGTGATGACCTGGAGCAGCGGCGTCGTCAGGCCCTCTGCGGCCTTGCCCGGCTGGGACGGCGGGATGAACGGCGACCAGTTGTCGCGGTTGATGAACTGGATGCCCGCGAAGATGACGAAGAGCACGATGAAGAGCTTGACGCCGACGAGCACGAGGTTGACGCGCAGCGACTCCTTGATGCCCCAGGCGATGAGCAGCGTCAGGCCGGCGATGAGCAGGAAGGCCGGCAGGTCGAAGTGCGACCCCGGCCCGACCGATTCCGGCCAGGTCACTCCCAGCTGCTCCAGGAAGGTCACGAAGTACTGCGACCACCCCTGGGCGACGACGCTCGCGCCGAGCATGAGCTCGAGAAGCAGGTCCCAGCCGATGATCCACGCGACGAGCTCGCCGAGCGTCGCGTAGGAGAAGGTGTAGGCCGAACCGGAGACGGGAACCGTCGACGCGAACTCGGCGTAGCAGAGCGCGGCGAGGCCACAGACGATCGCACCGATGACGAACGACAGGGCGATGGACGGACCGGCGTAGTCCTTGGCGGCTCTGCCGGTCAGCGTGAAGATGCCGGCGCCGATGATGACACCGATGCCGAAGACCGTGAGGTCAAGGGCGCTGAGTGTCCTCTTCAGCTTGTGGTCGGCTTCTTCGGACGAGGCCATCGAGGCCTCGACCGACTTGGTGCGGAACACGCTCATGCTGACCTCCGAGCGGTCGGTGACGGGCGGATCATCACAAACTAGCGGGGAGCGCGACCGCCTGCGAGTCCTGCCCGGGCGTCGTTGGCCGCGCGCCGCGGGGATGCCGCGACTACCCAGTGGTACCCGCCCCGACGGATTCCGCTCACTCGGAGGACGATCTTGCTGGAGCGGCTCAGTCGTCGGAGCGCGGCCAGATCGGGCCGGTGTCAGCGCCGCGCCGGCGACGCTTGCGGTCGTCGCTCTCGTAGACGGTCTCGCTCCCGCCGGACGGCCGCTGGATCGGGACGGCCCGCGAGTAGGAGTCGAGACGGTCCTGGATCGGGTTGTGGGTGCGGTGGACGTCGGGATATGCCGTGCCGCCACCTGGGGCGATCGGGCTCACTGGCGGTATCTGACCGCCGGGCTGCCCTGTGTCGTCAGGGAACTCGTCATCGATCTCCTCGAAGTCCTCGTCGCCGGGTGGCGGGACGATGTGGAAGATCTCCGCGCAGATGTCGCGGTAGGTCTGGTCGGGGTTGGGCACCCACTTGACCTCGCGGAGGGCCTGGTCCTGGCCCGCGCTCTCGAGGACGAACTTGCCGTAGCCGAGGAACTGGCCGGGTATGGAGCGGACGTAGCTCATGTCGGTGACCTTGAGCAACGGCATCATCGCGACCTTGTGGGAGATGAGACCGTAGCGCAACAGCAGCCGCTTGTCGGTGGCCACGAACCAGTTGTGGCTCCAGTCGAGCAGGCACCACAGGAGGCGGGCGAGCAGCCCGAAGAAGAGCCACCAGAAGATGGTGCCGACGGCCTGGGTGGCCTTGGTGACGTTGGAGTCGACCCACACGGCAGCGGTGAGTCCCAGGAGCATCGTCGCGACGGGCTCGGCGAGCTTGCCCCAGTGCGCACGCACCGCGGTGACGAGTCGCTCGCCCGGGAGCAGGATCGGCGCCAGTCCCGCCGGCACCTCCGTGCTCCGCATCAAGGCCATGAGCTCAGTGTGCTCGCTTCAGCGGTTGAGCAAGGAGTTGAAGAACCTGAGGATCGCGTTGAAGCCGTCGACGAGGACACCCCAGATGTTGCTGACGATGTCGGCAGCCTTGTCGGGGGACGTGAACACGGCGTAGACGAAGAACGCGAGCACGATGATCAGGATGATCTTCTTGGCCTTGGGGCCCATGGTGTGTCGCTCCTTGGAGGGAAGGTGCTGGCGCTGCCCTGACAGCCCCACGGCACAGGGGTGGGACCAGTGTGCCGTACGTGACTGGTGGGGTGCGGCACCGGCGCCCGCGTGTCGGCTTGACCTCCACGTCGCCGCTATCCTCCACGAGTGTCGCGAACGCCAGCGTATGCCGCCGAGCTGCGCGCCGCTCTGAGCCGCGCCACGCGTGGGGTCGACGGACGCGAGCTGACCCGGGCGACCGAGGCGCTCGTGTCGCGCTACCGGTCGGTCGCCCCTGCGTCGGCGCCGATCCTCGCCTCGCGGGTGCACGTCGCCGCGTATGCCGCCTACCGGATGCCGGCGACGCACGCGGCGCTCTCGCGGGTCATGGTCGACCTCGCCGACCGCGGTCTGGCGCCGCGCTCGATGCTCGACCTCGGTGGCGGCACGGGCGCGGCGGCGTGGGCGGCCGCGGGCGCCTTCGACTCGCTCGAGTCGGTCACGGTGCTCGACCAGGTGGAGGACGCCCTGGCCCTCGGCCGTGACCTCGTCGCCGACGCGACGTCGCCCGCGCTGACGGGCGCGACGTTCCGGCGCGGTGTCGCCGGCGCCTGGCCCGAGCTCGACGCCGATCTCGTGACGGTGTCGTACGTGTTGAGCGAGCTCGACGAGACCCAGCAGGACGGGCTCGTCGCCGACGCGATGCGCCGCGGCCGCGCCGTCGTCGTCGCCGAGCCGGGGACGCCCGACGGCTACGCCCGGGTGCTCCGCGTCCGATCGGCTCTGCTCGGGGCCGGCTGGACCCTGCTCGGCCCGTGTCCGCATTCGATGGAATGCCCTCTCGCACCAGGGGACTGGTGCCACTTCGCGGCTCGGGTGAGCCGGTCCGCCGAGCATCGTCGGCTCAAGGGAGCGGAGCTGTCCTACGAGGACGAGAAGTTCTCGTGGGTCGCGGCCGCCGCTCCCGGCGTGCTCGAACCTCCGACCCCAGAGGAGATCTCGGGGCGCATCCTCCGACACCCGTTGAAGCGCAAGGGACTCGTCGAGTTCCAGGTCTGCCGCCCCGACGGGACCGCGGGTCGCGAGGTCGTCTCCAAGAAGTCGGGGGAGCGCTACCGCAGGGCGCGCGACGCCGAGTGGGGCGACGTCCTTCCCTGAGGTCTTGTCGGGGTCGCCCCTCGCGTCGCCCCTCACCTCGCCGGCTGAAGTCGTGCCTGAAGTCGGGCTGAAGTGCCGCTCGCCAGTGTTGCTGTCATCAGCCAGAACGAGCGGCGGAGGCTCCGGCCGAAGCCCCGATCAAGGAGACAGAGATGAGCACCACGTCGGGCACCGCGATCACCGAGACCGCCCCCACCACCGTCCGCACCACCGCCAGCACCACGCTCACCCGCATCCGCAGCCGCCTCCTGGCGCTGCTCCTGGTCGCCGGGGCCATCGTCGGCCTCAGCGTCGCCACAGCCGCCTCGGCCTCCGCGGCCATCGCCCCTTCGACGAACTTCCACACGGAGTGCGGCGCGTCCGCAGTGACCGCCGTGGCCCCGGACATGCGCTACTACCCGAACAACGCGGTGGCGTGGTCGCCCAGGTTGTACATCTGGACGTCGTACGGGTGGCAGTCCTACCGGACCGGAGCGACGCAGGCCGCGCTCGGCGACAACCTGAACAGCAACCCGTGGACGATCACCGGCAGCTGGATGCCGACCTCGTGGACGTTCTACGGTCTGCCGCACAACGCGTACTACCAGGTGCGCATGACCTATGGCTGGATCGGTGCGAACAGCGCGGGCCTCGTCGGCAAGGACGTCTTCTTCCCCCACCAGGTCGCGCAGGGCAACTTCACCTACGCCTCCTACTCGCGTTCCACGAGCTCCTACTGCTACATCCCCTGATCTGGGAAGCGAGGGAGGTCGGCCGGTCGCCCGCACGGGCGCGGGCCGACCTCTGCGTTGTGGCCGTGACGCGACCCCGCCGGGTCTAGTCTTCCGACCAACGGGCCGCAGGGCCGGCCCTTGGCTGCGTCGTCACGTGGGGGCCGTGGTGCTGATCAGACTTCTCGGACCGACGGAGGTGCTCGGCGACGACGGGCGGTCCCTCGACGTCGGTGGCGCCAAGCAGCGAGGGGTGCTGGCCCAGCTGGCGCTGCGGGCCAACGTGGCCGTGTCCCTCGACCGGCTGGCCGAGGGTGTGTGGGGCGAGCAGGTGCCGCCGCGCTACCGCCAGAACGTGCAGGTCTACGTCTCGACCCTGAGGCGGGTGCTCGAACCCAACCGTCCCGCGCGCGCCCCGAGCTGCATCATCGGTCACCGGGAGGCCTACGAGCTCGTGGCGGCGCCCGACCAGGTCGACGTGGAGCGCTTCCGGAGGGCGGTCCGAGGCGGTCGCGAGCTGCTCGCCCAGGGCCGGCCCGAGACGGCGGCGACCCTTCTCGCCCAAGGCCTCGAAGAGTGGCGAGGCACGCCGCTCGCCGATCTGGCGGACGAGCCCTTCGCAGCCGACTGGGTGTCCGAGCTGCTCGAGGAGCGGATGGCCGCCCTCGACGACCGCATCGAGGCTGACCTGGCTCGTGGTCGGGCAGCGACGCTCGTGGCCGAGCTCCAGGGGCTCGTGCGCGAGCACCCCGACCGGGAGCGGCCGTGGCAGCACCTCATGCTCGCCCTCTACCGGTCCGGTCGTCAGGGCGAGGCGATGGAGGCATACCGGTCGGCGCGCGAGCACCTGCTCGACGAGTCGGGCATCGACCCCGGCCCCGACCTGCGCCAGCTCGCGGACCGGATCCTGAACCAGGACCCGTCCCTGATCGCCTCGGCCCCGGTGTCGTCCGAGTCGGGCACGGTCCCGGTGCCCCTCACGGCGGTTGTCGGCGGGACAGACCGGATGGCCCGAGTGCTCTCCCACCTGAACGGCGGTGACCGTCTCGTCGTCCTGACCGGGCCAGGTGGTGTGGGAAAGACCCGGTTGGCGCTCGCCGTCGCGGCCGAGCTGCAGGAAGCCCGTCGACCGCTGGCGTGGCTGCCACTCGAGCACCTGACCGACCTGCGTGAGGCGTCGGCGGCGATCGCGGCGGTGCTCGGCGTCGACGACCTGCACGCCGACGCCGCGATGCTGTCGGGCCGGGACGACGTCCTCGTCCTCGACAACCTCGAGCAGCTGCCGGGTCTCGGCGCACCCCTGCAAGTGCTGCTCGAGGCGGTCCCAACCCTCCGGGTGCTGGCCACGAGCCGGTCGCCACTGGGGGTCCTCGGTGAGGTGGTCATCGAGGTCGAGCCGCTCGACCCCGGGACGGACGGCGTCGAGCTCTTCGGGGAGCGGGCGCGGGCGCACCTGCCCTCGTTCGACGTCGAGGCGTGGCGACCCGTCATCACCCGGATCTGCGAGCGCGTGGACGGCCTCCCGCTGGCCATCGAGCTCGTGAGCGCCCGCCTCACGGTCCTAGGACCCAACGACCTGCTCGCGGAGCTCGATCCCGCCACGGGCGTGCCACGTACGTTGGGCGGCCACGGGCGACAGGACTCGCTCGAGGACCTCGTGGGCTGGAGCCTCGACCTGCTGCCCGTCCAGTCTCGGCGGTGCTTCGAGGACCTGGCGTCGCTGCCCGAGACGTTCGACCTCGAGACCGCGGTGGCCGTCGGCTCCGTTGCCGGGCTCGATGTTCCAGCAGCGCGGGCGGTCGTGGCCGAGCTCGTTCGCGCGGCCCTGTTGCGAGCCATCGAGACCGAGGCCGGGCGCCGGTTCACCATGCTCAACACGGTGCGTGCGGTGGCCCGCGCGGCGCGTGACACGGGGAGAGACCGGTCGGGGCCGGATGCGGTGGCGGATGCGGTGGCGGCCCTCTGGGTCGAGCGGGCCCGTCGCAGCGACCCGCTGGATCAGCCCGATGCGCGTACTCTCGCAGCCGCGCGGGCGGACCTTTCGACGACCCGATGGGCGCTGCAGCACCTGACGGGCAGCGGGCGGGCGGACGAGGCGGCCGAGATCCTGCTGCGCGGTCGGCGGGTCTACGCGGTGCTGGGCCTTGCCGACGAGACACTCGCCGGCCTCCTCTCGGCCCTCGACGCCGGGATCTCCCACCCGGCGCGGGCCAAGGCAATGGTCGGGGCGGGCTCTGCGGCCTACGTGACCAGCGACCCGCGGGCCGAGGAGCTGCTGGCGGCGGTCGTCGACGTGCCCGACGACGATGTCACGTGGCTTGTCATCGGGCACACCTCGCTGTGCGCCCTGCACGCGGACGGCTCCGATGCGGAGGGCGCCCTACGGCATGCACGCGAGGGCCTGGCCCGAGCCGAGGCGAGCGGCAGCCGGCCGCTGCTCCGGGTCGCGCACTCCGCCGCCGGCTGGGCCGCGCTGCGCAGCGGGCGCTACGACGATGCGCGCGACCACGCCCTGGCACAGCTCGGGCTCGCGTCCGGCGACGCGGAGACGGTGCTCGCCCTGCAGGACGTGACCCTCGTGGAGCTCTTCCGAGAGGCGACCGAGGCCGCTCTCGAGGTCGCGACCGAGGCCCTCCGCCTCAGTCTGCGCCTCGGACCGTCGTTCCCGCTCGCACAGTCCCAGCAGCAGCTCGGTTTCGCCCTCCTCCAGGCAGGAGACGCGTTCGGCGCCGCGGAGGTGCTGCTCGCGGGTCTGCGGACCGCACCGTCGCACCACGACTCGGGCTTCCTGCTCGAGAGTGTCGCGGCCATCGGGCTGGCGGCCTGCATAGCCGGCCAGGACCAGCCCGGGCGGAGGCTTCTCCAGCGCTCGGCAGCCTTGGCGCAGAAGCACTTCGGCGTCGACTGTGCCCTGAGTGACCCCCTGCTGTCGACGGCGGAACGACACGAGGTCACGGCCACCTTGGAGCGCGGGGCGCTCCCGGCGCCGGGTGGCGTCCCCGAACTGGTCGAGCAGGCGATCGAGTTCGCAGCCGGATTCGGGCGCCGGGGCGCCGATGCCGGCATTAGCGCGACCCCGCCACAACGCGACTGAGCCCTGTCGTCACACGATGCCCAACGGCATACGCCGGGGGTGTCGGGTCAGACGACGCCGTAGAGGCGGTCGCCAGCGTCGCCGAGCCCGGGCACGATGTAGCCCTTCTCGTTGAGCTTCTCGTCGATGGTGCCGAGCACGACCTTGACGGGGATGTCGCTGTCGGCGAGCTCGTCCTCGAGGTGCTGGATGCCCTCGGGCGCGGCGAGCAGGCAGACTGCGGTGATGTCGCGGGCGCCCTTGGCCGTGAGGTAGTCGATCGCCATGACGAGCGTGCCGCCGGTGGCGAGCATCGGGTCGAGGATGAACACCTGTCGGCCGTTGAGGTCGTCGGGCAGGCGGTTCGCGTAGGTCGAGACCTCGAGCGTCTCCTCGTTGCGGATCATCCCGAGGAATCCGACCTCGGCGCTCGGGAGCAGCTTGACCATGCCGTCGAGCATGCCGAGCCCCGCGCGCAGGATCGGGACGATGATCGGCTTGGGGTTGGAGAGCTTGATGCCGGTGGTCGGCGCGACCGGCGTCTCGATCTCGAACGGCTCGACACGGACGTCGCGCGTGGCCTCGTAGGCGAGCAGGGTGACGAGCTCCTCGGCGAGGCGCCGGAAGGTCGGGCTGTCGGTCCGCTTGTCGCGCAGGTAGGTCAGCTTGTGGGCGATGAGCGGGTGGTCTGCGACATGGACGTCCATGGGTGGAAACTTATCGCGTGGCGAAGAGATCCGAGACCCCCGACAAGAGCTCCGTCCCGGCCCCGGAGACGTATGCGGCCTGGGTCGGCCAGGCGCTCGACCTCGCAGCGGCGACCGTCGGCTCGCAGGACGTCCCCGTCGGCGCCCTCGTCGTCGGCCCCGAGGGCGGAGTCATGGGGCGCGGGCGGAACATCCGTGAGGAGCGGGGTGACCCGACGGGCCATGCCGAGGTCGTCGCGCTGCGTGAGGCGGCGCAATCGCTCGGCTCCTGGCGACTTGACGGCTGCACGCTCGTCGTGACGCTGGAGCCGTGCGTCATGTGCGCCGGTGCGGCGATGGCGGCGCGGGTCGAGCGGGTCGTCTTCGGCGCCTGGGACCCCAAGGCGGGGGCGTGCGGATCGGTCTGGGACCTGACGCGGGACCCGCTCGCGACGCACGTCGTGGACGTCGTCGGGGGCGTCCGAGCGGAGGAGTCGGCGGCCCTGCTGGTCGATTTCTTCGAGGGCCGGAGGCTCGGGTAAGGTCTCTCCCGGTGGCGTGTCCGAGCGGCCTAAGGAGCACGCCTCGAAAGCGTGTGTGGGGGTAACTCCACCGTGGGTTCAAATCCCACCGCCACCGCCAGTCACCTGCAGAAACGCCGGTTCGAGCCTCAGGGCCCGGACCGGCGTTTCTCGTGGCGGTCTCAGTTGTGGTCTCATTCGAGGTCCGCCGGGCTCTCGAGCCCCGGCCACAGGAGCCCGTCGACTTGGCGTGCGACGTCGTCCCGGATCGGTGCGACAACGTGGGCGTAGCGCTGGGCCATGGCGGGGTTGGACCAGCCCATGATGCTCATCATCGTGGTTTGGCTCACCCCGAGCATGAGCAGCACGGTCGCTGCGGTGTGGCGAGCGTCGTGAAGTCGTCCATCACGGATGCCTGCCCGCTGGAGCAGGACCTTCCAGTGAGACCAGTCGGTGCGGGGGTTGATGGGGTCGCCCGTCTCGGTGGTGAACACCCACCCGCCCTCATGCCATGCGTTGCCGGCGTGGACGTGCGCTTCCTGTTGGACGTGCAAGTGGTGCTGGAGAAGGGTGGCGAGCTGCGGTGGCAGACCTACCTGCCGGTTGCCGGCGCGGGACTTCGTCGTGTCTGTCTCCGGGTTGATGCGGACACGCTCTGGGCAGTGGCCGGCCTGCGCCTTGCCGCACGTGCCCTCGCAGCCGTGGGCGTACTTGGGGCGCAGGAGTGAGCGGCGAGCGGTCAGGACCCCGTTGTCGAGGTCGATGTCGGTCCACTTGAGGCCAAGTACCTCGCCCTGGCGCAGGCCAAGGGCGAGGGCCATGACCCAGCGGACGCCGTTGCGTGACTCAGCGGCCGCGACGAACAGTCTCCGGATCTCATCTACGGTGAACGGCTCGATGTCGGGTGGGACGACCCGGGGTGCTCGGGCGATGGTGGCCGGATTCCGGGGTAGGTGGCCACGGCGGACGGCTTCGTTGAGCGCGGTTCGGATGGTGCGGTGAACCTGGTGGACGGTTGCGGGCTTCGTCTCGGCGCTGAACTTGGTGGGCTGGGTCAGGATCCGGCGATAGAGGGATTCGAGGTGCTCGGGCTCCAGGAGCTCGAGACGGTGTGCGCCTATCCCGGGGATGAGGTGGTGACCTACGGCGACGCGGTACGCCGACAGCGTCGTGGCTTTGACGTGCCCGGTCACGACGTTGTCGAGCCAGTGCGTGAGCCAACTCTCAACGGTCCACCGGGTGCCGGCTGTCGGAACCGTGCGCTGCTCACGGTGCTTCTCGAGCCTACGCACCTTCTCGGTTACGCCAGCCTTCGTCGCGGACCGGACGTGGCGACGGTCAGGCCTTCCGTCGTCGCGAATGCCGACGGTCACACGTCCATGCCATGATCCGTCGCTGCCCTTGTAGATAGACGAGCGGCCATTTGGCTGTCGTGACATTGACGAGGTCATCGTCAGTGTCATCCGATGCCGGAGTCGCCACTGTCGCCGGGCGAAGAAGCGAGCGCGCGAAGGCGGGCCACGAAGTCGTCGAGGGCGTCGCACGGGATGCGACGCAGGCGACCGATGGCGATTGACTCGATGTCGCCGCTGCGCACGAGCGCGTAGACAAGCGTGCGCCCGACGCCGAGCCTCTCTGCGGCTTCTTCCACCGTGTAGACGATGCGCTCCGTCTGAACGGACATGGTGACTCCTGAACGTTGGCGTACTGATAGAACCAAGACCGACCCGAGCGGGGCACCACGCGTTTCGTGTGCATCCTGATCTATGTGACGCGCCATCCCGACCATCGGTTGATGAGCGGGCCCGGCTCTGTCTAGGAGAGGGTGCCTCTCTGCTCAACACAGCCCGCGGATGGAGCAGCAGAAAGCGTTGTCGTCCGTATGCGTCGCCTTCCACTCGCGACGAAGTAGCCAGCCGCCCATTGCGTGTGCTTCGATGCTGCCGCAGGGATTCATCAAACAGTTGGAGAACCCAAGGCATGGCACAGCGAATTCAGACGATTCTGGACGATGACATCGACGGTGGACCCGCCGATTCCACGATCCAGTTCAGCCTCCAAGGCACTCAGTACGAGATCGACCTCTCCAAGGAGAACGAGGAGAAGCTGATCGCGGCGCTCGAGCCGTTCACGAGCAGAGCGCGGAAGATCGGCGGTGGGCGCCGCTCGTCGACCAGGTCGCCCGCCGGAAAGACGGACAAGAGCCAGCTTCAGGTCATCCGGGATTGGGCGCGCGCCAACGGCCACAAAGTCTCAGACCGGGGCCGGATCAGCCAAGACGTTCAGGACGCCTTCAACGCCTCTCGCTGAGACCAGCGACGAAGATCGCCCGCCCCGGCAAGGGCGGGCGACCTTCGCGTTCGTCGTGCTTTCAGTGATTCTCGCTCCCGAGGGATTGGTCAGTGCAGCGGGCCCGCTGTCGCACGTAACACGCAAGGGCCCAGACCCGACTGGTGCGCACAGCCCGCCAAGGCGCAGTTGCGTGGTCGGAGGTTGCGCCGCCGCCCGTCGGACTCACGCGTCAGGCAGCGTGGGAGGGATGGCGCGACGTGGATGACCTCACTTCACACGTGAGCAACCAGACCGCCGACTGTAACTCCGCGGCCTCTGCGGAGTGGTCCACAACCAATCTTCTCCGAGCTGAGGAGTCGCTTCGCGGCGATGTGACGCAGGTTGCGTGTTGGGGCTCGGGGCATCAGCCGGGTGCTCAGGGCGATCTGCTGTCGGTCGAACCGGCATCGAAGCCAGCGAGCACTATTTGTCGCGAGTTACATAGTGTTGATCAAGGAGGGACAGTCCCGTGGAGGGTAGAGACTTGAGACCACCCTCGCGGCTCGCATTGATAAGATTCGCTACTAGGCGCGCAGCATCAGGCGTGGCACTATAAAGTGAGAGAAGGAAGTGATCTGGCTTCTTCTGGGCGCCCACCCCGCCGAAATCGACTTTTGCTAGGGTCCAGTCTTCGGTTGTGGGTCGAAAAGGGAATTCCGGGTAATAGGACGTGTCGTCAGTTGGCATGACGACCAGAACCAGGGAGAAGTCTGCAGGGATGTGATTCGAGCTCCCTGAGACCAGAGTAGTCCGCTTGGTGATATGGCCATCTACCCCGGGACTCTCAATCTTTCCTTGAGGGGCCCATGGGACAGTGACAGACTGTTGCACCGCCGGGATTGTGAGAGCGGCTTGTGCGATCGTACCGAGTGCGGCTAGGACGGCTACAACTAGCCCAGCCCATGCGACCGTGTTGTTACTACTTCCCTGAGAGTTCATCAGTCTCCCAACTAGACATTTCGGACGCGCTGCTCGAACGTAGTCTTGAGCATACTTGTCACCCCGTTTCCGCGGCAGTAGGGCCGGAGTAAAGTGGCGCCCGTCCCCTTGTTCAAGGTCGCGGTTTAGGTGCGGTCCTAGGAGAAATCGCGGCGGAAAGACTCACTCTGAATCTCGCAGACTGCGGCTTAAGGGAGCACTTGGCCTGCTGTGGTGCGCTTGGCTGGCCTGTCACGCGGAACGAGCTGAGCCTCGTCATGGCGATGCTGCGTGGTGGGCGGACGGGCCGAGCCGCCGCGGTTGCCGAAGGTCCGCGGCGAGGAGTGCCGCTGAGGGACCTGGGACGGTTGAGTGGTCAGCTCGTAAAACGGCAGTTGCCCCGTCGAGAGATCCGCCATAGGACAGGCGAACCAGCAGACTCTATCCCGCCGGCCAATGGTAAACGCTTCAATTAACGCTGTTTGTAGCTCGGCATGAAAAAGCATGACAATTGTCAATATTCCACTATCCATGCCCATTCGGGACGGTCGTTGCATGAGCGTTGACAGTTGTTAGACCGCGCGAGGAGCATAGGGGTTTGGCCGAGTCCACTGGGCTGACTGCATCAATGCGGAATGAGGGGAATTATCATGGCAGCAACATCCGACGATCTGCCAGTCTCGGCAGCTGGTCTCGCGCTGGGCCACCGGGCTTTCCAGGAGTTTCTCCTGGCCGGCGAACGGCACGTTATTGGCGAATTTAAGAGGCCAGGTGCTGAGAGACGATTCGCAGATATGTTTGCAACATTGCCGCGGACGGTACGACCAAATGTGGAGGGTTACTTCAGGCGTCAAGCCAACCTCGACCTATCCCAGCGCGCAGCGCTCCTAGGGCCGTTCGTTAAGCTCGAGATCTCCACGCCTCTCAATGCGCGGACGACGCGAGGCCTGCCGGGGTTGAACTCGGCTGTTCGCTCAGAGTTGGATTCTCTGAGCAATCGTAGCCATGCAGTTCCCGCACGAAGCTTCGCAACGATACCGAGCCTTGTGCGAACCCAGCTCGAGGACGCCAAGGCAGCGCGGACGCATAGTCAAGCGCCCTTGAAAGTCGCGCCGAAGGATCCAAGGGTTCGTCACGTCGACCTGGTCATTGAAGAGCTAACTGTCGAGAATTCAAACGATGACGATTGGCTGCATCATGCGACGGACACCGTCCACCTCGCGGTTACCACTATCAGTGAGAGCGGCAAGGTGGACTCAGTTTTGAACCGGTTGGGTAGTCGAGATGAAGGAACTCTTGTCACTTTTCCGAATCAAGCTTACCCGAATCCAGTACTGGCTACGATCGATTTGGACACCACGAGCAAGAAGTTTCCTCGAACGCTATCCTTCAAGATCGATGCAGTGGAGAAGGATGATGGCACGTACGATGCTGTTCTGCGTGAGGCCGAAAAGTACATCCAAGACATCGTAACTCAAGAACTGGTCGAGAGAGGGATCATTGTAGGAGGGGCGTGGGTGGGCATCCCCATCCCACCTGCCGTCGCAAAATTCATCGCTTCGTACGTCAAGTCTTGGTTCGATGACATTGTCGACTGGTTCTTCGATATATTTGATAACGATGACGACCTCATCGGCAGCCAGACCCGTCTTGTGACGCTTGCAAACGACGCATTTGAATTTAGGCTCTTCACCTTTATGGGGCATGATGCCTCCCTGAAAGGCAAGGCCCCGCTCAGAGGATTCCCATTCACGTACATATTTAGCGGCAGTGGTGGGCGGTGGCGCGTAAAATTCAACATTCAGTTGCGTTAGCGGAAGCGTTGGGTCCTGCACCTGATGGAGGTGTTGAGGTCGACTCGGCCAACAACCACGGAGCCGTGCTCGTCCAGGAAAGACCGAGATCGGAACGTGGAGGGCAGGCCGGTGGGATATGCACCGGTGCTGGTGCCCTGGACAGGCAAACGCGTCCGCCCGATGGCCGCAGGCGCGCTCACCCCGCTGGCAGACTGACTTGCACTCCGGGGTTTCAGTTACCTTCTCCCACAAGTTCTGCGCGTGCATCCCTCAGGAACTGCTCCTTCGTTTGGTCGATGAGGACCCACTGATTATTCTGGTCCTCGATGACTTCATCCCTCGATGCTGACTTGCCTGTTTTGCAGATGGTCCCGGTACTCAAACCACACTCGAGGTCAGTCACTGTCTGGAAGAGCCCGTTTGTCATGAGGTTTGCTGAGTAAATGGTCTTGTCGCCCCCTACGAATGAAATAGCAGACATGTCGAGGACGATCGTCGCGAGCATCGTTCCCGAGTCAGCCATGTACTTTCTAAGCTGTGGCGCATTGTCCGGGATCGGGAAGGTCTTGCTGCTGAGAAGTTGCAGATCATTCCGTACGTTCGACAGTCGCTCCACGTCTGCTATCAGTTTGGCGTATGCCGCCTTGCGCTCATCGTACAGTTTTGTGAAGCGGGCCTCATCTATGGTCTTGTCTGATTGCATATTCACGATCACGACGGAGACAATGGGCCCGAGTATCGCCGCGATCAGGCCTATGACCATGGGTGCGTACCGATTAAGCGCTGTGTAGCGTTCGGCCTCTACGGTCGCCGACGTATTGTTGCGCTTAGCCCCCGAAGAACCAGCCAGTTTTCGTGTGCGTCCCATCAACTCCCCCTCATCGCACGTTGACCCCAATGTTACATCGACGCAGTCCCAGACAGAGTGGTTCCGTCACAGTCATCTGAGGCAGCGTTGACACATAGGTCGCAGTATGTATAACTACGCGCACATGAAGGACGAAGGATTTACAGGCTGCGAACAGGCGGAGGTAATGTTCCGAACAGGCCGCTTCGGCGACGATGGAGATCCCGACATGGGTAAGGACGCTCGATTCGTCCTGGCCAGTAAGGCAACCCGGCTGCAAATAGGCGAAGGTGCTTAGCGCGACCATCCAAGAGATGCTTAACGACGAAGCCTTTATCGAGAAACTGGCCGCTGCCCCAAGGAGAAAGACAAGCTTCCCGATTCTGAGTTCCAAGGCACGCCAATGCGTTTAGCGGTAGCCGACATCTGCGGTTAGGCACTCGTTTAAAGACGCGAGTCGTGGCGGCGGCCCGGGATGGCGACGTCTCGGATGGTCCGATGCGACTCTCGGACGACCCAAGGAGGCGCCCGCCTACTGTCGGGACGTGACTCCCTCGACGCGGGTCAAATACGCGGATTTCGTCCTGCAGCCGGGTAGAAGCTCGCAGACCAAACTGGGCGGTTTGCCACGCCCATAGTGGGCGGATCGACGCTGCGTCCACGAGGGCGCTACGCGGCGAAGTGACGCAATTGGGCTGCCCCGTCCGACGTTGGTGACACTCGCGGCATCGCGATTCGGCGAGCTGGGCGTGGGGTGGGCGGCGGTTTCAACGACAGCCCAAGCCCTCGCCTAGAGCTGCGTGCCGAAGCCGAGGTCTGCGGCCGAGGGTGGGCTGGCGGCATCCCAAATCCGGGCATAGGCAGCTGCTACACGAGGCCAGACCTCTCGCAGGCCGTCTTCTACCGAGAGGATCTGCTGGGCTAGGTCCCCTAAAACGACAAATTCGTGCGGAATCACTCGACCTGCTGCATCTCTGCGGCCCAATGGATCGGGAAAGCGCAGAGCGAGCCTCTCGGCGGCGCGGCAATAAGTCGCCGGCTCGTCCTCTAAGTTCGCAAAGAGCTCTTCGTAGACGGAAAGCGGGTCGGACAGGCGCCCGTCGAGAAGGAAGCGGAATCCCCAGGAACGTCCGCGGGTAGCCCAGATGAGCCCCTCGGGCGGCCCAGGCTCAGGGCTCACTTCCGGCTCCGGACTAGCAGCCGATCCGTGACGCCCTGATCGAGGTCCAGTTTGAACTGCGTCAGCGTGGCACTTAGGTAGTCGTGGTTCTCGCGGGCCTGGGCGTTCACTTGCTTGAGCTGCGACCCACCCATCTTGGCGGCCGCAATCAGGGCGGGGAGCGCTGCCTTGCTCGCGAGGGGCCCGACCGCGGGCAACTTGGCCAGCAGTCTGTCGACGCCGATCGACTTGCCGGCGGTCAGGGCCACGGCCAGCGTCTCGGCACCGTCAGCAAGTGTCTCCAGTACTTTCCTGGGGATCTCCATGCGCTCGTTCCACTGGACTCGGCGCTCAAGGGGGAGCAACGAGGCCACGGGCAGGATCAGGTCGAGTCCGACCCGCTGCGTCACGTCGATCTGTACCGGGTCAGGGGTGGCCGAGGAAAGCTCAAATCTGGCCGAGGAGAGCAGCATGAAGTCTTCGCCGACTGACAGCGCTTCGGGTGTCTCCACCAGATCTTGGAGCGTCGCGCGCAGGGCCTCAATGTGCTCTGCGGCCTTGCCGATTACGAGGTCGCGGAACGAGTGGATGTCCCAGTCTGGAAAGAGATCGGCCTTGGAGAGTGCCAGGACCCAGATGCGCGGGAACTCGACCAGACGGTCTTCCTCGGCCAGCAAGTCTTCCTTCAAACGCAGCAGGCCTTGGCGGAAGTTCGTCAGCAGCGACTTAAGGTACCGCTCTTCCTCCCCCCGGTAGTCCAGCAGCTTCTGACCATCGACCAGGAAGAGCGCCACGTCGGACCGCAGCAAGGACCGGAAGGTGTTTACACGGCGACCAGCCTCCTCCTCGTTGGCCGGCGACTCTTCGAACCATTCCCCCGGGTAGTCGTGCCATGCGATCCGCAAGGCGTCGAAGGGCCGCTTCTTCCCTGCGGAGTTGTCGCCGCCCTTCAGCTTCACAGAGAAGTAGTACGTCGTGGCCGCGAATCGAGTGGGCATCGGCGCCGTCGCTCGGTCTCTCATGCCGAGATAGTTCTGGTAAAGCCGATTGCCCTGGCCTGTGTCGTCGGCGACGAGGTCCCACAGGTCGTTCGAGTACGAGCCCTCCTGTGTCGGTCCGAAGAAGGACGACACCAGCACGGTCTTCCCGGAGCCACTTTCGCCGAACACGGCGATGTGCTGCTCTCGGATCCTGGGGTATTTCGGCATGGCGGGAACGTACCTCACCCGCGTGCGGGCCCGCGGATGCGGGGCAGAGCGGTATAGGAGCGGGCTCATGCGTCGCTCGGGCTCCGTTGGGCCTGCGCCGGACTACGACCGTTGAGTGGCCGGCTCCATGGATGACCCACTCGGGGTCGCGCGCAGGCGTGTCAAGGCGGCAGATGAGAGCCGCACCGTCTCCACCAGCAGGGCACGTAAGGCAAGGGGTCAGCAGCCCGCACGGTGCAGACGCGGCGCCTCATGCTCGATCGCTAAAGTGCGCGTCTTGACCCCCGGAACTCATCCATGACCTAGCGTCTTCCCGCTAGACACCAACATCGAGACAGGGGTTCACGTGGGCATCTTCGGTAGTCAGCAGGACAACAGCGAGCGGTACTTCCCAGTGCCTCCGGCAGAGGCATTCACGGCGCTCACCGACTCCGTTCGCAAGCGATTCAAGTTGAAGGCCGCCGACGACTTCACTCTGAGCTGCCAGTTTAGTAGCGGAGCCAGTGCGTTCACCTGGGGCGAGAACTTCACCGCTCAGGTCGTGCCCTCCCAAAGTGGCTCAACCATACGAATCTCCGGCGTAGGCAAGGTGGGCGGTCAGATGATGCAGAGCGCGCGGACAGCCAAACTCGTGGGCCAACTGCTCGATGCGGTGACCGCAGATCTCCGCGCCAAGCGGGTGTCGACGACGCTTGAAAACGAGGCCATAGCGACGGTCGAAAACGAGGCCACCCAGACAGATTGGATGGGTGATCTCAGTGGAGGATTGGGCTCTGATCCGGCGACTGGTTGCGGATGGTGTTCCGCAGCGTCAGGTCGCACGGGAC
>NZ_JBFRFZ010000014.1:0-97762 GCF_052115065.1 Terrabacter sp. 2TAF16
GGGTGGTGGGGGTGGTTTCTGGGGTGGGCCGATGAGCAGGCCGGTGTCGGTGTGGAAGGTGAGTCCGTCGGGGTGGGTGGGGTCGCCGGTGAGGGTGAACTCGCCGCGGTGGTGTCCGTCGTGGTGGAAGGTGCACAGGGCCAGGAGGTTGGTGGTGTCGGTGGGGCCGCCGTCGCGCCAGTGGATCAGGTGGTGGATCTCGAGGTGGTGGGTGGAGGCGCAGCCGGGGAAGCGGCAGCCGCGGTCGCGGTCCAGGACCAGGACGCTTGTGCGGTGGGGGACGACGCGGTGGGCGCGGCCGACGTTGACGGGGTGTCCGTCGGTCTCCCAGACCGGGGTGAGCTGTCCGTCGCAGGTCAGCTGGTTGGTGATGTGTTGGGGCAGGCGGGGGCGGCCGGTGAGCCAGCCACCGTCGGTGTCGAGGTGGACCTGCACCCGGTAGCGAGCCCGCCGGGCAGCTCCACCCGAGCCGTCACTGCCTGCGGCGTCGAGGGAGCGGGTGGCGAGCAGGATCAGGGCGTCGGCCCGGTGACGCGGGGCCGGCCTCCGTCGGTGCAGTACTGGTCGGGGTGCAGGACGTCCCCGTCGAGGGCCTGCTTCTGCTCGTCGCTCACACCGCCGTCAGCGTCGCGGACGCTCTCGGGGGTGAGGGCGTGGAAGAGATGGTCCTTGGCCTCGGCGAGGGCTGACTCGACGAGCGCGCCGACCTCGGCCGGCGCGTCGTAGCGCAGCCGGAACCGCCCGTCGGCGTCGAGGCCCATGCTCAGGCGGGCCGGCTCCACCGGCGCCCGCTTCTCCGACCCACCGTCGCCGCAGTCGCCGCCCTCCCCGCCGCTCTCGTCACCGCTCTCGTCACCAGGCGGTATCTCGCCGGGCAGGATCTCTCCGGGCAGGATCTCTCCGGGCAGGCCCCGGCCGCGGTCGTCGACGCTGTCGGGTTGGAGGGTGAAGTCGTAGCGGGTGACGGTGCGCTGCAGCTGGGTCACCGTCGCGTGCCGGGCGAACTCCGCGACCGTCGTGTCGAACGCGGCCGGGGTGTGCCGGGCCACCACCGCCGCCTGGTCCAAGCTGATCCGCCCCTCCCGCAACGCGGCGACGGTGGCGGGCAGCTCCCCGGCGCGGCGGGCCAGCAGCACCATCGCACCGGCCTGACCCCGCGAGAGGCCCGCCCGGAGCATCAGCCAGTGCTCCGGCGACCGCAGCCCCGCGGCCTGCCAGGACCCGTCGGCCAGGACCGCGACGACGAAGTCGACGAGCCGGGCGTGCGCGTCGTGCAGGTCGGCGGCCAAGGACGCGACGTGGTCCCAGTCCTGCTCGATCTGCTGCGTGCTCCGGCTCTGCTCCATACCCTTGATCATACAGGTGTTCGAACGCCCGGACAAGACTTGTCCACACCAAAGACATTGTGCTGCAGGCGAATTGGGGCTGCCTCACCTGAAGCGTGACGCGAACTCGCCGGGCGTCATGCCGGTCGCCTTGCGGAAGTCTCGGGTGAAGTGCGCCTGGTCGGCGTAGCCGAGCTCGGCCGCTATGCCGGCCAGCTCGGCGTCGGAGTCGCGCAGCCGGTCGGCCGCCTCCTGGAGCCTCCGGCGGCGGATCAGCCACTTGGGCCCGAGCCCGATCCGCTTGTGCAGCAGGCGCTGCAGCGTCCGCTCGCTGATGTCGAAGCGCGCACACAGGTCGTCGACCCGCAGGAGCTCGGGAGAGGTCTCGACGTCCTCGATGATGGCGTTGACGAGGAGTCCCTCGTCGTCGACCGGGAGGAGCGGCCGCAGTGCCTCCTCGACCACCTCCCGCGCCGCGGCCTGCGCCTCCCGCGAGGTCGGGTCGGGTCGCATCGCCGACCGCACCCGGCGGCTGAGACCGATGCCGTCGAGGGTCGACAGCGTCGACAGGTCGACGTAGCGGTCGGTCATCCGGCGCACCGGCTCCCGCGTCATGAGATGGCCCGCGGCCGGCTGCAACATGACGCCGACGGCCCAGCCGCGTCCCGTCAGCATCTGGTGCGAGAGCCCGGACACGACGCCGTAGAAACGCGCGTAGCTGTCGGACACGACGACGAGGCAGACGGGGTACTGCAGGACCCGCTGCACCGAGTCGCGTCCCGCGGGCACGTCCCACACCGGGATCCAGAACCGGCGGGCGAGGCCTTCGAGATCCGGCGAGACGGAGCTGCGGGCGATCGACCACGTGTGGTCGGTGGGGTCGACGAGATGGGCCCGTTCGATGTCGTCGCGGGCCGCTGTCCGTCCTGCCCCGGCAGACGTCGTCACGTGTCGGAAAGTATCAAGACCCACCGACGCGCGGCTTCCTACGGTGACGGCATGACCTCACCGAGCACCGACGTCCTCGCCTCCTACCTCCGTCTCGCCGACCCGTTCGCCTCCGTCGTCGACCGGGTGCCGAACCACGCCTGGGACGGCTCGAGCCCCTGCGCGGGCTGGAGCGCACGCGACGTGCTGACCCACGTCGTCACGACCCAGCGTGACTTCCTCGAGCAGCGCGGTGTCGATGCCGCGACCACGGCCGACCATGAGGACCCCACAGTCCTCTGGCGGGCTCACGACGAGCGGATGCGTGAGCTGCTCGCCGACCCGGACGTCGCCGGCCGGGAGTATGACGGCGTCTTCGGCCGTACGACCGTGGGCGCGTCGATCGTCACCTTCTACGGGTTCGACCTCGTCGTCCACCGCTGGGACATCGCCGTGGCCGCTGGGCTCGACGAGCACCTGTCGGACGAGGAGCTCGAGCTGCTCGACCGGTCGGCCGACGGGTTCGGGGACCACCTCTACGACGACGGCGTCTGCAAGCCGGCCGTGCCTGTCCGGAACGGCGCCGACCGTCAGGAGCGCGTGCTCGCCCGGCTCGGTCGACCCACGCCGGCGAACGCCTGAGCCGTCACCTCGCCCAGAGGTACTCGACCTCGGGGCGGCCGGCGCCGGCATACCTCGACCGTCGCACGACGACCCTTGTCTCGCAGAGGTACTCGGCATACCGGCGCGCCGTGACGCGACTGACGCCGAGCTCGTCGCCGAGCTCGGACGCGGAGCGTCCGCCGTCCGCCTCGCGGAGCAGCCGTGAGACGCGGGCGAGCAGCTCCTCACCCATCCCCTTCGGGAGCCGTGCCTCGGCCGCGACACGGGCGCCGGCGAAGACCTCGTCGACCTCGGCCTGGGTGCCGACCTCTGCGCCGCTCGTCACCTGGTCGCGGTAGGCGCGGTAGGCGAGCAGCCGCTCCCGCAGCGTCGCGAAGACGAAGGGCTTGAGGACGTACTGCACGATCCCGAGCGACACCGCGGCCCGGACGACGTCGAGGTCGCGCGCGGACGTGACGGCGATGACGTCGGCGCGGTGGCCGGCGGCACGCATGGCGCGCACGACGTCGAGCCCGTGCCGGTCGGGGAGGTTCATGTCGAGCAGGACGACGTCGATCTCCTTGTCCTGCAACGTCTTCAGTGCTGCCTGCGACGTGCCCACCGTTGCCACCACCTCGAACCCGTCGACCCGGCCGACGTAGGCCGTGTGGGCCTCCGCCGCGATCGGCTCGTCCTCGACGACGAGGACGCGCAGGACCTCAGTCATCGTCGCTCCCGCCGCAGTCGACCCCTTCATCGGCAGGCCCTTCACCGGCGGGCAGCCGCACGGTGAAGGTCGCGCCCGGCGGCCCTGACACCGCGAGCGTCCCGCCGAGCCGGTCGACCGTCTGGCCCACGAGCGCCAGCCCGATGCCGCGGCGACCCGCGCTGCCCTGCTCCTTCGTCGACCACCCACGCCGGAAGGCGTCCTCGACGGCACCCGGCGGCAGACCCGGCCCGTCGTCGGCGACCTCGAGGACGGCATACGCCTCCTCGACCCTCGAGTCGAAGCGCACGTGCCGCTCGGGGCGCGGCGTGCCGGGCTCGTCGGCCACGGCATCGAGGGCGTTGTCGATGAGGTTGCCGACGATCGTCACGACGTCACGGGTGGGTGCGACGTCGCGGGGCCAGTGCGCGCCCGGCTCGATCTCGAAGGCGATGCCGCGCTCGTGCGCCTCGGCCGCCTTGCCAAGCAGCAGCGCCGTGAGCGCCGGCTCGTCGACCGAGCCGACGACGCGGTCGGTGAGCAGCTGGGAGACCTGCAGCTCGTCGGTGGCGAAGTCCAGCGCCCGGTCGCTGTGCCCGAGCTCGATGAGGCTGACGATCGTGTGGAGCCGGTTCGCCGACTCGTGGGCCTGCGAGCGGAGCGCCTCGGTCAGGCCTCGGGCCGAGTCGAGCTCTCCCGTCAGTGCTTCGAGGTCGGTGCGGTCGCGCAGCGTCGCGACGTGGCCGAGCAGGCGTCCCTGCCAGCGGGCCGGTCCGCGGTTCAGCACGAGCACCCGCGCCGACGTCACGTGCAGCTCGTCCTCGTGCGCTGCGTCGTCGGTGAGCGCGGCCGTCAGGGCGGGGGCGAGCCCCAGCTCGGCGACCGGGCGTCCGACGGCGTCGGCGGGCAGGGCGAGCAGTCGGGTCGCCTCGTCGTTCGCGAGCCGGAGGTGACCGTCGAGGTCGGTGATGACGAGGCCCTCGGTGACGGCGTGCAGGACGGCGTCGTAGTACTCGTACATCTCGCGCAGCTGCTGCTCGCCGAGGCCGTGGGTCTGGCGCCTGATCCGGCGTGACACGAGGCCGGTCCCGAGGCCCGACAGCAAGGCGGCCACGAGACCCGCGAGAAGCAGTCCCGGCAGCTGGGCGCGCACCCGCTCGCCGACGGCCGACTTGCGGATGCCGACCGAGACGAGGGCGACGACCTTCCCCTGGTCGGTGACGGGCACGACGACGCGCGACGACGGCCCGAGCGTGCCCGTGTAGTCCTCCTCGACGACGCCGCCCGCGAGCGCCTCCTCCGTGTGTCCGAGGAACTTCTTCCCGATCTGCGTCGGGTCGGGGTGGGTGTAGCGGATCCCGTCGCGGCTCATGACGACGACGAAGTCGGTGCCCGACTCGACCCGCACGCGCTCGGCGTAGGGCTGGAGCACCGCCGACGGGTCGGGACCCTGGACGCCGGCGACGACGTCGGGCGTCGCCGCCATCGTCTCGGCGACCGCGAGGGCCCGGGCGATGGCCTCCTGGTCACCTGCGCGCTGGGCCTGGCCGTACGCCCCGGCGAGCCCGGCGACGACGACGAGCACCGCGATGAGCACCTGGAGCGCGAAGGTCTGCCCCGCGACGCTCCATCGCCCCGGGGCCGTCAGCACCCGTCGCGAGAACTCAATGAACACAACCGTGACCCTAGTCACTGGCCGCGGGAGCCTCGTCACATTCACCGGTCCCACGCCCAGCGCGGGACCCAGCCAACGGAGGTCACCGTGAGTTCCACCGCCGACAGCGCCGTCGACGCCCAGCCGGGCTCGGCCCCCAAGCGCGACCGCACCCATTTCCTCTACATCGCCGTCATCGTCGCCATGGTGGCGGGCATCCTCGTGGGGTGGGCCTTCCCCGAGGTGGGCAAGAACCTCAAGCCCCTCGGGACCGGCTTCGTCAACCTCATCAAGATGATGATCACGCCGATCATCTTCTGCACGATCGTGCTCGGCATCGGCTCGGTCCGGAAGGCCGCCCAGGTCGGCAAGGTCGGTGGCCTCGCCCTCGGCTACTTCATCACGATGTCGACGGTCGCCCTCGCGATCGGTCTCGTCGTCGGCAACATCATCAAGCCCGGTGACAGCCTCAACCTCACGGCCGCGATCGCCGAGTCCGGCCAGTCGCAGATCGCCGCCGAGTCGGAGGGCACGGTCGACTTCATCCTCGGGCTCATCCCCGACACGCTCGTCTCCGCGCTGACGTCGGGCTCGGTGCTCCAGGCCCTGCTCATCGCGCTCCTCGTCGGCTTCGCGCTCCAGCAGATGGGCAAGACCGGCGAGCCGATCCTCCACGCCATCAAGTACCTCGAGCGCCTCGTCTTCCGCCTCATGGCGATGATCATGTGGGCCGCCCCGATCGGCGCGTTCGGCGCCATGGCCGCCCTCGTCGGCGCCACCGGCATCGGCTCGCTCAAGAGCCTGGGCCTGCTCATGCTCGCCTTCTACGCGACGTGCGCGATCTTCGTCTTCGCCTTCCTCGGCAGCATCCTCAAGGTCGTCACGGGGATGAACGTCTTCTCGCTCTTCCGCTACCTCGGCCGCGAGTTCCTCCTCATCCTGTCGACGTCGTCGTCGGAGTCGGCCCTGCCGCGCCTCATCGCCAAGATGGAGCACCTCGGCGTCTCCCGTCCGGTCGTCGGCATCACCGTGCCGACCGGCTACTCCTTCAACCTCGACGGCACCGCGATCTACCTGACGATGGCGAGCCTCTTCATCGCCGAGGCGATGGACAAGCCGTTCAGCATCGGCGAGCAGATCAGCCTCCTCGTCTTCATGATCATCGCGAGCAAGGGCGCCGCGGGCGTCAGCGGTGCGGGTCTCGCGACCCTTGCCGGTGGCCTCCAGTCGCACCGCCCCGACCTCGTGCCGGGCGTCGGCTTCATCGTCGGCATCGACCGCCTCATGAGCGAGGCCCGCGCGCTGACGAACTTCGCCGGCAACGCCATCGCGACCGTCCTCATCGGCACGTGGGTCGGCGAGATCGACCGCGACAAGGCGTCACGCGTCCTCTCCGGCCAGGACCGCTTCGACGAGGCGAGCATGCTCGACCACGACGACGAGGTCCAGGACGACCTGGTCCCGGACGCCCGCGGTCACGAGCCGGAGCTCGTCGGCTCCAGCCGCTGACCCGTCCCTTCGAGGGGCCGCGAACCACCCGGTTCGCGGCCCCTCGTCGTCGTCGTGGCCCATCTCATGCCGAGCCTCGGAACTCTCGGGAACCATTGGCATACAAAAGGATTCATGATCGTGTATGCCGCCGTCCGCCTCCCGGCTGGAAGCTCGCTTTGCGCTCGTCCCCCCATCTTCGAGAGGGTGGTCGCTTCATCGAGACATCTGCGACACGTAACTGTGAGGAGACAGACGGCACCTCGTCGGGGTGCTGTCCATGACGTATGAGTGACCTGACCAAGAGTCCCGACGACGCGCTGCACCCGGCGCTCGAGCCACCACCGGTGAACCACGAGGAGGCCGCGCCCTCCCGGGTCGACCAGGTCGTCTTCGGCGTCGCCGCGGCCGTGGCGATCGCCTTCGTCCTCTGGGGCGCGCTCAGCACCGAGAGCCTCAGCACGAGCGCGTCCGCCGGCCTCGACTTCGTCGTGCACAACACCGGCTGGCTCTTCTCGCTCGTCGCCTCCGGCTTCGTCGTCTTCGTCATCTGGCTGGCGGCGAGCAAGTACGGCAACATCCCGCTCGGCGGTGACGGCGAGGCTCCCGAGTTCCGGACGTCGTCGTGGGTGGCGATGATGTTCTCCGCCGGCATGGGCATCGGGCTGATGTTCTACGGCGTCACCGAGCCGCTGACCCACCTCGTGAAGCCGCCGCCCGGCACCGGCGCGGCAGGCAACCCCGAGGCCGTGCAGACCGCGATGGCCACGACGATGTTCCACTGGTCGCTGCACCCCTGGGCCATCTACGCGGTCGTCGGCCTGGCCGTCGCGTACGGCGTCTTCCGCAAGGGCCGCTCGCTGCTCATCAGCTCGGCCTTCGCCCCGCTCTTCGGCGAGAAGCGCGCCAACGGGCCGGCCGGCAAGGTCATCGACATCTTCGCGATCTTCGCGACGCTCTTCGGCTCCGCCACCTCGCTCGGCCTCGGCGCCCTGCAGATCGGCTCCGGCCTCGAGATCGTCGGCGGCATCGGCAAGGTCGGCAACGGCGTGCTCATCGGCATCATCGCCGTGCTGACCGTCTGCTTCATCCTCTCGGCCGTCTCCGGCATCGAGAAGGGCATCCAGTGGCTCTCGAACATCAACATGGTGCTCGCCCTCGCCCTGGCGTTCTTCGTCTTCGTCGTCGGCCCGACGGTCTTCATCCTCAACCTCGTCCCGACGACCATCGGGTCCTACTTCAAGGACCTCGCGATGATGTCGGCCCGCACCGACGCCGCGGGCGGCGACGGCATGAAGGACTGGCTCGCCGGCTGGACGATCTTCTACTGGGCCTGGTGGGTCAGCTGGACGCCGTTCGTCGGCATGTTCATCGCCCGCATCTCGCGCGGCCGCACGATCCGCCAGTTCGTCTCGGGCGTCCTGCTCGTGCCGTCGGTCGTCTCGCTCATCTGGTTCGCCATCTTCGGCGGTGCCGGCATCGACCAGCAGCAGCACGGCCAGGACATCGCCGGCCAGTCGACCCCCGAGGGCTCGCTCTTCGCGATGCTCGGCAACCTGCCCTGGCCGACCGTGACCGCGATCGTCGTCATGCTCCTCGTCGCGATCTTCTTCGTCTCGGGCGCCGACGCCGCGTCGATCGTCATGGGCACGCTCTCCGAGAAGGGCACCCTCGAGCCGTCGAAGAAGACCGTGATCTTCTGGGGCGCCGCCACGGGCGCCGTGGCCGCGATCATGCTGCTCATCGGTGGTGAGGACGCCTTGTCGGGTCTCCAGAACGTCACGATCGTCGCGGCCCTGCCCTTCCTCGTCATCATGATCGGGCTGGCGGTCGCGCTCGTGAAGGACCTGTCGCGTGACCCGCAGGTCGTCCGTCGGCAGTATGCCGTCGCGGCCGTCGAGCACGCCGTCGTCGCGGGCGTCAGCGAGCACGGTGACGACTTCTCGCTCACGGTCCAGGAGACCGCGCCCGGCGAGGGTGTCGGCGAGATGGTCCAGACCGACCCCGTCGCGGAGCCGGTCGAGGCGAAGGACGTCGAGGTCGAGGACGGTCTCGGCGGCCGCGTCGACGAGCAGACCGACAAGGTCGGCGCCTCGATGCGCCTCTGAGCCCGGGGCGTCGCCGTTCTCTCCCCGCTCGCGCCGAAGGCGCGCCGTGGCGCGGTTGCGGGCGAGTCAGGACCCCTTTCGAGGCTGGGACGTGCGCCGTGGCGCGGTTGCGGCCGGCTCAGCCGCCTGGTCGGATGATGCGGCGCTCGATCGCTGCCGCCACCGCCCCGGCGCGGGTGTCGACGCCGAGCTTGGTGTAGACGTGGCTGAGGTGGGACTTCACGGTCGCCTCGGAGACGAGCAGCTCGCGCGCCATCTCGCGGTTTCCGAGCCCGCGCGAGAGCAGCTCGAGCACCTCCACCTCGCGCTCGGTGACGACCGGCCCGGGTGAGGCCGCGCGCCGCACGAGCCGCGCCGCGACCGACGGGGCGAGCACCGTCTCGCCGCGGGCCGTGGCCCGGATGCCGGCGAAGAGTTGGTCGGCCGGGGCATCCTTGAGCAGGTAGCCGAGCGCGCCCGCGTCGAGGGCCCGCAGGATGTCGGCCTCCGTGTCGTAGGTCGTGAGGACGAGGACGTGCGGCGGCTCGGGCAGGGCGCGCAGTCGCGCCGTGACCTCGGCCCCTCCCGGCCCGTCCCCGAGGTTGAGGTCCATCAGCACGACGTCGGGCCGTTCGGTGGCGACGACGCGCTCGGCGCCCGCCAGGTCGCTCGCCTCACCGACGACCTCGATGCCGTCCTGGCCGTCGACGAGGGCGCGCAGTCCCGCGCGGACGACCGGGTGGTCGTCGACGAGGACGACGCGCACGGCGCCGGTGCCGTCAGCCACGGGAGACCCCTGCGGTGATCGGGAAGCGGACCGACACGGTCGTGCCCTCGCCGGGCGCGCTCTCGACGTCGGCGCTGCCCCCGAGGTCATCGGCCCGATGGCGTATGCCGTCCAGCCCGCGCCCGCGGTCCCCCCGCGCGTCCGGTCGGTTGGGTCGCGTCGGGTCGAAGCCGCGGCCGTCGTCCCGGACGTCGAGCAGCACCTCGTCGGAGAGGTAGGTCAGGCTGATGTCGGCGCGGGTGGCGTGGGCGTGCTCGACGACGTTGGCCAGGGCTCCTCGGGTGGACCGGACGAGCGCGCTGGCGACGTCGGCCGGCACGGCGACGGGGTCGCCGTGCACGCGGACCCTGACGTCGAGGCCGTGGGAGGCAGCCGTGGCGCCCGCGCGTTCGAGCGCGGCCGGGAGGGCGTCACCTGTCGTGTCGTCCTCGAGGTCCGCCGGGGCGAGGTCGCGCACGACGCGGCGCACCTCGTCGAGTCCCTCTCGGGCTGCCGTCCCTGCAGCCACGACGTGCTGGCGGGCGACGAGCGGCCTTCGGTCCCAGTCCTGCTCGGCCGCGGCGAGGAGCAGGGTGATGCTGGAGAGCCCCTGACCGACGGAGTCGTGGATCTCGCGCGACAGGCGGGTCCGCTCGGCGAGGGCACCGGAGCGGTGCTGGGCGGCAGCGAGATCGGCCTGCGCGTCGGTCAGCTCGTCGATGAGGGCCTGCCGGGTCCCGGCCTCCCGCTCGAGGGCTCGGTAGGACAGCACGGTGACGAGCGCGATGCCGACGGGTCCGACGACGACCGTCGGGTCCACCTCGTCGATGATGCGACTCCATCCCACGCTGACGACCGCTGTCATGGCGACGACGACCGTGACGGCATACGCGAAGGGGAGCACCTGGAGCACGGCGAAGGCCACGGGCACGGCGGTCCACGCGAACGAGGGGGCGACGAGCGTCAGCGCCACCCAGAGCACGACGACGACCGCGATCCACACGTAGGGCCACGCGGCACGGTCGGCGACGAGCCGACGCGTGAGGTAGGCGGCGCCGAGGAGGGTGGCACCCGCGAGGACGAGGAGCGCGGTGCCGTCGAGGTCGTGGCGCAGCAGGTAGCGCGCCGAGCACGTCACGAGGAGCACGACGAGGACGGCGTCGAGCCATCGGTCGAGTCGCGCCACCGGCGCGAGGATGCCCTCTTCCATGACCGGCAGCCTAGGGACGGCGCGGGCCGCCGGCATCATCCGATCGGCTAGTCCGGTGTGGCCGGTTGTCCGACGCGGCGGGTGGGCTGGATCGGCGACGGTGGTGGGGACCGCACGACGACCCTCGTCCTCACGATCACCTCACACCGGGAGACCCACCATGAAGCGCAGCCTCGCCGTCGTCCTCGTCCTCGCCGCGGTACCCCTGCTGGTGGCGGCGCCCGCACAGGCCGACCCGCCCGGCCACGGTCGGCCGGGCACCTATCGGCTGACCGGCGACGTCGGCGGCTCGAAGTTCGAGGGCATCGGCGCGGACGAGCGGCGCGGCGTCTTCTACGTCAGCGAGGTGACGGGCGGTGAGATCCACCGAGGCTCGGCCGGCACGGCCCAGACCGAGCAGTGGCTGGGCGGCGACGGCACCGACGGTCGGTTCACGGCCCGCGGGATCACGACCGACGCGACTGGTCGGGTCTACGTGGCCGGCGGCCCGAACGGCATCGGCACCGGTCGGCCCGACCTCTGGGTGTACGCGCCGGACGGCCGCCTGCTGGCCGCGCTCCGTGCTCCGGGGGAGAACGTGTTCCTCAACGACGTCGCGATCGGTCCCGACGGGGCGGCCTACTTCACGAACTCCAACGCGCCGCAGGTCTTCCGGGTGGCGGTCGGCGGGACGGCCTGGGGAGTGACCCGCTGGGCCGACGCGACCGGCACCGTCGAGCAGCGGGCCGGCTTCAACCTC
Organism: Terrabacter sp. 2TAF16; assembly: GCF_052115065.1. Lineage (NCBI taxonomy): Bacteria > Bacillati > Actinomycetota > Actinomycetes > Micrococcales > Intrasporangiaceae > Terrabacter > Terrabacter sp. 2TAF16. Next base: position 11,506 of record NZ_JBFRFZ010000014.1, read on the forward strand.
GGCGGCATCGTCGTCAGTGCCGACCGCTCCGCCCTCGTCGTCGCCCAGGGCAACGCCGGTCTGCTGTGGCGCTTCGACCTGCGCACGGCCGCGGTGTCGCCCGTCGCGACCGGCGTGGCGTCGCTCACCGACGCCGACGGCCTCGTACGGCAGGGGTCGCGGCTCACCGTGGTGCGCAACTTCGCACGGATGCTCGCCACGCTCGAGCTGCGGGCCGACGGCCGGGCCGCCCGGCTCGTGTCCCAGGTCGCCACCGACCCCGAGCGGGTGCTGACGACGGCCAAGGTGCTCCGGGGCAGGACGCTCTTCGTCGACAGCAAGTTCGACGAGCAGGTCGCGTCCGGGCCGTACGAGGTCGTCACCGATCCGCTGGCACGATGAGGACCATGCGACGGGGCAGCAGGACGAGCGCCACGGTCGCGGTGGCCGCCGGTCTGGCCGTGGCGACCGTCCTCGCCGCCTGCACCTCGAGTCGCCCCGCCGCCACCACGGTGACCCCACCGGCCACGCCTGCCACAACGACGGGTGTGGCGACGGAGCCACTCGACGGGGCCGAGACGCCCACGGGAGGGTCTGCTGTGACGACGAGGCCACTCGAGGGGGGAGAGGCCAGCACGGGAGGAGCCAGGATGGCGACGCCGTCGGCGGCCGAGCAGGTGCGGCTCGACGCTGCGCTGCGGGATGCGGCGTGGAAGGACGACCTGCCGCGCGCGAGAGCTCTCGTCGGCCGGGGTGCGGACGTCAACGCCAAGGACGAGACCCAGCAGTCGGCATACCTCGTCGCGACGAGCGAGGGCCACCTCGGGCTGCTGCGCCTCGCACTCGCCCACGGCGCCCGCGTCGACGACAAGGACAGCTGGAACGGCACCGGCCTCATCCGGGCGGCCGAGCGCGGGCACGCGCTCGTCGTCGGCGAGCTGCTCCGCGCCGGGATCGACCGCGACCACGTCAACCGGATCGGCTACCAGGCGATCCACGAGGCCGTGTGGCTCGGACGCGACACGACCTCCTACGTCGACACCGTGCGCGTGCTCGTCGCCGGCGGTGTCCAGCTGACCCGACCCTCGCGCGACGAGGGGCTCACCCCGCTCCGGATGGCCCGTGAGCGCGGATTCGACCGACTGACAGGAGTTCTCGTGACTGCAACCACGGCCGACCGTGTGGACGACCCTGATGCGGCACTCCTCTCGGCCGCTCAGCGCGGCGACGCAGACGCCGTGTCGCTGGCCCTGCGCGCCGGAGCCGACATCGAGGCCCGCGACGCGAAGCGGCGGACCCCGTTGCTCCTCGCCGTCACCGGCGACCATGTCGACGCCGCAAGGGTGCTCGTCGCGATGGGTGCAGACCCCGACGCGCTCGACGATCGCCACGACACCCCGTGGCTCGTCACCGGGGTGACCGGCAGCGTCGCGATGCTCGAGACGCTGCTGCCCGCCGGTCCCGACCTCACGGTCCGCAACCGCTTCGGCGGGGTCTCGGTCATCCCGGCGAGCGAGCGCGGGCACGTCGACTACGTGCGTCGCGTCGTGCAGACCGGCATCGACGTGAACCACGTCAACGACCTCGGCTGGACGGCCCTGCTCGAGGCCGTGATCCTCGGCGACGGCGGCGAGCGACACCAGCAGATCGTGCGCCTCCTCCTCGATGCCGGCGCCGACCGGTCGATCGCCGACAAGGACGGCGTCACCGCGCTCGAGCACGCCCGCGAGAAGGGGTATGCCGCCATCGCCCGGATCCTCGAGCAGTTCTAGCTGCGGTCGGTGGGGCCGGGGCTGTCGCGCAGCGAGAGAACCATGCCGCGCAGGATGCGGAAGGCGTCATTCTGCTCGGCCTCGGTCAGGCCGGCCAGCATCCTGACCTCGACGGACCGGACCGCCGCGCTCGCCGTCGCCAGGCTCCGTCGGCCGCGGGGTGTCAGCCGGGTCGGAAGGGCCTTCCCGACCGGTGCCTCTGCGGGGCGCGTCACGAAGCCGTCTCGTTCGAGGGCCTGGAGCAGCACGTTCATCGACTGCCGGGTCACGAAGGCCCCACGCGCCAGCTCGGAGTTCGACAGGCCCGGTCGCTGTGCCAGCAGCTCGAGGCACGAGTAGTGGGTCACCGTCATCCCGAGCGGCCGCAGCACGTCCTCCATGGCGGCGCGCAGGGCGCTCGACGCCTCCTTCAGCAGGTAGCCCAGGGACGTCTCGAGGTCGACGCCGACATCGTCTTGACTCATGTCAGTATTCTGACATACAGTCCTTCGTGTCAGATAACTGACACGAATCCCAAGGAGGCCATCGTGCCTGTCACCGGTCCCGACTTCATCTCGCTCCAGGCAACCGACCTCGACGCCTCCCGGGCGTTCTACGAGCAGTACCTCGGTCTCGTGCGGTCCCAGGCCGGGCCTCCGCATGCCATCGTCTTCGAGACGACGCCGATCGCCTTCGCGTTGCGCGACGTGGTGACCGGCACCGATCTCGCATCAGCCGCCCAGCCGGGCATCGGTGCCGCGATCTGGCTCCACGCCACGGACGTCCAGGCCATCCACGACGCCCTGGCCGCAGACGGTCACACCATCGTCTCCGCGCCGATCGACGGTCCGTTCGGTCGGACCTTCACCTTCGCGGACCCCGACGGCTACCACGTCACCCTCCACGACCGCGCCTGATGCCGGCCGGCCCGGACTGCGGTCGATGGGCCGTGTGACACGATCTCCGGGTGCTACGACTGACCGATGTCATCATCGACTGCCCGGACGCGATGATGCTGGGGGCCTTCTATTCGGAGGTGACGGGTCTCCCCGTCAAGGCGGGCAGCCACGACAACTGGGCCGGCATCCAGCTCGGTGAGATCGAGCTGGCCTTCACGCCGGTCGAGGACTACCGCGCCCCACAGTGGCCGGACGGTGACCACCCCAAGCAGTTCCATCTCGACTTCGAGGTCGATGACATCGAGGCCGAGCATCGCCGTGTCGTGGCCCTGGGCGCGACCCTGCACCAGGACTCCATCGGCCCCGACGGCTTCGGCTGGCGCGTCTACACCGACCCCGTCGGTCACCCGTTCTGCCTCTGCCGCAACAAGGGCGTCACATGGACCGACGAGGGCCCCATCTGGCAGACGGGCGAGTAGCGCGAGCCGGATCTGCTCCCGAACCGCGGCGCGTTGCCGCTGGACGTCAGCGGGCGGTGGTGGGCTCGACTCGATCCCCGGAGTCCACGCCGGCGCCGAGGTAGGTGAGGGCGACGGTGGCTGCCACCCACGCGGCGGCAGCCCAGACCCAGCCGCCGTGCACGGCCCACACGCACAGCGCGAGAGCCGCGATCTGAACGGCCGTGAAGACATATCGGAAGTCGCGGTACCTACGGTGCAGACCGACGGCCACACCGAAGAACAGGGCCGCGACCGTGACGCCGAATCCGGCGACCAGCAGGGCCAGGGCCGTCCCGAGCCCAGCGAAGCCGCTCGTGCCGCCGGTGTTCGCGTTCGGGCCGAGCAGGACGGCGGCGATGACAGCTCCCGCCAGGAGTGCGGCAGCCCCTTGGAGCGCGGCGACCACGACGACCGCTCGCCCAGCGGCGAGGTTGCCACCGACCGTGCCAGATCCCGAGGCCGTGGGTCCTGCGGGTCGGTGGAGCTGGAAGAGCGCGCGGACCAGCGCGACGAGAGCGAAGCCGAAGGGCAGCGCGAACAGCGACATCGGGCCAGCGAAACGTGACGGTGCCGCGAGTACGGCGCAGGCGGCGAGAACGGTCGCCGGGACCGCCCACCTGGCCCACGGCCTGGACCACGGCAGGACCGACGGAACGAGCAGGTACCCGAACGGGACGACCACGACGCCCAGGAGGCCGAGGCCACCCCAGGCAGGTCCGACCAGGGCGGCGACGGTTGCGACGGGGCCGGTGAGCAGCAGCGCAGCCTGCCCCGCGGTCGGGCGCCACACCGCGGCCGTCATGACGAGCGCGAGCGCGCACGTGGCCGCGAAGAAGAGCCAGGCGTAGGTCATTTCGCGGATCCCCCTGGGTTCAGGTCGTTGCGCCGCGTCCGCCGTGTCGGCCGCGGTCGTGTGGGTCGTGGGCGTCCGGCAGGGCCCGCCCGGATGCCCAGTGTCCCGCTGCCGACGCGCACCGGGATGAGTGTGCGAACCCACCTGACCCGAGCGGGCCACCACGGTGGCCCGGAGCCGTGACCATGAGTCCATCCGAGGGGCCACGTGACGGCCCTTCGGTGTCAGGCGAACTCGGCGACCAGGTCGGGGCTGACCTGGGCCAGGACGGCATACGCCATCTCGACGGGGAGGTCGACGACGTCGTAGTGCTGGGCTCCGGCAGCAGTGGTGGCGACGAGTGTCGCGACGCCGACGCGTCGCTGGAAGAAGGACTGCTCGACCTTCCAGCCGATGATGCCGGCGCGGTCGAGCACGACGCGCTGCCGGTCGAGCGAGCCGTGTCGCGTCACGAGGTGGTCGGGGGTCACGGCGTGCCCCAGCGCGCGGTAACGGTCGCGGCCCAGGGCGACGGCGCCGACGAGCAGGAGTGGCACGAGGACGAGCAGTGAGCCGTGCCAGTCCCACAGCAGCCGTGCCACGACGAGGAGCGCGGCGACGAGGAGCGCCGGCACGACGGCGCGCGTCAGGCGACGGCGCCGGGCGGCGGGGCCGTGTGGCGTGAGCGGCCCTGACACCGCGGCCTCGTCGGGGCGGATGCGCAGCGCGAGGGGCGTCACGACGCCGGCCGGCGCGGGCGGGCACAGCCAGTCGGAGCCGCCCTGCTCGCGGAGCAGGCCCGACGTGACCACCTTGAGCCGGCTGGCCCCGGCCAGACGGAGCCCGAGCGGCTCGTCGAGCCGGACGCCGCGGACCCGGGCGGCGTCGATGCTCGTCTCCCGGTTCGTCAGCAGGCCGCGGCGCGTGTGCAGGGTGCCGAGCCGGTTGCGGGTCAGCCGGAAGCCCCAGAAGGTCAGGACGTAGGCGCCGACCGCGAGGAGCGACACGACACCGAGCAGGAGCAGCACGTCGACCCACCAGGCCAGACGCGACACGAAGGACGCGCCGTCGCGGAAGACCGACCGCTCCTGCGAGAAGCGCGAGAAGCCCTGCGATGCGAAGCCGACGATCGCCGCGGCGCTCGCGAGCCCCGTCACGGTGAGCGGCGCATAGCGGATCCATGACGGGTCGAGGCGCACGAGCACCTCGTCGTCGACGGGCGGTGGTGCGTCGTCGGGCACCTCGTCGACGGCCACCGGCGCGCCGGTCGGCGCGGGCAGACCGGTCACAGCAGGGTCGACGCGGTGCAGCAGCTCGGCCCGCAGGCGACGACCCGCGTCGACACCCAGCGAGTCGAGGACGAGCCGGTCGTGCTGGCCGCCGGCGGTCGAGATCTCGACCTTGGCCAGACCGAGGACGCGGTGGTAGACCCGCGCCGTCAGGTCGATGGTGCGCACCTTGTCGAGGCGCGCCGTCGTCGTCTGCTTCGTGAAGAGGCCGCGCCGCAGCTCGATCTGGCCGTCGGCGATGCGGTAGCGGGTCGTGACCCACCGCAGCACGCCGAACGCGACGATAAGCGGGACGGCATACAGCTCCCACCGGTCGTTGTCCTCGGAGCCCGCCCGGAAGACGACGAGCGCGAGCAGTGCGGGCAGGAAACGGATCAGCGTCTCGAGGGGGTGGACGAGGAGCATCCGGGCGTCGAGCCGGCGCCAGCCCTCCGCGTCCTCGGTCACGTCGCGTCGCCCGTCTCGGCCACGGCCGCCGCCGTCAGCGCGTCGACGAGCTCGTGGGCGACGGGCAGGTCGAGACCGTGGATGGTGACGGGCCCCGCGGCGGACGCCGTCGTGATCGTCACGGCGGCCAGGCCGAGCAGCTGGGCGACGGGACCGCGTTCGAGGTCGACGGTCTGCACGCGGCTTAGCGGCGCGATGCGACGCTCCTGCCACAGCCAGCCGCTCTGCGTGTAGATCGCGCGGGGGGTCGCCTCCCACCGGTGCACGCGGTAGCGCCACTGCGGCATCGCGACGGCGTACGCGGCGCCGGCGACGAGCCACGCGGCTCCGACGACCCAGTGCGGGGTGCGCGACGGGGCGTCGTCGACGAGCCACCAGACGACCTGCCCCGCGAGCAGGAGGGCGAGGACGACGAGGGCCTGCAGCGTCCACATGAGGACGGCACGGCGCGAGACCCGGTGCGCGGGTTCGCGGAGCACGGCACCGGGGGCGACGGGCACGTCGAGGGGTTCCACGGCCCCACGGTGCCACACCGGTGCCGGAGGGCGGCATCCGACCGAGGTATGCCGCCCTGTCGACCTTCGTCGGGTCGTGCCCTCCGCCCGGGGTCAGGCCGCGAGCGCCTCACGGGCTGAGCCCTCGCGGGCCTGCACGAGCCGGGTGTAGCGGCCGCCGCGGGCCATCAGGTCGTCGTGGTCGCCGAGCTCGGCGACCCGACCGTGGTCGAGCACGGCGATCTGCTCGGCGTCGCGGATCGTCGACAGGCGGTGCGCGATGGTCAGGGTCGTGCGGCCGGCCATGAGCCGGTCGATCGCGGCCTGCAGCTCGCGCTCGGTCTCGTTGTCCAGGGCGCTCGTCGCCTCGTCGAGCACGAGGACGCGCGGGTTGCGCAGGAGCGTGCGGGCGATGGCGAGGCGCTGCTTCTCCCCTCCGGAGAAGCGGTGGCCGCGGGCCCCGACGACGGTGTCGAGGCCGTCGGGAAGGCTCGCGACGAGGGGTGCGACCTGGGCCGCGGCGAGGGACTGCCACAGCGCGTCGTCGGTGGCGCCGGGGGCGGCGAGCAGGAGGTTGTCGCGGATCGAGGCGTGCACGAGGTACGTGTCCTGCGAGACGACGCCGACGATCCGGGCGAGGTCTGCAGGGTCGAGGTCGCGCAGGTCGACGCCGTCGATCGTCACGCGCCCGGACTGCGGGTCGTGCAGCCGCGCGAGGAGACCGGCGAGGCTCGACTTGCCCGAGCCGGTCTCACCGACGAGGGCCAGCGTCGTGCCCGCGGGCACGTGGAGCGTGACGTCGGAGACGGCATACGCCCTCTCGGTGGGGGAGGCCGTGGCGTCGTGGCTGAAGGTGACGCCCTCGAAGCGCACCTCGCCGCGCAGCCGGTCGTGCTGCACCGCAACGGGATCGGCGGGAGGCGCGACCTCGACGGGCAGGTCGAGGTAGCCGAAGATGCGGCTGAAGAGCGCCATCGAGGTGACCCACTGGGCTCCGACGTCGAGCAGTCCCATGAGCGGTCGGAAGATGCCGGCCTGCAGGGTCGTGAAGGCGATGAGCGTGCCGATGGTCATGCCGCCCGAGGTCGCGGGCAGTCCGGCGGCGAGGTAGATGAGCGCGGGGATCGCGGCGAAGATGATCTGCATCGTTGCCATCCGCCAGCGGCCGGCGAGCTGCGAGCGCAGCTCGAGGTCGATGAGGTCGGTGGACGTCTCGGCGAAGCGGTCGGCCGTGGCCTCCCCGGCGCCGAGCGTCTTGACGAGGGTGGCGCCGCTGACGGTGAGGCCCTCCTCGACCTGGCTGTGCAGGTCGGCGAGACGACGCTGGCGCTGGGCGGTGATGTCGCGGCGCAGCAGGGCGACCTTGCGGGTCATGAGGACGGCCGGCGGGATGACGAGCAGGGAGAGCAGCGAGAGGCGCGGGCTCAGGGCCACCATGGCGATGGCCGTCGCGACGGCGGTCGTGAGGTTGCTCGCGATCGACGTCGCCGTCGACGTGATGACCGACTGCAGGCCGCTGATGTCGTGGGTGAGGCGCGACTGCACCTCGCCGCTGCGGGTGCGGGTGAAGAAGGCGACGGACTGGCGCTGCAGGTGGCGGAAGACGTCGGTGCGCAGCCCGTGCATGACGCGCTGGCCGACGGAGGTGGTGAGCCACGTCTGGACGACGCCGAGCAGCTGGCTCACGACGGTGACGGCGAGCATGCCGCCGACGGCCCACAGCAGGAGGCGGACGTCCTGGTGGGGGAGGGCGTCGTCGATGACGGCACGCAGCAGGAAGGGCTGGGCCATCGAGACGACCGAGATCGCCACGATGATCGCGGTGACGACGGCGACGGTGCGGGTGTGGGGGCGGAAGAGACCGGCGACCCGTCGCAGGGAGACGGGGGACTCGGCGAGCTGGGCGCGGTCCTGCGGGTCGATCTTCCCGGGCTGGCGGCCGCCGCGGTGGGTCGGCCCGAGGGTGGTGGTGGTGTCGGTCATGCGGTCACTCCATCTGTGGACTCCAGTTCATGATGCTGAGGTTACCTCACTATGAGGTCAATCTACAAACCACGCCGTATGCTGCTCCCCATGCGTGACGCCGACGAGCCCTCCCTCGACGAGCTGCTCATGGGCGCGGCGCGGGCGCTGCGGCGGCGCTGGGCCACCGGGCTCGGGTCCGACCTGTCGCCCCACGACGCCCGTGCGTTGCGCGTCATCGGGCACCACGGGCCCACGCGTCTCGGCGTCGTCGCCGACCACCTGCGCATCGCGCCGCGCTCGGCCACCGACGTCGTCGACCGGCTCGAGTCGCGGGGCCTCGTCCACCGCAGCCCCGACCCCGACGACCGCCGCGCCATGACCGTGGCCCTCACCGCGGTGGGGGAGTCGGTCCTCGCCGAGGTCGACGAGGCACGGCGCGAGGGCGCGGCCGACTTCTTCGGGTCACTGAGCGACCGCGAACGCACGTCGCTCGCGGCCCTCCTCGCGCGGCTCGACCCCCGGGAGCCCTGAGGTCGAAATGTCCCCTGACATACACTTCCCTGCCGGCAACCGACGGCACGTGATGCCGGGGCGAGCGCCGGCGAGGAGCTGCTGGGTGGCTGACGTGAACGGGCTCGTCATGGTCGAGGGGCGCCCCGGGTCGGGCCGAACCTCGATCGCCGAGGACATCGTCGAATGGCTGGTCGGCGAGCACGTCGCCGTCGAGCACCGGGCCGAGGGGCAGGCCGATCACCCCGTCGACGTCGACCACGTCGTCGTGCTCGACACCGCGCAGCTCCTCGCACTCGCGGCCGAGTCGACCGATACCTCCCGGGCCCTGCTCGGCGCCGCCGAGCAGCACGGGGACGCCTGGGTCGTGCGGCCCGCGTCGCAGGCGGCCCTGCCCGAGCCGCTGCGCGCGCGGGTCCGCGAGGTCGCGGGCCGGGCGCGGGTCCCCGCCGAGCTCACCGCCTCCCTCGTCGCCGAGGCGTGGGCCCGCTTCGGAGCGAACGGACCCGGTGGCGTCCACGTCTGGGAGTCCGCCCTGCTGCGGTCGCCCGACGTCGCCCTCGTGCGCCGTCTCGTCGACGCCGTGCGCGCGCACCAACCGGTCGTCGTCTACCTCGACGACGACCGTGAGATCGGGTCGAGCCGGCAGGGCCAGCGGCGCGAGCTCGACCTCGTCGTCGTCGCCGGCCTCGACGTGCCGACGCTCGTGGTGCCGGTCGGTGACGGTCGCCGGGACGATCACACGGCGGCCGTGCGCGACTTCGTCGCAGACCACCTCGGCCTCACCGGCCGGCGTGACTCGCAGCAGGTCGCCTGACCATGCCCCTGCACGCGGTCGAGGGCCTGCTCGACGCCACCTCCGACACGGAGGTCCGGCGTGAGTGGGCGGCCCTGGCCGCGGCGGGACTGCCGAGCCAGTCGCAGCACCAGGGTGCGACGAACGCGCCGCACCTCACCCTGGCGCTCGCCGGGGTCGTCCCCGACTACGTCGAGGCCCGGATCGCCCGCGTTCTCGAGACGATGCGGCCCGTGCCGATCCGCCTGGGGTCGCTCCTCGTCATGGGCTCCCGTCGCTACGTCCTCGCCCGCCTCGTCGTCCCGACACCCGAGCTGCTCGACCTCCAGCGGTCGCTCGCGGCTGCGACGGTCGGGGCGCCCGACGTGCCCGACCAGGTGCGTCCGGGCCGCTGGACCCCGCACGTCACCATCGCCCGCGGGCTCGGCTCGCGCCAGGTCGGGGAGTCGCTCGCCGTCCTCGGCCGCGCCCGCCCCCTCGACGGCACGATCGAGTCGGTCCGCCGCTGGGACCCCGACGCCGGGCGCACGTGGCAGGTGGGCGGCATACCTACGATGGGCGCATGAGCCTCGAACTCGGCCTCGACACGTTCGGCGACATCGCTAACGGCCCCGACGGTGCCCCGCTCCACCCCGCCACGGTGATCCGGGAGGTCCTGGCCGAGGGTGAGCTCGCCGACCGGCTCGGCCTCGACTTCTTCGGCGTGGGCGAGCACCACCGCGACGACTACGCCGTGAGCGCGCCCGACGTGCTGCTCGCCGGCCTCGCGGGGCGCACCGAGCACATCCGCCTCGGCACGTCGGTGACGGTCCTGTCCAGCGACGACCCGATCCGCGTCTTCCAGCGCTTCTCCACCGTCGACGCGATCAGCCGTGGCCGTGCCGAGATCACTGTCGGCAGAGGCTCGTTCATCGAGTCGTTCCCGCTCTTCGGTCTCGACCTCGGCGACTACGAGACGCTCTTCGAGGAGAAGCTCGACCTGCTCGCGGCCGTCGTGGCCGAGCAGCCGATCCGCTGGGAGGGTTCGATCCGCCCGCCCGTCCAGGTCGAGAAGGTCATGCCCGCGACGGAGTCCGGCCACCTGCCCGTGTGGGTCGGCGTCGGCGGCACCCCGCAGTCGGTCGTCCGCGCCGCGCACTACGGCTTCCCCGTCGTCATCGCCATCATCGGCGGCTCCGCGCGCCAGTTCGCACCGCTCGCCGACCTCTACCGGCGCGCGCTGTCCGAGATGGGCAGGCCCGAGCTGCCGATCGGGGTGCACTCGCCCGGCTACGTGGCCGCCACCGACGAGCAGGCGCGTGACGACTTCATGCCGCACTTCCTGCCCTACATGAACAAGCTGGGCCGCGAGCGTCGCTGGGCGCCCATGGGCAAGGACCAGGCCCTCCAGCAGCTCGGCCCCGAGGGAGCCGTCTACTGCGGGTCGCCCGACACCGTGGCCGCCAAGATCGTCGACACCGTCCGCGTGCTCGGCCTCTCCCGCTTCCAGCTGAAGTACTCGTTCGGCACGCTCCCGCACGACCAGCGGATGGAGTGCATCCGCCTCTACGCCGAGGAGGTCGTGCCGCGCGTCCGCGCGCAGCTCGACGAGGACTGACGGCGACTGACGTGCGGATCCTCTTGATGGGCATGGGATCCCGTGGTGACGTCCAGCCGCTCGTCGCGCTCGGGCAGCGCCTCCGGCGGATGGGGTATGCCGTGTCGCTCGCTGCGCCGGCCGACCTCGTTCACGTCGTGGCGGGCAGCGGCGTCGAGTTCGAGCCGTTGTCGTTCGACCTCGAGGGGCCGCTGCGCGAGGGGTTGGGGCGTGACGCGCTGCGCGGGTCGGCGCGGACGCAGGTGCGTGAGGCCCGGCTCATGCGGCGGGTCATGGCCGACACCGCCTCGGCGCTGGCCGCGGACGTCGCGCGGCTCGTCGACGCTGCTGACGCCGTGCTGTCGGGGGCGCTGACCTTCGACCTCGTCGACGCGCTGCTCACTCCTGACGGCCGAGGTGGCCGTCCGACCAAGCCGCACCTCTACGCCGTCTTCGCGCCGGTCTGGCCGAGCTCGCACGGTGACTCGGTCGCACTGTCCCTGCGCCCCCGCGCGACGTCGTGGGTCAACGACGCATGGAGCACCCTCGCGGGCCGGGTCGCGCTCGACCTCTTCCGCCCTGCCGGTGACCTCGTCCGTGCGCGACGAGGCCTGCCACGACAGCGGTTCCGTCACTACACGGCCGCTGCGGAGTGCACGCCGACGCTGCTGGCCGCGAGCCCGCACGTCGTCCCGCCGGCCGCGGACTGGCCCCCGGCGCTGCGGCAGACCGGCTACTGGGTGCGCGACGACGTCGGCGTTGGCCCGCTCGACCCGGCTCTGGCGGCGTTCCTCGACGACGGGCCCGGCCCGGTCTTCGTCGGTTTCGGCTCGATGCCGACGCCCGACCCGGAGCGTGTCGTGCGTGATGCGGGCCGGGTGCTCGGCCGTCTCGGGCTGCGTGGTGTCGTCAGCGAGGGTCTTGCCGGACTGTCGGTCGGCACGACCGCAACGACGATCGGGATCGGCGCCGCACCGCACGACCTGCTCTTTCCACGGTGCGCCGTCGTCGTCCACCACGGGGGAGCGGGCACGACCGCCGCTGCGGTCCGGGCCGGGGTGCCGCAGGTCGTGGTGCCGCACGCCGCCGACCAGCCCTACTGGGGCCGCCGGATGGCCGACCTCGGGGTCGCCGCACCGCCGATCGCCCGCAAGGACCTGACGGCGGCTCGGCTCGAGCGGGCGCTCGAGGTCGCGCTTTCCCCGGGAGCCCGCGCGGCGGCATACGCCCTCGGTGAGCGGGTCCGGGCCGAGGACGGCGCCGGCGACGCCGCGCGACTCGTCGACACCTACCTCAGGGGCGCCGGGCCGTCAGGACACATCGAGGTCCGCTGAGGCCGAACGCCCACGCTTCCGAGCCCACGGGACGGACACTTCGTGTGTCACGCGGTCACGCCTCCCGCGGCGTCGAGCAGGTAGGTGCTCATCGGGCCCTTGCTCTTGACGAGGATCGTCCCGCGAGGGCGGAGCGTGAACCCGGGTCCGAGTGCAGCGGCGACGCGGTCGGTCACGTGGATCTGCCCCGGCAGCCCGTGGGACTCCATCCGGCTCGCCGTGTTGACGGTGTCGCCCCAGAGGTCGTAGATGAACTTCCGCCGCCCGATGACCCCTGCGACGGCGGGTCCCGTGTCGACGCCGATGCGCACGGCGAGCCACTCGCAACCCGGTTCACGCGCGATCGACGCGATCTCCTCGCGCATCGCGAGCGCCACCCGGGCCACCGCCTGCACGTGGTCGGGCCGCCGCTCCGGCAGACCGCCGGCGACCATGTAGGCGTCGCCGATGGTCTTGATCTTCTCGACCTGCTGCGCGTCGGCCTCGCGGTCGAAGGCCGAGAAGATGCGGTCGAGGAGCGCGACGAGCTCGTCGGCGGGCATGACCTGGGTCCGCTCGGTGAAGCCGACGAGGTCGGCGAAGAGCACGGTGACGGCCTCGTAGTGCTCCGCGATCGTGCCGGGGCCGCGCTTGAGACGTTCGGCGATGGGGGCCGGCAACACGTTGAGCAGCAGGCGCTCGGACCTCGCCTGCTCGGCCTCGAGGGCGATGCGGGCCCGCTCGCGCTGCTCGACGAAGTAGCCGAGCATCGCGTAGGCGCTGACGGTCACCCCCATGACGTTGAGCACGAAGAAGGTGACGACGAAACCGGTCGGCAGGGCCGCCGGGTGCGCCGAGAGGCGGGGGTCGAGCAGGGCCAGCGTCACGAGCGCGACGAAGAAGGCCACGAGCCAGCCGACCGAGCGCCGCACCCCGAGCAGCGCCAGCGCGGCGAGCGGCACGAAGATCGCCCACAGGACCATCCCGCTCGAGGCGATGAAGCCGCCGAGCGACGCCTGGAGCAGGCACGGGAGGACGAGGAAGGCCATGAGCTGCGTCGTGCGGAACACGGCGAACCTGCCGGTGCGCGAGAGGACGAGCAGCCCCACCACGGTGATCACCTGGTACGCGGCCGGGATCGCGGCCGACAGCGGGTGGCCGTAGGCGAGGTAGGTGCCGACCCAGATGAAGGAGATGAGGGCGATGAGCACCGACGCGAAGATCAACATGCCCTGGCGCAGACGCTCGTCCTGGGACCGGTCGGGCCGGGCGCCGATCTCGGCGAGGCGCTCGACGATGCGGACGACGGCCCCGCTGAGGCCGGTCCGGGGAAGGGTGAGCACGTCGGATGCGCCCATGCCGCGATGGTACGGCCGAGGACACGCCTCCCGCGGCCTAGATCGTCGCCGCGAGCTCGGTGCCCTGGCGGATGGCGCGCTTGGCGTCGAGCTCGGCCGCGACGTCGGCGCCGCCGATGACGTGCACCTTGACCCCGGCGGCGGCGAGCGCGGGACCTAGCGTGTTGACGGACTCCTGGCCGGTGCAGAGCACGATCGTGTCGACGGCGAGAAGCTGCGGGTCGGAGTGGTCCTCGCCGTGGGTGATGTGGAGTCCCTCGTCGTCGATGCGCTCGTAGTTGACGTCGACGTGGTGATGGACTCCCTTGGCCTTCAGGGCCGCCCGGTGCACCCAGCCGGTCGTCTTGCCGAGGCCCCTGCCGATGGGGGTGGCCTTGCGCTGGAGCAGGTGCACCTCCCGCGGCGAGGGTGACGGGTGCGCCTCGACGAGGCCGCCACGGGAGGCGTCGGGCTCGCCGACGCCCCACTCGGCCATCCACTGCTCGATCGTCATCGGCGACTCGACGTGGGTGAGGAACTCGCTGACGTCGACGCCGATCCCGCCCGCGCCCATGACGGCCACGCGCTGACCCAGCGGTGCCTCGCCGCGGACGGCGGCGGCATACGTCACGACCGTCGGGTGGTCGACGCCCGGGACGTCGGGCACGCGGGGCTCCACCCCGGTGGCGACGACGACCTCGTCGAAGTCGGTGAGGTCCTCGACGTCGGCGCGGCGACCGAGGTGGACCTTGACGCCGCTCAGCTCGAGTCGCCTCCGGTAGTAGCGGATCGTCTCGGCGAACTCCTCCTTGCCGGGGATCCGCATGGCGATGGCGAACTGGCCGCCGAGGTCGTCGGCCGCCTCGAAGAGCTCGACCCGGTGGCCGCGCTCGGTCAGCGCGACCGCGGTCGCGAGGCCGGCAGGACCTGCGCCGACGACGGCGACGTGCTTGCTGCGTCGGCTCGGGGCGAGCACGAGGGTCGTCTCGCGGACGGCGCGCGGGTTGACGAGGCAGGTCGCCGTCATCTTGGCGAAGGTGTGGTCGAGACAGGCCTGGTTGCAGGCGATGCACGTGTTGATCTCGTCGGCCCGGTCGCCTGCGGCCTTGGACACCCAGTCGGGGTCGGCGAGGAAGGGGCGCGCCATCGAGACGAGGTCGGCGCTGCCGTCGGCGATGACCCGCTCGGCGAGGTCGGGCATCGAGATGCGGTTGGACGTGACGACGGGGACGGTGACCTCGGGGCGCAGCTTCGCGGTGACGCGGGTGAAGGCGCCGCGCGGCACCGACGTGACGATCGTGGGGACGCGGGCCTCGTGCCAGCCGATGCCCGTGTTGATGATCGTCGCGCCGGCCGCCTCGACCTCGTGGGCGAGTGCGACCACCTCGTCCCACGACTGCCCGTCGGGCACGAGGTCGAGCATCGAGAGGCGGTAGACGATGACGAAGTCGGCCCCGGCTGCCTCGCGGACGGCGCGGACGACCTCGACGGGCAGCCGGCGCCGGTTCTCCGGCGAGCCGCCCCACGCGTCGGTGCGCTGGTTGGTGCGTGGCGCGAGGAACTGGTTGAGCAGGTAGCCCTCCGAGCCCATGATCTCGACGCCGTCGTAGCCGGCCTCGCGGGCCAGGCGGGCGCAGCGGGCGTACGCGTCGACGGTGCTGCGGATGCCGCGCGAGGTCAGCGCGCGGGGCGAGAAGGACGAGATCGGCGACTTGAGCGCCGACGCCGACACGGCGAGCGGGTGGTAGGCGTAGCGGCCGGCGTGCAGGATCTGGAGGGCGATCGTGCCGCCCTCGCGGTGCACGGCGTTCGTGATGACCCGGTGGCGGCGGGCCTGCCGGCTCGTGACGAGGACGGAGCCACCCGGGTAGAGCGCGCCGGCGAGGTTGGGCGCGAAGCCGCCCGTGACGATGAGGCCGACGCCGCCGCGGGCGCGCTCGGCGTAGTAGGCCGCGAGGCGGTCGAAGTCCTTGGCGCGGTCCTCGAGGCCGGTGTGCATCGAGCCCATGACCACGCGGTTGCGCAGCGTCGTGAAGCCGAGGTCGAGGGGTTCGAGCAGGTGGGGGTATGCCGTCGTCACCCGCCCGAGGGTAGCCGCTGGTTACCGTCCGGTAGCCGATCGCGCGGCCTGCGTCACAGTGGGTGAGAATGGCCAGGTGAGCGATCTCGAGCACCTGGACGTCCTCGTCGTCGGAGCCGGCCTGTCCGGCATCGGCGCCGGCTACCGCCTGTCGAC
The DNA here is from genome assembly GCF_052115065.1 of Terrabacter sp. 2TAF16. Taxonomy (NCBI): domain Bacteria; kingdom Bacillati; phylum Actinomycetota; class Actinomycetes; order Micrococcales; family Intrasporangiaceae; genus Terrabacter; species Terrabacter sp. 2TAF16. The sequence goes on from NZ_JBFRFZ010000014.1 coordinate 27,430, forward strand.
GATGAGCCCGTCCCGCTCGTGGGCGATCCTCGAGGCTCGGGACTCGCTCGGTGGCACGTGGGACCTCTTCCGCTACCCGGGCGTCCGGTCCGACTCGGACATGATGACGCTCGGCTTCCCCTTCGAGCCGTGGACCGACCCCGACGCCATCGCCGACGGCCCGAAGATCCTCGACTACCTGCGCCGGACGGCGGAGAAGCACGGGATCGCGGAGCGGATCCGTCTGGGCCACCGGGTCGTCGCGGCCGACTGGTCGAGCGAGGACGCGCGCTGGACGGTCACGGTCGAGCGCAGGGGCGGCGGGCGCGAGCAGCTGACGTGCGGATTCCTCTACCTCTGCAGCGGCTACTACGACTACGACCGGCCCCACGACGCGCAGCTGCCCGGCCTCGCCGCGTTCGAGGGCGACGTCGTGCACCCGCAGTTCTGGCCGGACGACCTCGACGTCTCGGGGCGCACGGTCGTCGTCATCGGGTCAGGCGCCACGGCGGTGACGCTCGTGCCCTCGCTCGCCGAGGCCGGTGCCGATGTGACGATGCTCCAACGGACGCCGACGTGGATCGCGTCCCTGCCCCGCCGCGACCGGGCCCGCGACGTGCTCCAGCGGGTGCTCCCGACGAAGGCCGCGGGGACGGCTGCTCGCTACAAGAACGTCCTCGGGACCATGGGCGTCTACGAGCTGAGCCGTCGGCGCCCTGCCGTGATGAGGTCGTTGTTGTCCAAGGGTGCGGCCAAGTCGCTCGGTTCGACCGACCTCGTCAGCGACCACTTCACGCCGACCTACGACCCGTGGGACCAGCGCCTGTGCGTCGTCCCGGACGGTGACCTCTTCGAGGCCGTCCGCCGTGGACGCGCCCACGTCGTCACCGACACGATCGAGACCTTGGTGCCACACGGCATACGGCTGCACTCGGGACGCGAGCTCGACGCCGACGTCGTCGTGACGGCGACGGGGCTGCGGATCAAGATCGCCGGTGGCATCGCGATCACCGTCGACGGGCAGGCCCGCCCCACAGGGGATCTCACGGTCTATCGCGGCCTGATGTTCGCCGACGTGCCCAACCTCGCCGTCTGCGTCGGGTACGTCAATGCGTCGTGGACGCTGCGGGCCGACCTCGCGAGCCGTTATGTGTGCCGGCTGCTCAACCACATGGAGCACCACGCCTGGCGGAGCGCGACGCCGCGGGCACCCGAGGGGATGGAGGGACAGCCGCTGCTGCCGCTCGCGTCGGGCTACGTGCAGCGGGCGGCCGACGACCTGCCCCAGCAGGGCGACGGCGCGCCGTGGCTGATGCGTCAGAACTACCTGCTCGACCGACGCGACATGCTGGGCAGCGACGTCACCGAGGCGATGTCCTTCGCCCGCTGAGGGCGCGACAACCGTCGGCACCCTCCACACCCGTCCCCTTCCGACCTCGTCATCCGGAGGGGTGCTTCGGGTACGTCTACCGTCGAAGGGCAGTGGGACCTGCGCCGTCGGGGCGTGCAGGATCGGGCGACGCAAGGTGGACGGGCGGCATCGATGGATGGTCACGGGCAGGAGCACAGCGCGCAGTCCGCTCCTGCGCTCGACGGCGTTCTCGGCCCTCTCCTGTCACGCGCCAGCCAGGGCGACGAGGCGGCCTTCTCGAGGCTCTACGACCTCGCGGCAGCCCGCGTCTTCGGCCTCGTCAGCCGAGTGGTCCGCGACGTCGAGCAGGCCGAGCACGTCAGCGGTGAGGTCTTCGTCGAGGTCTGGCGCACCGCCGCCCGCTACCGGTCGGGGAGTGGCGCCCTGGCCTGGATCCTGTCCGTCGCCCACCGCCGGGCCGTGGCCCACGTCCGCTCCACGCGGCTCCCGCTCACGCCGAGCCGGTCCCGAGAAGCGGTCACGGTGGACACGTCCCGCGACGAGGCGCTGGGCCTGAGCTACTTCGACGCGTATGCCGTCGCGGACGTCGCCGGAGCGCTCGGCGTCTCCGTCGACGTGGCCCACCAGCGCCTCCGTGCGGCCTTGGCGACCCTGCGGCCTGGACCGGCCGCCGCCTGATTCGCGTGTCGAGGGTTGTGTCTGGCAGCGACCGACCGGGTACGGACCCGGCATGAGCGAATCGAACACATCTTCGACCGACGACGTCATCGGCGCCACCACCCCCGCGACCGCCGGAACCCCTGGCGACTCGACGGTCAAGGATCCCGAGGACTGGGTCACGGGCGACGAGGCCATGACCGGTGCCCAGCGCAGCTACCTCGAGACCCTGGCCCGTGAGGCCGGCGAGACGTTGCCCGGCGACCTCACCAAGGCCCAGGCGTCCGAGCACATCGACCGCCTCCAGTCCGTGACGGGCCGCGGAGTCACCGACGGGCGCACCGAGGGTCACGGCAGCGAGGTCTGACCCGAGCGCGCCGCCTCAGGCGATCTCGAGGCGGTCCGAGACGAGACCGTCCGCGGCGAGCTGCCGCAGCCGCGAGACGGTGCGCTCCCGCACGGCCCACGGGTCGATGGTGTTGACGTAGATCTTCGTGCCGCCCTCGAAGCCGGCAAGTGTCGACACCCGCCACTTGAGCACCACCCGGAGCGGCACGGGCAGGTCGAGCGACGGGGGGCCGTGGTGCCATTCCTCGTTGGTCGGCACGTCGGCGCCCGTCGCGGCGTGGCACGCGTGCACGAGGTCGGAGAAGTCGCGCACCTCGTCGTCCGAGAGCTCCCACGGCCGGCACGCCGGGTTCGACGTGTAGACGACGAGCGACGGGTACTGGTGGCCGATCCCGGCGAAGGCCATGGCCGTGGGGGTGCGCGCCACGACGAGCCCCTGCGCCTCGGCGTACTGCGGCCCCCAGCGCGCGAAGAGGTCCGGCTCGGCCCGCACCCGCTCGGTCTCCCGCTCGAGGTCCACGCCCGGCTCGTCGATGGCGACGAGCTGCTTGTGCAGGTGGTCGAACGAGGCTCCGGCCGGTCGCAGCCAGTTCTGGAACGCCGAGACGTAGCGGGCGTGCGGGTTGCTCCGGTAGAGGTCGCGCACCCCAGCGATCGTGAATCGCGTGTACTGCCAGTGCTCCTCGGGGGTGAGTGTCCCGGCGCCGGCATTCTGGGTGTCGTCCGTCGCCCCGTCGACGAAGTGTCGACGCGAGACGACGACCTGGTGGTTGCCGGCGAAGAGGCCGACGGCCTCGCGCTCGAGGTCGTCCTCGTCGAGTGGCTCGGCCCCGGCGCCCGCCGCCCCGCGCGAGAGCATCCGGATGCGCGCCAGTGCGGTCACGTGTGCACGCCCTGCGGGCGTCGAGAGGTATGCCGTCCGGTGCGCGAGCGACTCGGGCGTCGGCTCGTAGCCGTGGGCGAGGTGCCAGTAGTCGAAGCTGAGGATCTCGAAGAGGTTCGGGAAGAGCCGGAGCTCCGGCACCGTGTCGTGGAGCTGCTCGGCGACGAGCCCGCGCACCTCGTGCCACGACGACCCGTCCCGGACGACCCGGGCGATCTCGGGAGTCGTCTCGATCATCCGGCCCCAGCAGAAGGCGCAGTGGCGCTCGTGCTCGGCCGGGTCGAGGGGCTTCGGGTCGGGCCGGGCGATGCCGAGAGGCCGGGCCGCGCGCCCCGGCAACGTCCACACCTTCGTGCCGGTGAAGGGGTTGACCTGCTTGATGGTCCCGTCGGGCAGTCGCGTCAGGGGCTCGATCACCCTGCCAGCCTAGGTCTGCCGGTCGGCTAGCGTCGGGACGTGCCCGACGATGCTGCCGCCGCTGCCCCCACCGACGCTCCCTACCGCGATCCGTCGCTCTCCGTGGAGGAGCGCCTCGACGACCTCATCGGGCGGATGACGCTGCCCGAGAAGGTCGGCCAGATGCTCCAGCTCGACGCGCGCGGCGACCTGACCGAGATCGTCCACACGAAGCTGGCCGGCTCGATCCTGCACACCTCCCCGGACGACCTGCCGCGCGCCATCGAGCTCGCGGCCCGGACGCGCCTGGGCATCCCGCTCCTCACCGCCGACGACTGCATCCACGGCCACTCCTTCTGGCCGGGTGCGACGATCTTCCCGACCCAGCTCGGGATGGCCTGCTCGTGGGATCCCGACCTCGTCGAGCAGGCGGCACGCGTCACGGCCGTCGAGGTGTCGGCGACCGGCATCCACTGGACCTTCTCGCCCGTCCTCTGCATCACCCGCGACCTGCGCTGGGGCCGGGTCGGCGAGACCTTCGGCGAGGACCCGCACCTCATCGGTGAGCTCGGAGCCGCCATGATCCGGGGCTACCAGGGCGACGGCCTCACCGACCCGACGGCCGTCCTCGCGTGCGCCAAGCACTTCGCCGGCTACTCCGAGACCCAGGGCGGCCGCGACGCCAGCGAGGCGGACCTCAGCCGTCGCAAGCTGACGTCGTGGTTCCTGCCGCCCTTCGAGCGAGCCGTGCAGGAGGGTTGTCGCACCTTCATGCTCGGCTACCAGGCGATCGACGGCGTGCCCGTGACGGCGAACGGCTGGCTCCTCGACGAGGTGCTCAAGGGGGAGTGGGGCTTCACCGGCACTCTCGTCACCGACTGGGACAACGTCGGTCGAATGGTCTGGGAGCAGAAGGTCTGCGCCGACGACGTCGAGGCCGCGACGGTCGCTGTGCGCGCCGGCAACGACCTCGTCATGACGACCCCGGCCTTCTTCGAGGCCGCCCAGGAGGCCGTCGCGCGCGGCCTGCTCGACGAGCGCGCCATCGACGAGGCCGCCCGCCGGGTGCTGCGCGTCAAGCTCGAGCTGGGACTCTTCGAGAACCCGCGGCCGCCGGACACCGAGCGCCAGCGCCTCGTCATCGGCTCCGCCGAGCATGCCGCCCTCAACCTCGACGTCGCCCGCCGCTCGCTCGTGCTCCTCACCAACGACGGCACGCTTCCGTATGCCGTCACGGACGTCCCGCGCACCGTGGCCGTCCTCGGGCCGAACGCCGACGACCCGCAGGCCAACCTCGGCGACTGGGCCGGGGCCTCCGGCCAGGTCGACTGGATGCCCGACGGGCACCCGCGCGAGACGGTCGAGACCGTGCTCGACGGCTTCCGCGCCGTCGTCCCGTCGACCTGGGCCGTCACCCATGCTCGGGGCGCCGAGATCGAGACCCTCGTGCCCGACCCCGAGGGGCGGCTCTTCCCCGACGGGCAGCCCCGTCCGCCGGTCTCAGCACCCGCGCCCGTCGACCCGGCCCAGCTCTCCGAGGCGCTGGCTGCAGCACGCGCCGCCGACCTCGCCGTCGTCGTCCTCGGTGACACGATCGCCCTGACGGGAGAAGGCTGCTCGACGGCGACGCTCGACCTGCAGGGCGGTCAGGTCGCCCTGCTCGACGCGCTCGTCGACCAGCTCGACGGCACCGGCATCCCCGTCGTCGTCGTGCTGCTGCACTCCAAGCCCAACGTACTGCCGCCCAGCGCGCTCCGGGCGGCCGCGGTCATCGAGGCCTTCAGCCCCGGCATGCGCGGCGGCCGTGCCGTCGCCGAGCTCGTCCTGGGCCACATCGAGCCCGCCGGGCGCCTGTCCGTCTCGATCCCGCGGCACGTCGGGCAGCAGCCGACCTACTACAACCAGGTGCGCGGGCAGCACGGCCATCGCTACGCCGACCTCACCCAGGAGCCGCAGTTCGTCTTCGGGGAGGGTCTGACGTACACGACCGTCGAGTGGTCCGACCTGACCCTCGACGCCATCGACGTCTCGCCCGACGACGTCGTGGCCGGGGGGGTCACCCTCACCAACACCGGCGACCGGACGGCCTACGAGGTCGTGCAGGCCTACATCACCGACGTCGTCACGAGCGTCACGTGGGCAGCCAAGGAGCTCAAGGCGTTCCGCCGCGTCACCGTCCCGCCGGGTGAGTCGGTGACCACCCGCATCGAGGTCCCGGCCGCAGCCTGCTCCATCGTCGACGGGGCCGGTCGACGCGTCGTCGAGCCGGGCGAGTTCGAGCTGCGCATGGGACCGAGCTCGCGCGACACCGACCTGCTCAGGGCATCCTTCACGATCAGGACGCCGCGGACGACGGCGCTCGCGGGGTCAGCGCAGCCAACGGCATGACGCGCCCGGCGGCCTTGGCCTCGTAGCCGCCGAAGAACGGCGCGACCTCGAGCAGGCGACGCCACAAACGGTCGCGCTCGGCGCCGCGCGCGACCGCGACGTCCACCTCGATCCGCTCGTCGCCGACCTCGATGACGGCCGTGTCGGCATGGCGGAGGTTGCGGAACCACTGCGGCTCCGCGGCGGCGCCGCCGGCGCTCCCGCAGACGACGTAGGCGCCGTCGTCGCGGAAGTACCCGACCGGGCTGGTCCGCAGCGTGCCGGACGACCGACCGGCCACGGTGAGCAGGAGGACCGGCATCCCCCGGACGGAGCGGAGGAAGCCGACGTCGAAGCGACGGTAGAGCGCCACGTGCGCCGCGTTGCCGGCACGCATCATCCGGTTGGCCACGCCCATGGCCGCCTCCTGGGTCCTGCGGCACGCATCGGCCGACCCGTCCAGTGTGGCCCTGGGGGCGGCTAGGGTCGAGATCCCCCGACGATGAGGAGCAGCATGCGCGCGGCACGAGTCACGAGCCTCGACGGGCCGTCGTCCGTCACGGTCGGCGAGGTCGACGAGCCCGCCCTGACGCCCGGCCACGTCCTCGTCGACGTGCACGAGGCGGGGGTCAGCTTCCCCGACGTCCTCATGAGCCGCGGGCTCTACCAGATGCGCCCGGAGCTGCCGTTCGTCCCCGGCGCCGAGTGCGCGGGCGTCGTGCGCGAGGTCGGCGAGGGCAGCGCCTTCCGCGTCGGCGACCGCGTCGCGGCCTTCCCCGTGCTCGGCGGCTTCGCCGAGACGGTCGCCGTGCCCGAGGCGATGGTCTTCGCGCTGCCCGATGCCGTCTCGTTCGAGACCGGCGCCGCGCTGCCGATGAACTACCTCACCGTCCACTTCGCCCTGACCCGTCGCGGCCAGCTCGAGCGCGGCGAGACCGTGCTGGTCCACGGCGCCGCGGGCGGCATCGGCACCGCCGCCATCCAGCTGGCGCGTGCCATGGACGCCCGCGTCATCGCCGTCGTGTCGTCCGACGACAAGATCGAGACCGCCCGCTCGGCCGGCGCGCACCACGTCGTCCTCGCCGACGGCTTCCTCGCGGCCGCGAAGGAGCTCACCGGCGGACGCGGCGTCGACGTCGTCGTCGACCCGGTGGGCGGCGACCGCTTCACCGACAGCCTCCGCAGCCTCGCGCCCGAGGGCCGCCTGCTCGTCATCGGCTTCACCGCCGGCCAGATCCCCGAGGTCAAGGTCAACCGGCTGCTCCTGAACAACATCAGCGTCGTCGGCGTCGGCTGGGGTGCCTTCTGGATGCCCGACCCGACCTACCTGCGCACCCAGTGGGACGCGATCCTCCCGCTCCTCGAGAGCGGGGCGCTCGCTCCGCCCATCGGCACGCGCCACCGGCTCGACGACGTCGCGGCGGCGCTCACGGAGATCGACGAGCGCCGCGCCCACGGCAAGGTGACCCTCACCGTCCGCCAGTAGGTTGGGGCGTATGCCGTCCCGCTCGCTCCGCGCCTCCGCTCCCACGTCCCCCCGCCGCGTGCTCGTCACCGGTGGTGCCTCAGGTCTCGGCCTCGCACTCGTCCGCGCCCTCGTCGCCCGCGGCGACCACGTGCTCGCGACCGACGTGCAGACCGACCGGCCCGATGCGCTCCCGGAGGCGGCGGCATACCTCCCGCTCGACGTGCGCAGCGACGAGGCGTGGGCCGCGGCGCTCGCCCACGTGCGCGAGACGTGGGGCGGGCTCGACCTGCTCGTCAACAACGCCGGCGTCGCCGCGGGTGGCCGCATCGACGTCGCGACGATGGACGAGTGGCGCTGGATCGTCGACATCAACCTGCTCGGCGTCGTCCGCGGCTGCCGCACGTTCACCCCGCTCCTCAAGGAGCAGGGCAGCGGCCACATCGTCAACACCGCCTCGCTCGCCGGACTCGTCCACGCCCCCGGCATGTCGGCGTACAACACCGTCAAGGCCGGCGTCGTCGCCCTGAGCGAGACGCTCTCGCACGAGCTCGCGCCGCACGGCATCGACGTGTCGGTCATCTGCCCGTCGTTCTTCCGGACGAACCTCGGCTCGTCGTTCCAGGGTGCCGACACCGAGATGGAGGAGGCCGGCAAGAAGATGGTCAGCGGCTCGAAGCGCACCGCCGACGAGATCGCCTCCATCGTCGTGCGCGGCATCGACGCCCGCCGTGACGTCATCCTCACCGACCGTGACGGGCACGTCGCCTGGCGCGCCAAGCGCTTCGCCCGACCGGCCTACACCGCGGTCATGAAGCGCGCGGCGAAGCGGGTCGCCACCGGCAGCTGACCAGCCGTCTCGCCGCGTCACCCGTGGGCGAGGCCTCGACACCGCTCTCCCGGCGGTCTGGTCGTCGCTCAGGAGACCTTGTGCCAGCTCGAACAGTCCTTGGTCTGGAAGAACCCATCGGTCGTGTGGATCGTGACGACGCTGCGGCTCGTGCTGGAGCCGGACCTGAGGGTGTCCCCGTCGGTTCCGACCACAGCCCACCGGCAGGTCCTTCCCCCGGTCGGGGCCGCCGACTCGTACGTGCCGGCCGTGGCCCGGCGGCCGACGAGATAGGTGCCGGCGTCTCCGATGAGCCAGGTGCCCCCAGCGACCTTCGACGGGGTGGTTCCCTGGCGAGCGGCGGCCTCCTCCCTCGCGGCGAGCTGGTCGACGGCCGCCGGGTCCATGCCGTGCAGCTGCGCCGCGGCTCCGGGCGAGGTCGGGGCCGGCACGGCCGCGTCGGTCCCGGTCGACGAGGCGGGTGGAACGGCCGCCGCTGTTCCGGGCGAGGCGCCGGAGGAGGCCCAGACCCCGAGCGCCAGCGTCACGCTCAGTGCCGTTCCCAGGGCGATGGCGAGCACCACCGACCGCGGTCCGGCTCGACCTGTCTGTGGCATGGCTGGTCTCCCGCTGTCGTGTGCGGACGGTGGCAGGGCGCCCGGAAGCGCCTCTGGACCCAGTGTGCGCGGCACACCTTCGACCTACCTTGGGTCAGGGCCGCGGCGCTCGCCGGATGTCGACGTCGGCCGGGGTGGCGGCACCCAGCACCTGCGCGAGGCTCGCGCGGAGCAGCTCCGCCGCCTCGGCTGCGCTGTCGAACGCCCGGCTGAACTCCGGCTCGTCGCCGTCGCGCGTCCATCCGAGCCCGACCAGCGCCTCCTGCGCCTCGCGCGTCAGGTCGGTCAGGCCCTCGAACTCCGTGTCGCCGATGCACTCGAGCGCGAGCACGCCCTCGAGTCGCCGCGCCTGGACGAAGACGTCAGGCACCCGGGCCTGCGGAGCCGGCCGCGCGCCGCCCCGGCGCCACGATCGGGGAGCCCGCTCGGCGGCATACGTGCTCGACGCCCGTGACGCCACGTGGACGGTGAAGGTCAGCCAGTCGTCGTCGGTGAGCGCCGCGAGGTCGGCGGCGACGCGGGAGGTCCACGACTCCCACGTCTCCTCGAGTGGGCCGTCGCTCATGCGGGGCTGCCCTCGTGCGACACCACCGCCGTCTCCATCAGGGCGCGGAGGTGGTCGGGGATGGGGGTCGGGCGGCGGGTCGCGGCGTCGATCTCGACGTGCACCCAGCCCCCCAGGGCCTTGATCGAGGGGTCGGCGACGGCGCTGCGCTCCGGGTCGACGAAGAGGCCGAGCTCGTAGGTGACGCTGCTGCGCCCCAGCCGGACGACGCGGACGCCCACGACGAGCGGCGCCGGGAACGCCACCTCGGCGTAGAAGGCGCACGACGACTCGGCCACGACGCCCTGGGTCGCGTCGGTCATCGGGTCGACCGCCACGTGTTCGGCCTGCCACCCGTTGATCGCCGAGTCGAACAGCTCGTAGTAGACGGCGTTGTTGAGGTGGCCGTACATGTCGTTGTCGCTCCACCGGGTCGTGACGGGACGGTGGACCGGGAAGTCGGCGAGCGTCAGCTCGCGGGGGTCGGGCGTGCTGGGCATGCGCCCATCCTGCCCGACCCTGTGGACGATGCCCGGCGGTGTCGGCGGGCGAACGTACAGTGCTCGGGTGGTGTGGAGCGTGGGGCGGGCGACGTGGGTGGGTGCTGTCACCGACCCCGACATCGCCCAGCAGGTCGGCACGCGCACCTTCGAGCGCGGGCAGGCGTATGCCGCCGAGCGCCGGGTGCGCTCGCTCGCCACGCGCCCCGACGGGCTCATGCTGCTCGGCACGATCGAGGGCAGCGGCCACGAGACCTACCAGACCTTCATCGAGGCCCGGCCGCACCCGAAGGGGCGCTCGCACCTCTGGAGCGGCACGTGCAGCTGCCCGGTCCGCAGCGACTGCAAGCACGTCGTGGCGCTCATGCTCACGGCGCGCGACGTCGCTCAGGGCAAGGTCGTCGAGCCGCGGCCGCTGGCCGAGGGCGAGGGCGCGGTCGAGCCGGCTGCAGCCGAGCCGGCGCCGCTCGTCGTGCCCCCGCACTGGTCCGACGTGTTCGGTCACGTCCGGCCGCGTGCCGTCGAGCCGTCCCCGGTCGCCGAGCGGCCCGAGCCGCGGGGCGACCTCATGCCGGCCGGCCTCTTCGTCGACACCGTCTACCGCGACCAGCGGGGGCGGAGAGGGGTGCCCGAGCTCAGCTACGGCCTCCGACCGACCCGCTGGACCCGCGCCGGCACGTGGCACCGCACCCTCTCGTGGCACGACGCGCTGCCCCAGTGGCGCGCCGGCATCCGCTTCCTGCCCGAGCACGAGCGCATCATGGGGCGCCTGCACGACGTCGCCCGGCACGGCTCGGGCGGCACGACGTACTTCTCCGCGACACCGCCGCTCTCGCTCGACGCGAGCCCCGAGGTCTGGCCGCTGCTGCGCGAGGCCCGCGCGGCCGGCATCGAGGTGCTGCCCGGCGAGGGCGTCACCGGTCCGGTCCACGTCGCCGACGACGCGGCCACGCTCGTGCTCCTCGTCAAGCGGGCCCCCGACGGCAGCGGCGACCTCGACCTCGACGTCGACATCGAGGGGATGCCGGCCGGGGCGACCGGCGAGCGGCTCTACCTCGGTGACCCGGTGCACGCCGTCGCCGTCGAGGGTGACGACGACTCGCTGACCTTCGTGCCCCTCGACCAGGACCTCGACCTCGGTCCCGACGCCCTCGCCTCGGCGCTCGCCGGCCTGCGGGTGCCGGCCGACGAGCGGGGCCGCTTCCTGCGCTCCGTCGTCCCGGGCCTGCGCCAGCGGCTGCGGGTCCGCTCCGAGGTGCCCCTGCCGGCGCCCGAGCTGCCCGAGGACGTCCAGCCCGAGGTCGTCACCGTCCACGTCCGCGTCGTCAGCGACGTCCCCGGCGAGCTGCGCCTCGACCTGAGCCACGCCTACGACGGCACGCCGCGGCCCTTCACGACGGCGCGCTTCGGCACCGTCGGTGGCCGCGACCGGGACGCCGAGGCCGCCGCGGTGCAGGCCGCGACGTCGCTCCGCTCGGTCCCCGGCGCGCTGCGTGCCGACCTCGGCGGTCACGCCTACCTCGTGCCGCGCGTCGTCCTCACCGGCATGGCGGCCGCGCGGTTCGTCGTCGACACGCTGCCCCTGCTCGAGGCCGACGAGCACGTCACCGTCGAGGTCGACGGCGACGTCCCGGCCTACGAGGAGGTCACGTCGGCCCCCGTCGTCCGGCTTGGCACCGGCGAGCGGCGTGAGCAGGCGGAGCCCGGCGACTGGTTCGACCTTCGGGTCTCCGTCGAGGTCGACGGCGAGGACGTGCCCTTCGAGCCGCTCTTCGGGGCGCTCGCGCGTGGCGACGAGATCATGCTCCTCGAGTCCGGCGCGTTCTTCCGGCTCGACCGGCCCGAGCTGCACCGGTTGCGCGACCTCATCGAGGAGGCTCGCGACATCGCCGATCCAGAGACCGGCGGACTGCGGCTCAGCGCCCACCACGCCGATCTCTGGGACGAGCTCGTCGCCCTCGGCGTCGTCGACGAGCAGAGCGCGCGCTGGGCGGCCAACGTCGAGGCGCTCGGCTCCCTCGAGTCCGGGCCGCTCGCCGAGGTGCCACCCGACCTGCGGGCGACCCTGCGTCCCTACCAGCTCGACGGCTACCGCTGGCTCGCGCGTCTCTGGGACGCCCGCATCGGCGGCATCCTCGCCGACGACATGGGGCTCGGCAAGACGCTCCAGGTCATCGCGGCCCTCGTGCGCGCGCACGACCGCGGGGAGCTCGGGGACACGGGTCCCGAGGCGCGTGGGCCGGTCCTCGTCGTCGCGCCGACGAGCGTCGTCGGCACGTGGATGGGCGAGCTCGAGACCTTCGCGCCGCACCTCGCCGCCGTCGCCGTCACGGCCACCGAGCGCAAGCGCGGGGTCACTCTCGCCGAGACCGTCGCGGGCGCCGAGGTCGTCATCACGTCATATGCCGTCCTGCGCCTCGACGACGCCGCCTTCCACGGCGTGCGGTGGGGTGGGGTCGTGCTCGACGAGGCCCAGTTCGTCAAGAACCGCCAGGCCAAGACCCACGTCGCGGTCCGCCGGCTGGGGGCGCCCTTCACCGTCGCCGTCACGGGCACGCCGCTCGAGAACTCCCTCATGGACCTCTGGTCGCTGCTCTCCCTCACGGCCCCCGGGCTCTACCCGCGACCCGACGTCTTCACGAAGAGCTATCGCAAGCCCATCGAGTCCGGTGAGCGCCCGGAGCTGCTCGACCTGCTGCGCCGCCGCATCCGGCCCCTGATGCTGCGTCGCACCAAGGAGCAGGTCGCGATCGACCTGCCGCCCAAGCAGATCCAGGTCATGGCGCTCGACCCGCACCCGGTCCACCGGCACATCTACGACCAGCACCTCCAGCGCGAACGCCAGCGCGTCCTCGGCCTGCTCGGCGACCCGGAGTCCAACCGCGTCGCGATCCTCGCCGCGCTGACCCGGCTGCGACAGCTCGCCCTCGACCCGGTCCTCGTCGACGAGGTCCACGCCGGCAAGGCGACCGCCGCCAAGATCGAGTTCCTCGTCGACCAGCTGCGCGAGCTCGCCGCCGAGGGCCACCGGGCCCTCGTCTTCAGCCAGTTCACCGGCTTCCTGCGCCGCGTCGAGGACGCGCTGACGCGTGCGGGGCTCGCGACGGCATACCTCGACGGGTCGACGACCGACCGGCAGGCGGTCGTCCGGGGCTTCCGCGAGGGCGATGCCGTCGCCTTCCTCATCAGCCTCAAGGCCGGCGGTTTCGGGCTCACGCTGACCGAGGCCGACTACGTCTACGTCCTCGACCCGTGGTGGAACCCCGCGGCCGAGGCGCAGGCGATCGACCGCGCCCACCGCATCGGGCAGAGCCGTCCCGTCACCGTCTACCGGCTCGTGTCGGCCGGCACCATCGAGGAGAAGGTCGTCGCCCTCCAGGAGCGCAAGCGCGACCTCTTCCAGCGCGTCGTCGACGAGGGCGGCTCGCTCTCCGGCGCGATCACGGCCGACGACGTGCGCGACCTGCTCGGACTCGCCTGACTCGAAGCGTGATTCGCATCCGGCCCCACGTCTGGAGGTGAGGCCCTAGCGTGGAGGTGAGCCGCTTCGGATGGCGGCGCGTGCACGGCTCTGACAACTCACCCCCTCGGAGGACTCACATGAGCACCGTCACCCCCAGCATCTCCACGACGTCCGACCGGCTCCGCTCCGTCTCGGTCATCGGGACCATCGTCGTCGTCTTCGGCATCATCATGATCCTGGCCGGCGGATTCACCTGGTACCAGGTGCAGTCCCAGCTCGCGAGCGAGAAGATCACGGTCTCGGAGGACGCGTCGATGTTCGCCGGGCAGGCGGTCAACTCTCCCTGGACCGCCTACTCCGAGGCGCAGACGATCGAGAAGCACGCCCTCGCGGCGAGCGGCGGCAAGACCTACGCCGAGCTGCCCAAGGACGACCCGAACCGTCAGGTCGTCATGACGGGCTCGTTCCTGCGCGCCTCGCTCTTCACCTCCGTCGTGGCCTTCGGCGTCGCCTTCATGGCGTTCGGCGTCGGCATCGTCCTCGTCCTCGTCGGCATCGCGTTCCGGCGGGTGGCGCGCGCGTGACCGACCAGCCGACGCTGGAGCAGCTGGCCGACCAGGAGGCGCGGCTCGTCTTCGACCGCTTCGACGACGACACGGCCTGGGCGCTGGGCGTCGCGCTGCGTGACGCCGCGAGGGCCGCGCGCGCCCCGGTCGCGATCTCGATCCGTCGCAACGGGCAGCGGCTCTTCCACGCCGCGCTGCCCGGGGCGACGGCCGACAACGACGGCTGGCTCGAGCGCAAGAGCGCCGTCGTCGACCGCTACGGCCACTCGTCCCTCTACGTCGGCGAGGAGTTCCGTTCCGCCGGCAAGACGTTCGAGGACAGCTCACGCCTCGATCCGGGATCGTATGCCGCCCACGGTGGCGCCTTCCCCGTCATCGTCCGTGGCGTCGGCTGCGTCGGCACCATCGCCGTCTCGGGCCTGCCTCAGCGGGAGGACCACCGGCTCGTCGTCGAGACCCTCGAGGGCTTCCTCGACCATCCCTGAGCCCCAACGGTTTGACCTCAAGTCAGGTTGACGTCGGAGGGTGGTCAAGTGGGTACGTGACCCACAGCCCGTGCTCACGGACACCCTGTCGACGCCGATCCGGTGCGGCATAGAGTGGTCGGAGCCGGATGGTCTCCAGAAAGGAACGACAAGTGGCTTACACGCTTCCCGAGCTCGACTACGACTACGCCGCCCTCGAGCCCCACATCAGCGCTCGCATCATGGAGCTGCACCACAGCAAGCACCACAAGGCCTACGTCGACGGCGCCAACGCTGCCGTCGCCAAGCTGGAGGAGCTGCGCGAGTCGGGTGACTACGCCTCGGTCAACGGTGTGGAGAAGAACCTCGCCTTCCACCTCGGTGGTCACACCAACCACTCCGTGTTCTGGAAGAACATGAGCCCCGACGGGGGTGGCCAGCCCGAGGGTGAGGTCGCCGCCGCGATCACCGAGTACTTCGGCGGCTTCGAGAAGTTCCAGGCGCACTTCAACGCCAACGCCAACGCGATCCAGGGCTCCGGCTGGTCGATCCTCGCGTGGGACACCATCGCCGAGCGGCCGCACATCATGCAGCTGTTCGACCAGCAGGGCAACATCCCGGTGGGCCAGATCCCGCTGCTCCAGCTCGACATGTGGGAACACGCCTTCTACCTGCAGTACGAGAACGTCAAGGCCGACTACGTCAAGGCCTGGTGGAACCTCGTCAACTGGGAGGACGTCGCCGCACGCCTCGAGCGCGCCAAGGCCACCAAGGGACTCATCATCCCCGGCTGAGCGACATCGACACGACGAGGGCGGGCACCGCAAGGTGCCCGCCCTTTCGCGTACCCGGTCGCCGCCGTCGGTCAGGCCGGTGGGGTCGGGCGGGCGAGGCGGTCGACGACACCGAGGAGCAGCACCTCGCGCAGGGCCGGCGCCAGCTCGTCGAGCAAGGCGTTGACCGGAGCCATCCGCTCGGGCAGCACGAGCCCGCCGTCGCCCCCGGCCAGCCCGGCCGCGGCGAGCAGTCCGGTGAACGTCGCCTCGTCGAGGGTGGCCGGGTCGAGGGCCGAGGCCATCGCGACGAGCTCGGCCGGGGCCGTGGCAGGCCCGGAGACGCGGGCCGCCGCCGTCGCGTCGGCGAGGTCGGTGGCGATGAGGTCCGACGACGCAGCCGTCGCTGCGCTGAACGTGAGGTGCAGGGTGGCCGGCAGGTCGCGGAAGCGCATCTGCGGCTGGACGAACCACCCGCGGTCCAGCATCTCGTCGCTGATCGTGAAGACGTCGCACGAGTCGTCGGTGACGAGGGAGAGCAGCGTCGAGTCCGGGGGAGGCGCCACCGACAGACCGGGTATGCCGTCCACCGCGGCCGCCAGGTCGAGAGTGGCCGTGCGCGCGTCCCGGGCGAGCGACGTGTAGCGCTCGGCGCCGATGTGGTGCACGACGGCCCAGGCGGCGGCCACCGGACCGCCGGACTTCGTCGACTGCGCCGTCGTGTTGAGCATCGTGTAGCCCGGCCAGCGGGCCGACGCGAAGAGGTGCGTGCGGCGCAGGTCGGCCGAGGCGTGGAGCAGCACCGACACGCCCTTGGGGGTGTAGGCGTACTTGTGCAGGTCGAGCGACAGGCTCGTCACGCCCGGGGCGGCGAACGTCCACGGAGGCTGCCCGGGCTCGGAGTCGCGCAGGTGGGGCAGCACCCAGCCGCCGATGCACGCGTCGACGTGGCAGCGCACCCCGGCGGCCGCGGCGGCTGCGGCGATCGGCGCGACGGGGTCGATGACGCCGTGCGCGTAGGACGGGGCAGAGGCGACGACGAGGACGGTCCGGTCGTCGATGGCGGCGGCCATGGCCTCGGGATCGGCCCGCTTCGTCACGGGATCGACGTCGACGAGGACCGGCTCGACGCGCAGCCAGTGCGCGGCCTTGTGGAAGGCCGCGTGTGCCGTCGTCGGGAGGATCATCCTGGGAGCCACGATCTCGGGCCGCGCGTCACGGGCTGCCAGGACGGCGAGCAGGATCGACTCGGTGCCACCCGACGTGACGGCACCCGCGAATCCCGCTGGGGCGTCGACGAGCCGACCCGCGATGCCGACGAGGTCGTTCTCCATCTGGAGCAGGGACGGGAAGGCCGTGGGGTCGAGCCCGTTCGTCGACGCGAATGCCGCGAGGGCCTCCCGACCGATGGCGTCGGCCGAGGCCAGGCCGGAGTCGTAGACGTAGGCGAGGGTGCGCCCACCATGGGTCGGCAGGTCCCGGGCGCGCATCGCCGTCAGCGCCTCACGGATCTCGTCGTGGTCCATCGTCATGGTGCGTCATTTCGGGTCGACGGGAAGGCGCGCAGAGAGAAGAACGAGAGCGCGACGAGGGCGGCGGGCACGAGCGAGAAGCCGAGCGCGATCGCTGTCAGGGCCGAGTCCGACTGTGGCACGGTCGATCCCGTCGAGGACACGTAGCCGCCGAGAGCCAGCACGGCGGCATACGTGGCCGGCCCGAGCGAGAGGCCCAGCGTCTCTCCCGCGGTCCACACGCCGGTGTAGAGCCCGACACGGGTGCGCGCCTCGTCCGTGCGGCTCGCGACGTCGGCGAGCATCGCGAGCGGGAACATCTGTGCCCCCGCGTAGCCGACGCCGACGACGGCGACGCAGGCGTAGACGACACCGTCGGGCAGCGAACGCACGAGCACCAGGGCGAGCGCGCCACCGCCGAGGAGGAGGGACGCGACGAGGTAGCCGACCTTCTTGTCGCGGGCCGTGCCGAAGCGCTGCCACAGCGGCGTGACGACGAGGGCCGGGGCGACGAAGCAGACGAAGAGCAACGTCGCCGACAATGGGGTCCCGATGACCCAGCGGGACACGTAGTCGACCCCCGCGAGCATCGCGCCGGTCGCGAGAGCCTGGAGCACGAAGGTGGTCAGCAGCAGCCGGAACGGCCGGTCGGAGCGGATGATCCGCAGCTGGTCACCGAAGGTGGCGCTCGTCGCGACGCCGGTCCGGACCGGCGCCGACCGGGTGCCCCGCCACGCACCGTAGGCCCCGAGGGCGATGAGGGCGGCGACGAAGAACCCGACGACGCGGTAGCCCCAGACGGGCCCGAACGCGTCCCGGATGGCCGGTGACGCGCCGCCGCTGACGAGGATCGCAAGGGCGAGGATCGCGACCCGCCACGTCATGAGCCGGGTGCGCTCGTCGTAGTCGTCGGTGATCTCGGCCGGCATCGCGACGTAGGGCACCTGGAAGAAGCTGTAGGCCGTCGCGCAGGCGAGGTAGGCCACGGCCACCCATCCGGCCGCGAGCCACTGCGGCGCGGTCGGGCCGAGGAAGAGGAGCGCGAAGGCTGCCGCGAGGAGCAGTCCGGCTCGGATGAGGAAGGGTCGCCGCCGGCCGTCCGGGTGCGTCGACCGGTCGCTGATGCGGCCTGCGATCGGGTTGAGCACGACGTCCCACGCCTTGGGCGCGAAGACGATGACGCCGGCAGCCGCGGCCGGCACGCCGAGCCGGTCGGTGAGGTAGGGCAGCAGGAGCAGGCCGGGCACCGTGCCGAACGACCCCGTGGCGACCGACCCGAGGCCGTAGCCCCGGCGCACGGCAGCGGGAAGGGTCGTGCCGGGGGCGGGCGGCGTCGCCGAGGTCATGGACGCACCCTAGTGAGCGCAGGGCGTCAGCGGTCGCGGTCGGCCGGACCGGACGCGATCACGGTGAACGACACCGGGGCCGTGAAGCCCTCCGCCTCGAAGGCGGCCGCGATGGCGTCGGCCACCGCCTCCGCGTCGGCCCCCCGGACGATCGCGATGCACGAGCCGCCGAAGCCGCCTCCGGTCATCCGCGCGCCCAGGGCGCCGTGCGAGCGAGCCGTCGCCGTCGCGACGTCGAGCTCCTCGCAGGAGACCTCGTAGTCGTCGCGCAGCGAGGCGTGCGAGGCGTCGAAGAGCCGGCCGACCTCGTCGAGGTCACCCGCCTCGAGCGCCGTCACCGCGAGCGTCACGCGCTCGATCTCGGTGACGACGTGGCGCACCCGGCGCCGCACCTCGTCGGAGCAGAGCTGCCCGAGCGCGGCGTCGAGCCCGGCGGGCTCGATCTCGCGGAGCGTCTCGACGCCGAGGTCGCGGGCGGCCGCCTCGCACGCGTCCCGTCGGGCGGCGTACTGACCGTCGACGAGGGCGTGCTCGGCTCTCGTGTCGGTGACGAGCAGGACGTAGCCGGCGGCGGCGAGGTCGAAGGGCACCTGCCGCGTCTCGCCGGACCGGCAGTCGAGCAGCAGGGCCGCGGCGTCGTCGCAGAGCAGCGAGGCCGACTGGTCCATGCCGCCCGTCGGGGCCCCGGCGATGACGTTCTCGGCCTCGACGCAGCGCGCGGCCAGTCGGGTCCGCCCCTCGGGCGAGGCGAGCAGGTCGAGGTCTAAGAGGTCGCTCGCGGCCGCGGCGACGGCGCACTCGAGGGCGGCCGAGCTCGACAGTCCGGCGCCGAGCGGCACGGTGGAGTCGACGAGCACGTCCAGGCCGTCGACGGCCAGGCCGTCACGGCGCAGGGCCCAGAGGACTCCCGCGACGTAGGAGGCCCAGCCGCCCGGCCGCTCCGGCGAGATGTCGTCGAGGGCCACCTCGACGACGCCGTCCTGCTGGACGGACGCCATCCGGAGGACACCGTCGTCGCGACGGGACACGGCGGCATACGTCCGCTGCGGCAGCGCGATCGGCAGGCACAGGCCACCGTTGTAGTCGGTGTGCTCGCCGATGAGGTTGACCCGGCCCGGCGCCGACCACACGCCCGCCGGGGCGCTGCCGAACGTGCGCGCGAAGGCGTCCGAGACCGACTCGACGACCTCGTCGGGGGTGCGGTCGCTCACCGGGCGACCTCGCGCAGACGGGCCGCCGCCTTCTCCGGGGCGACGTCGTTGACCCAGCCGCCGACCCCGGACTCGGATCCGGCGAGGTACTTCAGGCGCCCCGGGCCGCGCAGGACCGACATGACCTGCAGGTGCAGCCGCGAGACGTCACGTCCGGTCTTCGCCGGGGCCTGCTGCCACGCCGCGATGTAGGGCAGCTTGACGGGTGACCCGTCCGCGTCGACGTAGTAGCGGTCGAGGCGCCCGAGCAGGTCGCGGTAGACGACGGCCAGCTCGTCCCGCTCGTCGTCGTCGAGGGCGGCGAGGTCGGGCACGTCGCGGTGCGGGGCGAGGTGCACCTCGACCGGCCAACGTGCCGCGAAGGGGACGTATGCCGTCCAGTGCGTCCCCGACACGACGACCCGCGAGCCGTCGGCCCGCTCGGCGGCGAGGATGTCGGCGCCGAGGAGCCGACCGGTGCGCTCGTGGTGGCGGCGCGCGGCCTCGAGCAGGGCCTTGGTGCGGTCGGGCAGGTACGGGTAGGCGTAGATCTGGCCGTGCGGGTGTGGGAGCGTCACGCCGATCTCGCGGCCGCGGTTCTCGAAGGCGAAGACGTGCTCGACCTCGGGCAGGGCGCCGAGGGCCTCGGTGCGCTGGGCCCACGTGTCGATGACGGTGCGGACCCGCTCGACGGGGAGGTCCGTGAACGACGACTCGTGGTTGCTCGTGAAGCACACGACCTCGCAGCGCCCGACGGCCGGGCGGGTGCCGAAGATCCCCCTCGGGTCGGGGACGTCGGCACCGACGGAGGTGACGGCATACGACGGGAAGCGGTTCTCGAAGACGACGACCTGGTAGTCGCGCTCGGGGATCTCCGACGGCACCGACCCGTGGCCGGCGGGGCAGAGCGGGCACTCGTCCTTGGGCGGCATGAACGTGCGGTGCTGGCGGTGCGCGGCGACGGCGACCCAGTCGTCGACGAGCGCGTCGTGGCGCAGCTCGCCCGACTGCACGCGCGGCTCGACGGGCCGCGGGTCCTCGGCGGTGCGCTCGGGCGTGCCCGGCTCGTCGACGTAGATGATCTCGCGCCCGTCGGCGAGGTGCCTCGTCGTGAAACGGGCGGCCGTCCGGCTCTCGGTGGGCATCAGGCCTCCACGATCTCGAGGGAGCCGACGCTCTCGCGGGCGGCCTCGCGGGCCCGCTCGGGGAAGGCGTCGTCGGTGACGAACAGGTCGACGTCGGCGAGGTCGGCGAAGGTGCTGAGGCCCACGGTGCCCCACTTGGACGAGTCGGCGAGGAGGCAGACGTGGCGCGCCGACGCGACGAGCGCGCGGTTCGTCTCGGACTCGACGAGGTTGGGCGTCGTGAGGCCCGTGCGACCGTCGACGCCGTGCGCGCCGAGGAAGAGCAGGTCGACGTGCAGCGAGCGCAGGGCCGACACGGCGACCGGGCCGACGAGGGCGTCGGACGGGGTGCGGACGCCGCCGGTCAGCACGACCGTCTGGCCGGGCGCCCCGGACTCGTGGAGCAGCTGGGCCACCGGGACCGAGTTGGTGACGACGGTCAGCTGCGGGATGTCCTTGACGGCACGGGCCAGCTCATAGGTCGTCGTCCCCGCGGAGATGCCGATGGCGCTGCCCGCCTCGACCCGCTGTGCGGCGGCCCGGGCGATGGCCTGCTTCTGGGCGAGCTGGAGCAGCGACTTGGCGGAGAAGCCGGGCTCCTCGCTGCTCCGGGTGCCGCCGAGGGCCAGGGCGCCGCCGTGCACGCGCTCGAGCAGCCCGTCGGTCGAGAGGCGCTCGATGTCGCGGCGGATCGTCATGTCGGAGACGCCGAGCCGCTCGACGAGGTCCGAGACCTTGACGGCCCCGGACTCCTCGACGAGCTCGAGGATGACGGAGCGCCGCTGGCTGGCGAGCATCGTCAGTCCTCCCTGAGCACGGCCACGCTACCGGGGGCGAGGCGGACGCTGCCGTCGACAGGGGCGTCCGCGACGAGGTCGTACCCAGTTGCGGCGATGGTCTGCTCGGCATCGGTGTGGTTGAGCAGGAAGAGCCACGAGCCGTCGCCGTCGCTGCGCCGACGCGTCGTCTCCACGCCGCGGGGCAGGCCCGCGACGGTCGGCTCGACGCCGGCGGCGGAGAGGACGTCGTCGAGGAGCGCGCCGAGGGTGGTGTCGTCGGGGAGCGTGCTGACGTACCAAGCGGATCCGGCGCTGTCGGTGCCCGCCCGACGCGTGACCGCGGGGCGCCCGGTGAGCGGCCCGGCGGCATACGTCGACAGCACCTCGGTGCCGGGCAGGGCGGTCACGTCCTCGCTCCACCACGTCCCGGTGCCGTCGGCGAGCGCGACCGTGTCGTCGGGGCCGAGCGGGAAGAACTCCTCGACGCGGACGCCGAGCAGGTCGCGGAACGCACCCGGGTAGCCGCCGAGGCGCACGTGGTCGTTCTCGTCACTGATGCCGGAGAAGTACGTGACGAGCACCTCGGCGCCCGCCTCGGCGGCCGCGGCGACGGCGGCCGCGTGCGCGTCGGTGACGAGGTAGAGCTGCGGCACGACGACGAGGGCGTATGCCGTGAGGTCGGCCGAGGGGTGCACGACGTCCGCGGTGACCCCGCGGCCGTGGAGCGCACGGTGGATCGCCTGCGCGGCGGTCAGGGCGTCGAGCTCGGAGCTCGGCATGCACGGACCCTCGGCGGCCCAGATCGCTTGGTAGTCATGGAGGATCGCGACCCGGGACTCGACGCGGCTGCCGACGAGCTCGCCGAGGCGGTCGGCGATCCGGCCGAGCTCCTCGACCTCGCGGAAGCGCGCGCTGTCCGCCCCGGCGTGCGGCACGAGGGCGCTGTGGAACTTCTCCGAGCCGGCGCGGGACTGGCGCCACTGGAACCACCCGATGGTGTCGGCGCCGCGGGCCACGTGGGCCAGGGCGTCGCGGATCGTCTGGCCGAAGTCCTTGGCGTGGTTGGTCGGCTGCCAGTTGACCGCGCTCGTCGAGTGCTCCATGAGCATCCACGGCGCGCCGCCCGCGAGGCCGCGGGTCAGGTCGCCGCTGTAGGCGAGCTCGGCGCGTGGGTGCGCGAGCGTGTCGACGATGTAGTGGTCGGTGCTGACGACGTCGACGGTGGGCGTCCACTGCGAGTAGTCGAGGTGGCGGAAGTGGTCGAGGGTCATGAAGTTCGTCGTCACGGGGACGCCGGGGGAGAGCTCGTCGAGGACGGCGCGCTCGGCGCGCATGTGGTCGAGGAGCGCATCGGAGCTGAACCGCTTGTAGTCGAGCACGTGGGTCGGGTTGTTGAACGTCGTCGACCGGCGCGGCGGCAGGATCTGGTCCCAGTCCGTGTAGCGCTGGCTCCAGAAGGCGGTGCCCCACGCGTCGTTGAGCGTCTCGAGGGCGGTGTAACGGCGCTGCAGCCAGGTGCGGAAGTGCCGCGCGCACTCGTCGCAGTAGCAGGGCAGGTTGTGGCACGCGTACTCGTTGGAGACGTGCCACATCGCGACGGCCGGGTGCTCGTGGTAGCGCGTCGCCAGCTGCCGGGTGAGCGCGACGGCGTACTCGCGGAAGACGGGCGACGTCGGGCACCACGTCTGGCGGCTGCCCGGCCAGAGCGTGTGGCCGTCGACGTCGACGGGGAGGATCTCGGGGTGGGCGGCCGAGAGCCACGGGGGCGGGGTGGCGGTGGCCGTGGCGAGGTCGACGGCGATGCCGCCGGCGTAGAGCTTGTCGAGGATCGTGTCGAGCCACTCGAACTCGTACTCGCCCTTGGCCGGCTCGAGCCAGCTCCACGAGAAGATGCCGAGGCTGACGAACGACACGTTGGCGCGCCGCATCAGCTCGATGTCCTCGTCCCAGACGGGGCGGGGCCACTGCTCGGGGTTGTAGTCGCCACCGAGTGCCAGGGTCTTCGTCGGCCATGAGCGCATGGGACACAGGGTGTCGCTTCGCTCGCCGCGATGTCAACATTTTCAAACACATCGGACGTGGCGAAGTACGGATGTTCGCGGACGGTCTCGGCCCGTGGGACGCCGCCGGCGCTGTCGGGACGGGTCGCCGGAGCGGCTCCCCGTGCGGCGCGAGTCGCGTTACAACGGTGTAAAGCCGGAGGTCAGCGCCCTGTGAAGGTCTCGGTTCGGTCGCGGAGGGCTGTGGGTCTCGACGAATCCCTTGACAGCGCCACCGGGCGCCGACATCCTCTGTTTGTTGTTGAAGGTTTCTGGTGGCAGATGTTCGACTCTGTCGCCTCCTGTCGACAACGAACCCGGCACAGCGTCAAAGGAGACCGCAATGACCCGCCCCTCGAGCGAGGCCGAGTACCTGGCCCGCATGGTTCCCCCCTCCGTCCGCGGCGTCGACCGTCGGACCCTGCTGCGCGGCGCCCTCGGCGTCGGCGCCCTGATCGGAGCGGGCGGCCTCGCCGCGTGCAGCTCCGGCAGCACGGGCAGCACCGGCGTCCCGACGGGGGCCGTCACCGGCACCGTCACCGTCGGCTCCAACCAGTCGGACGCCGTGCCGAAGGCCGCCGTCCAGTCCTACATGGACGCGTTCGCCAAGGCCAACCCCGGCACGACGGTCAAGATCAACACCGTCGACCACAACTCCTTCCAGGAGAACATCAACAACTACCTGCAGGGCTCGCCCGACGACGTCTTCACGTGGTTCGCCGGCTACCGCATGCAGTTCTTCGCGGAGAAGGGCCTCGTCGGCGACATCTCCGACGTGTGGAAGAACATCACGGGCATGTCCGACGCGCTCAAGAAGGCCTCGACCGCCGCCGACGGCAAGCAGTACTTCGTGCCGATCACGAACTACCCGTGGGCGGTCTTCTACCGCAAGAGCGTCTTCCAGGAGAAGGGCTACGAGGTCCCCAAGACCCTCGACGACCTCAACGCCCTCGGCGCCCAGATGAAGAAGGACGGCCTTTCGCCGATCGCCTTCGGCGACAAGGACGGCTGGCCCGCGATGGGCACGTTCGACCAGATCAACCTGCGCGTCAACGGCTACGACTTCCACGTCAGCCTGATGGCCGGCAAGGAGGCCTGGACCGACCCCAAGGTCAAGAAGGTCTTCGACACCTGGGCCGGCATCCTCCCCCTCCACCAGGCCGACTCGCTCGGTCGCACGTGGCAGGAGGCGGCACAGTCGCTCCAGCAGAAGAAGTCCGGCATGTACGTCCTCGGCTCGTTCCTCGCCCAGCAGTTCACCAAGGGTGCCGAGCAGGACGACCTCGACTTCTTCACCTTCCCGGAGATCGACTCGACGATCGGCACCGACGCCATCGAGGCACCCATCGACGGCTACATGATGAGCGCCAAGCCGAAGAACGAGGGCGGCGCCAAGAAGCTGCTCCAGTACATCTCCCAGCCCGAGGCGCAGCTGCTCGCGCTCAAGGCCGACCCGAGCGTCATCGCCACCAACCAGACGGCTGACACGAGCGGCTACACGGCCCTGCAGAAGAAGTCGCTGGAGTACGTCAAGTCGGCCAAGTCGATCGCGCAGTTCATGGACCGCGACACGCGCCCCGACTTCGCCTCGACGGTGATGATCCCGGCGATCCAGAGCTTCATCAAGAACCCCAAGGACATCGACGGTCTCCTCACGAGCATCGAGGCCCAGAAGAAGAGCATCTTCGGTTCCTGACGGGAGGCGAGCCGCCATGGCGAGCAAGCGCAAGTACAGAGGTATCGACCAGCTGTCGACACGCGACAAGGTCGTCGTGTCGCTGATGGTCATCGTGCCGACCCTCATCGTCCTGTGGCTCGTCTGGCTGCCGGCGATCGGCTCGGTCCTGCTCTCCTTCACCAACTGGGACGGGATCGGGCCGCTCTCCGGCATCAAGTCGGTGGGGCTGCAGAACTACCGGGACATCGCGACGATCTACCCGCCGTTCTGGCCGGCCATCCAGCACAACCTGATCTGGCTCGCCGTGATGTTCCTCGTCGCGACGCCGCTCGGCATGCTCTTCGCCGTGCTCGTCGACCGGGGCGTGGCGGGCACGCGGTTCTACCAGACGAGCATCTACCTGCCGGTCGTGCTGTCGCTGGCCCTCATCGGCTTCATCTGGCAGCTCATCTACTCGCGCGACCAGGGACTGATCAACGCGATCACGGGTGGCACGACCGACTGGTACGGCGACCCGAACGTCAACCTGTGGGCCGCGCTCGTGGCCGCGAGCTGGCGCCACGCGGGCTACATCATGCTGCTCTACCTGGCCGGACTCAAGGGCGTCGACCCGTCGCTGCGCGAGGCGGCCAAGATCGACGGTGCGAGCGAGTCGCAGACGTTCTTCAAGGTCGTCTTCCCGGTGATGCGGCCGATCAACATCATCGTCCTCGTCGTCACCTTCATCGAGTCGCTGCGTGCCTTCGACCTCGTGTGGGTCATCAACAAGGGCCGCAACGGCCTCGAGCTGATCTCGACCCTCGTGACCCAGAACGTCGTCGGCGAGGCGAGCCGCATCGGCTTCGGGTCGGCGCTAGCGACGATCATGCTGCTCATCTCGAGCGTGCTCGTCTTCATCTACCTGCGCATCGCCATGAAGGAGGACTGACATGTCACTCGCCGCCGACCCGGTGAAGGAGCGCAGCGAGGCGCTGCTCAAGCCGCACGAGGGGGGACCGCAGTCCGGCCGTCGCTGGCTGCTGCCGGTCATGCTCACGCTGATCTCGCTCATCTGGCTCTTCCCGCTGCTCCTCGCGCTCGTCAACTCCTTTCGCGACTACGCCTTCACGGCGAAGAACGGCTACGTCTCGTGGGGCGGGTTCACGCTCGACAACTACACGAACGCGTGGCAGCAGGCCGACTTCGGCCTGCACTTCATGAACTCGGCGATCATCACGATCCCTGCGGTCATCCTCACGCTGTTCCTGTCGTGCTGCGTGGCCTTCGTCGTCGCGCGCTTCTCGTTCAAGTTCAACCTCGCGCTGCTCGGCTTCTTCCTCGCAGCCAACCTGCTGCCGCCCCAGGCGCTGCTCATCCCGGTCTACCGGATGTTCCGCGCCATCGAGGTGCCCCTGTGGATCAGCGACTCGGGCACCCTGCTCAACAGCTTCGTCGGCCTGATCCTCGTCAACATGGCCTTCCAGATCGGCTTCTGCGCCTTCGTGCTCAGCAACTACATGAAGGCGCTGCCGAAGGAGCTCTACGAGTCCGCCGTCATCGACGGTGCGAGCGTGACCCGGCAGTTCTTCCAGATCACGCTGCCGCTGTGCCGGCCGGCCCTGGCCGCGCTCGCGGTGCTCCAGACGACGTGGATCTACAACGAGTTCTTCTGGGCCACCGTGCTGCTCCAGCAGGGCGACAAGTTCCCGGTGACGAGCTCGCTCAACAACCTGCGGGGCCAGTTCTTCACGGACAACAACCTCGTGGCCGCCGGGTCCATGATCGTCGCGATCCCGACCCTCGTGATCTTCTTCGTGCTCCAACGACACTTCGTGGCCGGCCTGACGCTCGGCGCGACCAAGGGATGACGTGACCGACCTGACCGACCAGTCCACCCCGTCCACCGTCCACCTGGAGTCCGCCGGGACCGCGCTCGTGCTCGAGCCGCGCCCCGGCGGCTCGGGCTTGCCCGAGGTCATCCACTGGGGTGCCGCGCTCGAGGGCGGGGTGAGCACGTATGCCGTCCTTCCCGCGCTGACGCTCGCTCCCGTCGGCCACAGCGCGCTCGACGTGCCCTGGCCGCTCACCGTGCTGCCGGGAGAGGCCGACGGCTGGTCGGGCACGCCCGGCTGGGCCGGCCACCGCGCCGGCTCCGCGGGCGCCGTGCGCTGGCACGACGTGACCTGCGAGCCCGACGGCACGACTCTCGTGACCCGCGCGAGCTCGCCGGACGGCATACTCCTCGAGCTGCGGCACGCGCTCGACGAGCACGGCGTGCTCCGCGTCGACGCGTCGGTGACCAACACGGGCGAGGACACCGCCCCGCTCGACGTCTCGGCGCTGCGCGCGATCCTGCCGCTGCCGCTGCGCGCGGACGAGGTGCTCGACCTCACCGGTCGGTGGTGCCGTGAGCGTTCCCCGCAGCGCAGCCGCCTCGACCACGGCACCCACCTGCGGGCAAGCCGCCGCGGTCGCACCGGCCACGACGCGACGCTGCTCATGATGGCCGGCACGGCCGGCTTCGACTGGCGCTCGGGCGAGGTCTGGGCCGTGCACACGGCCTGGAGCGGCAACCACGAGCACCTCGTCGAGTCGATGCCCGAGGGTGCGGGTCGCCACCACGCCGTCATCGGCGGCGGCGAGCTGCTCGCCCCCGGCGAGGTGCGCCTCGCACCGGGGGAGTCGTATGCGGCCCCGACGGTCGTCTTCGTCCACTCGACCGAGGGGCTGGACGGCCTCTCGCGCCGCCTCCACCGCAGCCTCCGTGCCCGCGCGGGCCACCCGTCGCGTCCGCGTCCCGTCGTGCTCAACACGTGGGAGGCCGTCTACTTCGAGACTGACCTCGAGCACCTGAAAGCCCTGGCGGACACGGCATCCCGGATCGGCGTCGAGCGCTTCGTCCTCGACGACGGCTGGTTCGGCGGGCGCCGTCACGACCGCGCGGGGCTCGGTGACTGGGTCGTCTCGACGGACGTGTGGCCCGAGGGGATGGGTCCGCTCGTCGACCACGTCAAGGGCCTCGGCCTCGAGTTCGGGCTGTGGTTCGAGCCCGAGATGGTCAACGAGGACAGCGACCTCGTGCGCGCGCACCCCGAGTGGGTGCTGCGCCCGGCCGCCGGGTCGCCACGCGAGTGGCGCTGGCAGCAGCTGCTCGACCTCACCGTCGACGCCGCGCGCGAGCAGCTGCTCGAGCGGATCAGCGGCCTCGTCTCCGACATCGGCATCGACTACATCAAGTGGGACCACAACCGCGACCTGCTCGAGGCCGTCCACACCGTCGACGGCCCTACCGGGCGCCTCGTCGACGCCCCGGCCGTGCACGCCCACACCCTCGCCTTCTACCGCCTGCTCGACGACCTGCGGGCGCGGCACCCGCAGCTCGAGATCGAGTCGTGCAGCAGTGGTGGCGCGCGCGTCGACCTCGCCGTGCTCGACCGCACCGACCGCATCTGGACGAGCGACTGCAACGACGCGCTCGAGCGGGCCAGCATTCAGCGCTGGACGAGCCTGCTCGTGCCGGCCGAGCTCATGGGCACGCACGTCGGACCCGCCACGGCGCACACGACGCACCGCGCCGTCGACCTCGGCTTCCGCACGCTCATGGCGCTCCAAGGACATGCCGGTCTCGAGTGGGACATCACCGAGTGCTCCGACGAGGAGCTCGAGGCGCTGACGGGGTGGACCGCGCTCGCGCGCGAGCTGCGGCCGTTGCTCCACACCGGCGACCTCGTCCGCTCCGAGAGCCCCGACGGCACGGTCATCGTCACGGGCACCGTCGAGGGCGACCGCAGCCGGGCGGCCTACACCGTGGCCCGTCTCGTGACCGGCCGCGACGCCACGACCGGCGCGCTGCCGCTGCCGGGCCTCGACCCGGGCAGGTCGTATGCCGTCCGGGTGCGTCCCGAGGCCGGCCTGCCCGCCGTCGTGCAGAACACCCCGCCGGCCTGGTGGGAGCCGGCCCTCGGCGAGGACGGCGTCGTCGTCCCGGGGTCGATCCTGACGACGGTCGGCCTGCCGGTCCCGATCATGGGCCCGGCCCAGGGCTACCTCCTCGACCTCCGCGCCCGCTGACCGCGGTCAGGGCGTCGCGCAGTCGCCGCAGGTGCCGAGCAGGGCCGCGTGACCGGTGTCGAGGGTGAAGCCGAGGTCGGCGCGCAGCCGCGCGGCCACCTCGTCGAACACGTCCGGTGCCACGTCGAGCACACGCCCGCAGACGTGGCACTGGACGTGGGCGTGTCCGTGGTCGTGGGCGGCGTGCTCGTGCTGCTCGGTGGGCGACGGCTCGGTGAGGTGGTACACCGTCGCCGTGCCGCCGAGGTGCACGTGCGAGAGGACGCCGGTCTCGACGAGCGAGGTCAGCGTGCGGTAGACGGTGGCCCGGTGCACGCTCGGCTCGACGTCGGCCACGCGGGTGCCGATCTGCTCGGCGGTGAGGTGCTCCTCGGCGAGGTCGGCGGCGTCGACGACGTGCAGCACGGCATACCTCGCCGGGGTGACGCGCTCACCTGCAGACCGGAGCCGCGCGACGGCGGCGGCCACCCGGGGGCTCGGCGCGGGGCTCTCGGCAGAGGGGGGCACGCTCCCATTATCGGCAGTGGCAGACTCTCCCCGTGCGCGCACTCACCAAGCTGACCGCAGGCCCCGGCCTCTCGCTCGTCGACCGTCCCGAGCCCGAGTGCGGGCCCGCCGACGTCAAGATCCGCGTCCTGCGGGCGGGCCTCTGCGGCACCGACCTGCACCTCGCCGGCTGGGACGACTGGGCGGCGTCGACCGTCACGCCGCCGCTCGTCATCGGCCACGAGTTCTACGGCGAGGTCGTCGAGGTCGGCGAGGACGTCACGGGCATCTCCGTCGGTGACCGTGCCTCCGGCGAGGGCCACATCGTGTGCGGCCGCTGCCGCAACTGCCGCGCCGGCCGCCGCCACCTCTGCATCCGCACCGAGGGCATCGGCGTCAACCGCGACGGCGCCTTCGCCGACTACGTCGTCATCCCGGCGAGCAACGCGTGGATCCAGCCGGCGGACCTCGACCCCGACCTCGGCGCCGTCTTCGACCCGCTCGGCAACGCGACCCACACGGCCCTGCAGTGGCCGATGGTCGGCGAGGACGTCGTCATCACCGGCGCCGGCCCGATCGGCGTCATGGCCGCCGCGATCGCGCGGCACGCGGGTGCCCGCTACGTCGTCGTCACCGACGCGAGCGACTACCGCCTCGCGCTCGCCGAGCACGCCGGTGCCGACCTGACGATCAACGTGACGCGCGAGAGCCTCGCCGACGCGCAGGCCCACCTCGGCATGAAGGAGGGCTTCGACATCGGGCTCGAGATGTCCGGTGCCGCGCCGGCCGTCACCGACATGATCGCCAACATGAACCACGGCGGGCGCATCGCGCTCCTCGGCCTGCCGCACCAGTCCTACGAGCTCGACTGGGGCAAGGTCATCACCCACATGATCACGCTCAAGGGCATCTACGGCCGCGAGATGTACGACACGTGGTACGCCATGTCGCAGATGATCGCGACGTCCGAGCGCTTCCGGTCCGCGGTCGCCCAGGTCATCACCCACCGCTTCCCTGCCGAGCAGTGGGAGGAGGCCTTCGAGACCGCCCGGTCCGGCCAGTGCGGCAAGGTCGTCCTCGACTGGAGCTGACGTGGCTCCTCGCCCGCTCGTCCTGCTGCACGGTCTCGGCCAGTCGCCGATCGCGTGGCAGGACTTCGTGTCGGCCTACGGCGCCGGCCGCCCGATGACGGCCCCCTGGATGAAGGGGCTCAAGCCCAAGGACCCCGTCGGCTTCGACCTCGGCGACGCGGCGTCGGGCGTCGCGGACGAGCTCGAGCTCCAGGGCGTCAAGCAGGCCGACTTCGTCGGGGTCTCGGTGGGTGCGAGCGTCGCGCTGCGCCTCGCCGTCGAGCGGCCGGAACTCGTCGGGCGTCTCGTCCTCGGCGGCGCGCTCGTGCGCCCGGGCCGGGGAGCCCTGCGGATGCAGCGCCTCGCGATGCGTCTCGTGCCGGAGAGCAGGCTCGTCGACGCAGGGGTCTCGCGCCCGCGGATGCTCGCGGTCCTCGACGCGCTCAAGGGCTTCGACGGCACGGAGTCGCTGCGTGCCGTTGCGGCGCCGGTGCTCCTCGTCGCCGGGTCGAGGGACAAGGCCGGGATCGTCGCGGCGCAGGAGCTCTCGCAGCACCTGCCGACCGCATGTCTGCAGGTCGTCGACGGGGCCGGGGCGCTCGTCAACACCGAGTCGGCGCGCGAGCTCGCGGACCTCACGCACGCCTTCCTCGACGAGCCGGACCCGTGACCGCGCGCTCCGTCGCGGGCGTCAACGCGAATGACGTCATCGCCTTCGGCGTCGAGGTGCTGGCCGTCGTCCTGCTCGCGGTCTGGGGAGCCACGCTCGGGAACACCACCGCCGCCCACGTGCTCGGCGGGGTCCTCGTCCCCGCGGCAGCCGTCACCCTCTGGGGACTCTTCGCGGCGCCCCGGGCGGTCGTGCAGGTGCCCGTGCTCGGCGTCCTGACCAAGGTGGTCGTGCTCGGAGGCGCTGCGGTCGCAGCCTTCGCGGTCCTGCCGCTCGCGTGGGCCGTCGTCGTCGCCGTGGTGGTCGTCGTCAACACGGTGCTGACGTGGTTCGGTCCCTTCGCGCGCCGGGACGCGGCTCCTTCGTCGTCCTGAGCTGCGGGGTGGACGGGCTCAGCAGAGGTTGATGCCGCCGGCGTCGAGCAGCTTGGCCACGACCTTCTCGTCGGTGACCGCGGGGACCATCCAGTTCTTGCCGGCCACGGACTTCACGCCGTTCGTGCACTCGAACGTGCTGACCCGCCGGTCGAGCTCGACGGCCTGGTCGTAGAAGGCCGCCTCGACCGGCTTGCCCTGCGCTCCCGTGCACGTGATCTTGTGCTCGGCCAGCGACCCCTGCATGTCGCCGCTCGACGGACAGACGAGCTCGGCGACGGCGGCCCAGTCGGGGTGCGCGGCGGCCTCGGGGGACGAGGCGGGCGAGCTGCCACCGCAGGCCGCGAGGGGGAGGGCGAGGGCGGCCGTGGCGCAGGCGAGGGTGAGGCGTCGGAGCACGAGAGCGTTCCCTGAGGGTGGGGGATGGAGGGGGATCGGCCCGGGGTGGCCGGGCGCAAACCCCGGTCATGCTAGACCTCGGGCCGGCGCAGGACCCACCCGAACGAGGTGCCCTGAGCGTGCGTGAGTGACAGAGTCGACACATGGCCCGCCTCATCTACACGACCATCGCCTCGCTCGACGGCTACGTCAACGACGCCGCCGGCGGCTTCCAGTGGGCCGCCCCCGACCGGGAGGTGCACTCGTTCGTCAACGACCTCGAGCGCGACGTCGGCACCTATCTCACCGGACGCCGCCTCCACGACGTGATGGTCTACTGGCAGACGGCGCCCACCGAGGACTCCGACGATCCGGACGACGCCGTCGAGCACGACTACGCCCGCATCTGGCAGGCGGCCGAGAAGGTCGTCTACTCGCGCACCCTCGAGGCCGTGTCGGGCCCGCGGACGCGGCTCGAGCGCGACTTCGACCCCGCCGCCGTCGCGACGCTCGTGGCCTCGGCCGACCGCGACGTCAGCATCGGCGGTCCCACCCTCGCGGCCGAGGCCCTGCGCGCCGGCATCGTCGACGAGCTGCGCCTGCTGACGGTGCCCGTCGTCGTGGGTGGCGGCACGCGAACCATCCCGGACGGCATACGCCTCGACCTCGAGCTGCTCGAGCACCGCCGCTTCGCCGGCGGCACGACGTACGCGAGGTATGCCGTCACGCGGTGACCGTGCCGTCCGTGTCGTCCGTTTCCGGCGGGGGTGCGTCGAGGGCCACGAGACCATCGCGCAGGGTCTGGAGGAACTCGGCGCGGCGCTGCGCCTCCGTGCCGGCCATGACGATGAGGAAGTCGACCTGGTCGCGCACCTGGCGCAGCTGCTCCTCGCTGCCGAGATCGCTCGCACGCCGGTAGAGGTCGAGGGCGTGTTCGGCCTCGGCGTCGGTGGCCCGGGGGCTCCACAGCGCGTCGAGGACGAGCAGGTCGCCGTAGACCGCGACCGTCCAGAAGGTGGGGGCGAGGTAGGCCTCCTCGCGGGCGGCGCCGATCGACTCGTCGATGAGCCGGCGCGCCTCGGACCGGTCGAGCCCGGTGCGCCCCTCGACCGGTCGCCAGCGCAGGGCCAGCTCGGCGGCGAGCCAGTTGGCGAGCGCGCCGTGGCGACGCCGGTCGGTGGCTCCCGAGGCGGTCCGGGCCGCGGCGTACCAGTCGGACATCTGGGCCAGCGCGTCGTGCGTGCGTGTCCAGTCGCCGCTGCGGGTCGAGCCGGGGCGCTCGGGACACGTGACGAGGGCGAGCCGCTTGTAGGCGCTCGCGACCCGCCACAGCCGGTCGATGCCGACGCCACCCGACGCCCCGGGGGCCTGGCCCGGGAGGAAGGCGACCCGTTCGGGTGCGTGCGACCCGAGCACGAGGGACGCGGGGTTGTCGAGGAGCGTGCGCAGCCGGTCGATGGCCGACTCGATCGTGGCGACCGCGTCGTCGACGGGGTCGTCGCTCGCCGCCGCCGCCCGGACGACCTGGTCGATCCAGACCTCGAAGTCGCGCACCGTCAGGGCCGTCCCGCCCCGCTCGAGGGTCTGCTCGAAGTACTGCCTCGCGTGCCCGAAGTCGCCGAACTTGTTGTACGTCCGGGCGATGAGCACCTGGAGCGCGTCGTCCTCGCGGTCCTCGGGCGAGAGGGCCTCGTAGAGCTCGCTCAGCCGGTCGAGCCCGAAGCGGGTGTTGCGGCTGACGTCGACGGACTGTCCGAGGTTCTCGATCTCGACCCTGGCCTGCTCGGCGCTCGCGGGCGCCCGCCGCACCGTCGTCGCGCGATGCACGACCGCGTCGGGGGCCAAGCGGTAGTCCGGGTCGCCGTAGCACTGGTAGGCGCCCCACGTGTTGACGGCCGGGTGGTCGTTCCACGTCTGCCAGCGGGCCGCGGCGATCGCCTCGCCGAACGTCAGCCCGGAGAGCAGCCGGTCGTAGAGCGTCGCCGCGAAGGTCGAGGCCGCGGCGTCGTCGACGGCCCAGCCGCAGGCGACGACGGCCCGCACGCCGATGTCGATGAGCTCGGTCGCGAAGCTCGCGGCGAGCCGGTGGTAGTTGCCGGCGCGCTCGGTCGGCATGCCCGGAGCACCCGGGACTGCCGGGCCGACGGGAGTGCTCGGTCCCATCGACCCGAGGTGGCAGCAGTTGACGACGACGAGCTCGGGCACCTGCCGCATCTGGCCGACCTCACCTGCCGTGAGGTACATCCCGTTGCCGAGCACCATGCCGGTGACCGTGGCGTCCGTCCCGTCGCCGAGCGGCCACTCGAAGACACCGTGACCGGCGAGGTGGACGACGCGGTAGGACGTCGCGAAGAGGGCCTGGATGACCTTCGTGCCGCTCTCGGCGATGAGCGGCTCGGCCTCGAAACCGCTCTGTCGCAAGGCATCTGCGACCCCACGGGCCTCTCTCTGGGCGGCGGGGAGGGCGCTCAGACCGCTCGCGGTGTCGCCGACGACCAGGGCTCGGCTGCTCGTGGCCGAGAGCACGTGGCTTCGCATCGAGGAGCCCTCGAGCTGGCGGACGAGCCCGCGCCGGACGCCGAGCGGCTCGCGGTCCTCCTCGGTGCCGTGGTCGTCGAGCAGCTCCCACGGGTAGTGCGCCGAGCCGCGGTCGACGAGCAGCACGAGGTTGTCGGTGTCGGGCGCCTGCGCCTTGAGGTCGTTGGGGAAGAGCAGCTCGAAGAGCGTCCGGGCCGCCGACGGGTCGGGTGACGGGGAGTCGACGAGCGACTCGACGAGCCGGTCGACGAGGGCCCGCTGCGTCGGGACGGTGCGCGTCGGCGTGCCCGCCCGTCGCATCGACGCCTCGAACGACAGACCGCCGTCGGGCTCGCTGCGCACCCGCACCTGCTGCCACCAGCCGGTCGGCTCCTGGAAGAGCAGCCGACGCTGGCGGCCCGGGCGCTCCTCGAGGCGCAGGCCGGCCGTGAAGGAGTCGGCGAGCTCGCCGCTCGTCAGCGACGACCCGAGGGCCTCGACCGCCTGGAGGGCGCGGTCCTGCCACAGCTCGATGATCTCGAGCTCGGCGATGTGCACCCCCAGGTCGGTGTCGGCGAGCCGGTCGTTGGCTCGCTGCACCCCGGTCAGCAGGGCCTGCACGCTGTCGCGGACCGGGAGGCCGCCCTGACCGGTGCCGATGAGCAGGCTGGAGAGCCTCAGCTGTCGCACCTCGGTGCTCGTCGCCGAGGCCCCGGCCGTGAGGTGGCCGAGGGCCGACGTCAGCACCGCGTGGGCGGTCGCGCGCGCCAGCGACGCGGCGCTCAGGCCGCCGATGGGGCCGAGCCCGGCCACGACCGCACCCGGCGGGCGGGTCCACTCGTCGGGGTCGGTGAACACCTGGCACGTCTCGATCGGCCCGGGGTAGATGCCGAGCAGGGCGGCCCGCGAGAGCCGGCCGTCGAGCAGCTCGTCGAGGGCGCCCTCGCCGCCGACGAGGGTGCTGCCCGGGTAGTGCCCGACGAGGACGTGGTGGCGGGCGAAGCGCAGGTCGCCGTGCGAGATGCGGACCCGGGTCAGCGGCCGCGACGGGTCGGCGTCGGGGTCGGCGTCGGGGGCTGGAGCGGGGGCCGGGGCGGGGCCGGCGTCGGCGGCCGGCTTCGGCTCGGGTGGCGGGGTGACCACGTGCTGGGGTGCCGGCGCCGTGGCCTCGGCGCTCGGCGGGTCGGGCAGCGGCTGCTCGGGGAGGACAGGCGCGTGCGCGTCGGTCGGGACGGCATACGGCTCGTGGTCTGCGGGGGGCGTGGCGCCCACGAGGGTCGACACGGCTCAGCCCACCCCCGACAGGAAGGTCTGGTCGAGGCGCGGGGCGCGCCCCTCGAGCTGCGGCACCTGGTCGTAGTTGCCGCGCAGGCCGGCGAGCGTGCGGGTGTGGAGGGCCCGGTAGGTCGACTGCGGGTCCTCGCGCATGGCCCGGACAAGGTAGTAGGTCAGGGCGCCGTTGTAGTCGCCGTCGATGTGCGCGTCGGCGGAGGTCTGGTCGTCGCGGCAGCCGCTGACGAGGGTCTCGGCGATGTCGACGACGTGCACGTCCTCGGCGCGGCGACGGCG
Source organism: Terrabacter sp. 2TAF16 (assembly GCF_052115065.1). Classification (NCBI taxonomy): domain Bacteria; kingdom Bacillati; phylum Actinomycetota; class Actinomycetes; order Micrococcales; family Intrasporangiaceae; genus Terrabacter; species Terrabacter sp. 2TAF16. The sequence continues at coordinate 63,434 of NZ_JBFRFZ010000014.1, forward strand.
GCGGACGCGTCGTGGCGTCCCCGTGAAGCCGCCACCGCGGGCCTCGTCGTCGGGGTTGGGCAGGAAGCGTGACACGACCTCCGGCGCTGGGCCGCCGAGGAGCACCGGCTCGCGGGTGTTGCTGCCGGAGTGGCAGCAGTCCATGACGACGGTGAGCGACGCGCCGGGGTCGAGCCGGTCGAACGTCGTGCGGAGCCAGTCGTCGGTGAGTGGGTCGTTCCAGTCGAGGTCGTGCGGGCAGAGGATCTCGTCGCGGTGGTCGGTCGTCTCGTCCCCGCTGGTGTCGGGGACGTTCGAGCCGTGGCCCGAGTAGTGGAGGTAGAGGACGTCACCGGACCGGGCCGTGTCGACGAGGTCGGCGATGCTCTGCGTCATCGCGCCCTTGGTCGCGGCGCCGTCGAGGAGCATCGTGATGTCGGACTCGGCGAAGCCGTAGAGGTCGGTCAGCGCGCCGGCGACGGCGTGGACGTCGTTGACGCAGCCCCGGAGGTTCGCCCCCGGGATCGCGTACTCGTTGACCCCGATGAGCAGCGCGCGCTTGGACATGGTGGACTCCTTCGACCCGGGCCGCGCAGTGGGCGCGACGGCCCCTGCGAACCAGTGTTCTCCTGAGGGGCTGCTGATACAGCCGGTTCAGGAGGAACGGTTGGGTCGGTCGACGGGGTCTGCAGGCTCAGGCGGTGACCGTGATCTCGTGGATCTCGTCCGCCGGGTGACCGGTGCGCTCGTGGATGCGCCTCACGGCGTCGGCGCTCGGTCCCTCGGACAGGCAGAACACATGGCCGCTCGTGGGGTCGGCCCAGGCGTGCTTGAACACGACGCCCTCGTCGTCCTGGATGTCGAGGTCGGCCTGGTGGGCCTCCATCAGTGCTTCCGATGTCACACCCGGCATGTTGGTGTGAACGTCCATGAACTCTGGCATGTGATCGCCTCGCTGGGTCGTCGATCCCCCGATGAACGGTGGCTCCACGCTACGCCGGGTCGCGCCCGTCGGCAGGGACTTCGGCGTGAGTCCGTCAGTCGCTCGCGGCCTCCCCTCGACCGTGTCGGTGCGCACCCGCCCGCAGATCTGCAGCACCTTGTAGGGCATCTCGTCCGTGTCGATGGACACGGCCGCGCGGTCACCGTCCCTGAGAGCCCAGGCTTCCCTGTCGTGTCGTCATGACCTCACTCCTTCCTCCGGCCCGCGGACGCGGGCGTCCTTCTGACGTCCTCCGCTGCCGCGCAGGACGTCAGCGGTTCCGCGAACACGGCCGGGCATACGCTGGGTGGCGCCACACGCCCCACCGACCCGCGAAGGACACCGATGTACGGCTCAGTCAAGGACGAGATCGCCGCGACGCTGCAGGAGATCAAGGACGCCGGCCTCTACAAGAGCGAGCGGGAGCTGACGTCGCCGCAGTCGGCGCACGTGACGACCCTCAAGGCGGAGGCGCTCAACTTCTGCGCCAACAACTACCTCGGTCTCGCGAACGACCCGGGCGTCGTCGAGGCGTCGAAGAAGGCCCTCGACGAGTGGGGCTTCGGCATGGCCTCGGTGCGCTTCATCTGCGGCACCCAGACGCTGCACACCTCGCTCGAGCACCAGATCAGCGAGTTCCTCGGCACGGAGGCGACGATCCTCTACTCCTCGTGCTTCGACGCGAACGGCGGCGTCTTCGAGGTGCTCTTCGGCGCCGAGGACGCGATCATCAGCGACGAGCTCAACCACGCCTCGATCATCGACGGCGTGCGGCTGTCCAAGGCGATGCGCTACCGCTACAAGAACGCCGACATGACCGACCTGCGGGCCCAGCTCGAGGCAGCCCGGGACGCCGACGCGAGGCGGACCGTCGTCGTCACGGACGGCGTCTTCTCGATGGACGGGTCGTATGCCCCGCTCGACGAGATCTGCGACCTGGCCGACGAGTTCGGTGCGCTCGTCTTCGTCGACGACTCCCACGCCGTCGGCTTCGTCGGTGACGGCGGTCGGGGCACGCCCGAGCTCTTCGGTGTCATGGACCGTGTCGACATCATCACGGGCACCCTCGGCAAGGCGCTCGGCGGTGCGTCCGGCGGCTACGTGAGCTCGCGCCAGGAGATCGTCGACCTGCTCCGCCAGCGTTCGCGCCCCTACCTCTTCAGCAACTCCGTGGCGCCGTCCGTCGTCGCGGGCTCCATGGCCGCCCTCGAGCTCGTCGAGAGCTCGGCCGAGAAGCGCGAGACGCTCAAGGCCAACACGGCGCTCTTCCACTCGCTCATGACAGAGGCCGGCTTCGAGCTGCTCCCGGGCACGCACCCGATCCGTCCCGTCATGTTCCCCGGCGAGGACGGCGCCCGTCAGGCCGCGCAGATCGCCGACCACATGCTCGGCAACGGCGTCTACGTCATCGCCTTCAGCTTCCCGGTCGTCCCGCGGGGCAAGGCCCGCATCCGTGTGCAGCTCTCGGCCGCGCACTCGGAGGCCGACGTGCGCGCGTGCGTCGACGCCTTCGTCGCGGCCCGCGACGCCGTCGGCTGAGCGCTCGGGCGGGTGTGCGCTCGTGCCAGAGGTGCGGGTTCCCGCGAGGAGTGCGCGCTGCACCGCGCACTCCTGCGGGGACCGGGCACCTCTGGGGTGAGCGTGCACCTGTCGTGACCGCTACCGGTCGGCGGTGTTGAACGCCTGGCGTAGGCGCGGCACTCGCCGGATGACGACACGGTCGACCAGCAGCACGACGACGAGTGACGCGCCGAAGACCGGCAGCAGGACCGCCAGCCCCACGACGAGCCCGGCGAGCAGCGGCGAGGAGGCGAGCGGCATACGCCCTCGGGGTGCGCCGACGGCGCGCGAGCCGCGCGGACGGCGGCGCCACCACATGACCGGCCCGGTCACGCACGACACGACGACGGCCACGCAGAAGAGCGCGGTGAGCCAGAAGTTCAGCGCGCCGAAGCGGCGCCCCTCGTGGACGGCGATGCCCTGGCTGACGACCTTCGCGAGCGCCGGGTAGTCGTCGTAGCCGTACGTGCTCACGACCTGGCCGCCGAAGCGGTCGACGTGCACGGTCCGCTCGGCCCCGGGGTCCTCGAAGGCGTAGCCGATGACCGAGTAGACGCCGCGGTCGTCCGACGGCAGCGCGACCGTCACCGGGTGCGCCAGCCCCGAACGGTCACCCACCTCCACTGCGGTGTCGAGGTTCGCGACGCTGACCTCGTCTCCGGCCGGGACCGGATCCGACTGCGGCACAAGGCTCTTGCCCTGTGCCCATGGGACGGCGTGGTGACTGTGCGGTAGCGACTCGTCCAAGGTCGAGGTCGGGTTGGACAGGGCGCCCGGGTCCTCGGCCCACATCGACGTGCCGCGGTCGGTGGCCAGCTGCTGCACCTGCTCGCCCCAGATGCCGGTCCACGGCAGGCCCGAGACGACGAGGAGCAGCAGCCCGGCGCCGACGAACGCTCCGGTGCGGGCGTGGGTCGTCCGCAGCCGGGCGCCGGGTGCATCGCCCTCACGCTGCCGACGCCGCGACCGCCGACCGCGGACGAAGAGGTAGTAGCCGGTGACGGCCATGACGATCGCCCAGCACGCGCCGAGCTCGATGACGGTGTCACCGACCCCGCCGGCCATGAGGTCGGCGTGCAGGCGCACGGCGGTGCCGCTGATCGTCGAGTCGGGGTCGAGCGAGCCGAGCACCCGCACCGTGTAGGGGTCGACGAAGACGTCGCGAGTCAGGCCCTCGGCCGTCTCGACGGTGAAGCGGGCGCTGGCGTCGGCGCCGGTCGGCTCCGTGAACGAGACGACGGTGGCCCCCGGAGACGCCTCCCGGACGGCCTCGAGCTGGGTCTGCCACGGCTGCGTCAGCTGACCCGCCGCGTGGTCGACGCGCATGAGGTCTGGGTGGACGAGCGGCTCGATCTGGAAGCGGAAGAGGTAGACGAGGCCGGTGACGGCGAGGACGAGCAGGACCGGGACGACGACGACGGAGGCGTAAAAGTGCCACCGCCAAAAAGCGCGGAACAGGCCGGTGGTCGGGCGGGCACCCTTGCGGGCGAGGGGTTTCGGACGTGCGGGATCGATGACGGACATGGTGCTCCTCGGGCATGACGGTAGGGCAGCGGCCGGGCGGTGGCCGGCGCTGCGAGGTGGTGTCAGGTGAGGAGGCAGGCGGGCGGGCCGCGACGCACCGGGGTGCGGGCGCGCCACACGTCGGCCGGGACGCGCCCGTCCGACGGCCGGGGTCGCGGGTCGCGGAGTCCCGCGCACGTGGCCGCGACAGCGTGGATCAGGGCAACGGCGCCGTGGGCGAGTGACAGCACTGCACGGGTCAGCGCGACGCCGACCGTGGCCAGGAGTGCGCAGGCGACCCGCCACGACTCCTCGCTGCGGGTCAGCAGGACGCCGATCGTGACCGCAGCGGCGACGTGCGCGAGCAGCATCGTCGGGGTCGGGAGCAGGTCGGTGAGCGCGCTCGTCGCGACCACGCCACCGGGGTCAGCCGTGCCGGCGCCCGTGCCGACGCCCGTGTCGATGCGACCGAGGGGGCGTATGCCGTGTGCCGCGTGGGAGGGGCCGGTGCCGGTCCCGTGGACGGGGGAGCCCGCGGCCATCGCCGCGAGCCCGTGCACGACGTGCGCAGCCACCTGGAGGGCGGCGAGCAGGACCGCGGACCGGACGTCCGTCAGGCCCGAGCGCACGAACGGCAGGGTGGCGCCGGTCAGGAGAGCCGTCGCCACGAGCACGCCGGAGCCCGAGACGAGGTGGCCGCCACCGACCGCGTGCGCGACCGTGGCTCCGCCGGAGGCGACGAGCGCCAGCACGAGCGCCCGCAGGGCCTGCGCGCGCGGGCTCCGGGCGGACGTGGGCACGCGCCTAGGGTAGACGAGGGCGCGTGCCGGCCCGGCGGTCAGGCGGTCAGCCCGTGGGCAGGTCCCGCAGCCACGGCCTCGTGAGGTCGAAGCGGCGTCCGGAGATCTCGTCGACCTCGATCGCGACGACGACGGACTTCGGGGTGTCGATCCACGGTCGCACGGGGAGGCGCTCGACGACGTAGGCGGCCTGTCCCTCGAGCGTGCGCGCCCGGCCCCGGCAGATGACGCTCGTGGCGCGCTCTCCGACGATCTCGTCGACCTCGAAGGCGACGTCTGGGTTGGCCGTCACGCCGAAGAGCTTGCTGCCCTCGGCCGTCATGAAGACGATGCGCTCGCCGTCGAGGGCGTAGTTGATCGGCGTCAGGTGCACCTCACCGACGAGGTGGAAGGCCAGGCGGCCGAACTCGTGGGCGCGGAGGAAGCCCCAGGACTCCTCCGGGTGAAGGACGTGGACCGGGTTCTGGTCCGACATGGTGACCTCCTCGGTTGCTCGTCGGGCGAGTGTCCGACTACTACTGATGGTAGTAAAGATGGTCCCGGACACGCCCGCGCTCGCGGCGAGTCCCGCGTCACACGCACTGCCCGCACGGGCGTGCGATTGACTGTGCCCATGGACTTCTACAGCTCCTGGGCCCAGGGCTTCGCCCGCGTCGCCGCGTGCACCCTGCCGATCGTGGCGGTCGACCCCGAGCGCAACGCCGACGCCGTCATCACGCAGCTGCGCGAGCTCGACGACGAGGGCGTCGGCCTCGTGCTCTTCCCGGAGCTGTGCCTGTCGGGCTACGCCATCGACGACCTGCTCCTGCAGGACCCGCTCCTCGATGCCGTCGACGACGCCCTGGCCCGCATCGCCGAGGCCACCGCTGACCTCCGCCCCGTCGTCATCGTCGGCGCGCCGCTGGAGAAGGGCTCGCGCGTCTACAACTGCGGCGTCGTCATCCACGGCGGTCGCATCCTCGGTGTCGCACCGAAGTCCTACCTGCCGAACTACCGCGAGTTCTACGAGCGGCGGCACTTCGCGCCCGGCGACGACCAGCGCGGCCAGACGATCGACGTCGCGGGCGACCGGGTGCCGTTCGGCCCCGACCTGCTCTTCCGGGCCGCCGACGTGCCGGGCTTCGTCCTGCACGTCGAGGTCTGCGAGGACATGTGGGTCCCCGTCCCGCCGAGCCACGAGGCGGCGCTCGCCGGCGCGACGATCCTCACCAACCTCTCCGGCTCGCCGATCACCGTCTCGCGCGCCGAGGACCGTCACCTGCTCGCCCGCAGCGCGTCTGCCCGCTGCCTCGCCGCCTACCTCTACGCCGCGGCCGGCGAGGGCGAGAGCTCGACCGACCTGTCGTGGGACGGCATGACGATGGTCTACGAGAACGGCGCCCTCCTCGCCGAGAGCGAGCGTTTCCCCGAGGGTGCCCGCGCCTCCGTCGCCGACATCGACCTCGACCTGCTGCGCCAGGAGCGCCAGCGGCAGGGCACCTTCGACGACAACCGCCGCACCCACGCCGCGCGCACCGACGGCTTCCGCACCGTCGAGCTCGAGCTCGACCCGCCGGCCGGCGACCTCGGCCTGCTCCGCAAGGTCGACCGCTTCCCCTTCGTGCCCGACGACGAGGACCGCCTCGCGCTCGACTGCTACGAGGCCTACAACATCCAGGTCTCCGGTCTCGAGCAGCGCCTGCGCGCCATCGGGCAGCCCAAGGTCGTCATCGGCGTGAGCGGCGGCCTCGACTCGACCCACGCGCTCATCGTCGCGGCCAAGGCCATGGACCGGCTCGACCGGCCCCGCAGTGACATCCTCGCCTTCACGATGCCCGGCTTCGCGACGAGCGACCACACGAAGAGCAACGCCATCGCGCTCATGGAGTCGCTCGAGGTCACGTGGGAGGAGCTCGACATCCGACCGGCGGCGACCCAGATGCTCGAGGCGATGGGCCACCCGTTCGGCCGGGGCGAGGAGCTCTACGACGTCACCTTCGAGAACGTCCAGGCCGGCCTGCGCACCGACTACCTCTTCCGCATCGCCAACCAGCGCGGCGGCATCGTCCTCGGCACCGGTGACCTGTCCGAGCTCGCCCTCGGCTGGTGCACCTACGGCGTCGGCGACCAGATGAGCCACTACGGCGTCAACACCGGCGTGCCCAAGACCCTGATGCAGCACCTCATCCGCTGGGTCGTGTCGTCGAGCCAGTTCGACGAGGAGGTCGCCGGCACGCTGACCTCGATCCTCGACACCGAGATCACGCCCGAGCTCGTGCCGGCCAAGGAGGGCGAGAAGCCGCAGCGCACGGAGGCGATGATCGGGCCCTACGCCCTGCAGGACTTCACGCTCTTCCACGTGCTGCGCCGCGGCTACCGCCCCTCCAAGATCGCCTACCTCGCGTGGAACGCGTGGCGGGACAGCGAGGCGGGGGAGTGGCCCGCGGGCTACCCCGAGGCCGACCGGACGGCATACGACCTCGCGACGATCCGGCACTGGCTCGAGGTCTTCGTCAAGCGCTACTTCGCCAACCAGTTCAAGCGCTCCGCGCTGCCCAACGGGCCCAAGGTCGTGGCGGGCGGATCGCTGTCGCCGCGTGGAGACTGGCGTATGCCGTCCGACGCGACGTCGGTGGCGTGGTTGAGTGAGCTGGACGCGAATGTCCCTGAGAAGTAAGGCGATCCGAGTGGCTTCCACCATCACTGTCCGGGATTTCGACGAGGCCGACTGGCCGCTCGTGTGGCCCGTCATCGAGCAGGTCGTCCGCGCGGGCGACACCTTCCCCTTCCCGACCGACCTCACCGAGACGGAGGCGCGCGGCATCTGGCTCGAGAACGGTCCCGGGGGACGTGTCACCGTCGCGGTCGACGGCGATCGCGTCCTCGGCACGGCGAAGATGGGGCGCAACCGTCCCGGCCCCGGGTCGCACGTCGCGACAGCGAGCTACATGGTGTCGGCCGAGGCCCGAGGTCTCGGCGCCGGGCGGGCGCTCGTCGTCGACTCCCTCGACTGGGCCCGCGAGTCCGGCTATGCCGCCATGCAGTTCAACGCCGTCGTCGCCACCAACACGGGTGCGGTGCGGCTCTACGAGAGTCTCGGCTTCACGGTCGTCGGCACCGTGCCGCGGGCCCACGAGCTCCCGACCGGGGAGCGCGTGGGCCTGCGGATCATGCACGTCGACCTCTGAGGTCCCGCGCCCCTCAGCGCGTCAGCACCACCTTGAGGGCTCCGGTGTCCGCCGCGCGGGCGAACGTGTCGTAGGCGTCGAGGAAGTCGGCCATCGGGAAACGGTGCGTCACGAACTGCGCCAGGTCGATGTGGTGGGTGGCCAGGAGCCGGAGCAGGGTCGGCGTCGAGTAGGTGTCGACGAGACCCGTCGTGATGGTGACGTTCTTGATCCAGAGGTCCTCCAGGTGCAGGGTGGCCGGGCCGCCGTGGACGCCCACGTTGGCGACGGTGCCACCGGGGCGCACCAGAGCCGCGCACTGCTCGAACGTCGATGCCACCCCCACCGCCTCGATGGCGACGTCGGCGCCGAGACCCTGCGTCAGGTCCCGGACGATCGCGACGGCGTCCTCGCGGGAGGGGTTCACCGTGATGTCGGCCCCGAACTGCTTGGCCGCCTCGAGTCGGGCATCGGCCAGGTCGATGGCCACGACGTGCGCCGGACTGAAGAGCTTGGCACCCATGATGGCGGAGAGCCCGACCGGGCCGGCGCCCACCACCGCTACGACGTCACCGGGACGGACCCGGCCGTTCAGCACACCGACCTCGTAGCCCGTGGGCCCGATGTCGGCGAGCATGAGTACTTCCTCGTCAGTCACTCCTTCGGGGACGGCGTACGTCGACGTGTCCGCGAAGGGGACGCGGACGTACTCCGCCTGTGTGCCGTCGATCATGTGGCCGAGGATCCAGCCCCCGCCGCCGATGCACTGGCCGTAGCTGCTCTCACGGCAGTAGCGGCACGCGCCGCAGGCGGTGATGCAGGAGACGAGCACGCGGTCGCCGGGCTTGACGTTCTTGACGCCCGGGCCTACCTTCTCGACGGTGCCGACCGCCTCGTGGCCGAGGATCCGACCGTCGGTGACGGCCGCGACGTCACCCTTGAGGATGTGCAGGTCGGTGCCGCAGATCGTCACGCTGTCGACCCTGACGACGGCGTCGGTGTCGGCCTGGACCGTCGGCTTCGGGACCTCGTCCCAGGTCTTCCGGCCGGGGCCGTGGTAGACGATCGCGTGCATGGTGCTCATGTCTCCTCCTCGAGCCGCAGGTCAGCGGCGCGGGTCCAGTCCATCGCGGGGACCGGCGAGGAGGTAGGGCCATACGTCCCGCCCCGGGCCTGCAGGGACGGGACCAGGGTCCCGAGTCAGCCTGGGCGTCAGGGCTCGACGAGGGCCTGGCGCAGCAGCTCGACGAGGGCGTCGAGCTGGAGCGTGTCGCCCGACGTGATGTCCTCGTCGCTGCCGTCGAGGGCGCGCGCGGCGAGCCCCTGCTTGGCGTCGATGAGCTCGGCGATCTTGGAGTCGATGGTGCCGGAGGCGAGGATGCGCCAGGCCGTGACGGGCTCGTCCTGGCCGATGCGGTGCACCCGGTCGATCGCCTGCTGCTGCTCGGCCGCGGTCCACGACAGCTCGGCGAGCACGACGTTGGAGGCGGCGTGCAGGTTGAGCCCGACGCCGGCGGCGGTGAGTGAGCAGACCGCGACGGCGACCTCGGGGTCCTTCTGGAAGGCGTCGATCGCCTCCTGGCGCTGCTTCGAGGTCTGCTCGCCGCGCACCGACACGGTGCGCAGGCCGGCCGAGGCGAGGACGCGCTCGGCAGCGTCCATGACGTCGATGTGCTTGGCGAAGAAGACGACCTTGCCCACCGAGTGCGACAGCTGCACGGCGTAGTCGGCGGCGAGCGTCGACTTGGCCTGGCCGATGCGGCGCACGAGCGAGAAGACGTTGTCGGTGCCCTTCTCGGCCGACGCGGCACGCAGCTCCGCGGCGGCGACCCGACGCATGAGGGCGGTGTCGGGCTCGCCGTCCTCCTCGCGACCGTCCCCGGCGGCCAGGAGGGACTGGTAGCGCTGGGCCAGACGGCGCCCCAGGGCGCGCTCGGCCTCGCGGATCGACCGACCGAGGTCGTCGTCGAGCTCGACGGTGATGTCGGCGATCCGCTTGTCGGGCAGGTCCTTGGCGACGTCGACCTTGCGGCGGCGCACGATGCCCATGTCGATGACCGCGCGACGGGCCTCCGGGTAGAAGGCGCGGTCGGCGGGCGTGTGCCCGGTGTCGTCGAGGCGCCGCGTGATCTCGGCGGTCGGCTTGCCGTCCTTGATCCAGCCGAGGAAGCGCCAGATCGCGTCGAAGTCCTTGACGTCGTTGATGAGCGGCGTGCCGGTGAGGGCCATGAGGAGCGGGTCGCCGCCGGGCGTCGTCGACCGCAGCCGGTCGCCGAGCGCCAGGACCTGCTGGGACCGCTGCGACTGGAGGTTCTTGATGAAGTGGGCCTCGTCGACGACCATCGAGCGGAAGCCGAAGCTCGAGAGCCACCCGAAGTGCCGGTCGAGGATCTCGTAGTTGACGACGAAGACGTCGGCGAAGGCGTCGACGTCGTTGCCGTCGCCGTGGATGACGGTGACCCGGCGCTGCGGCGTCCACCGCTCGACCTCACGGGCCCAGTTGATCTTCACGACGTTCGGCACGACGGCGAGCATCGGGTAGGCGCCGGCGATCGAGGCGGCCATGACCGACTGGGCCGTCTTGCCGAGACCGGGCTCGTCGGCGAGCAGGAAGGTGCGGTGGCCCTCCTGGACGCTCTGGAGGAAGCGGGACTGGTGGACCATGAGCTGCGACCCGGGTGGGGAGAAGCGGTCGATCTGCGGCGTCGGCGGCAGGTCCATCGACGCTGCCTCTCCGCCGGCGCCCTGCTCGAAGGCGCGGTACAGGGGGCTGAGCAGGTCCCACCCGGCGAGCCGGTTGGGAAGGTAGTCGCTCTGGGCGCGACCGACGTCGGGCGTCAGGAACGGGTTGGCGAGCGCCCGCGACGGCACCGACTGCGGCATCACCTGGCGGGCCGCGATCTGCGGCGGGACGACCGGCCGCGGGGGCTCAGGCGCCTGGATGACGAGGTCCTCCTCGGCGAGCTCGGCGCCCGACTCGAGGAGCCAGTCGCGCCGCATCTGCTGGGCCGCGGGGCCGGGCTTGGCGTTCGCGTCGAGCAGCGTCAGCAGGCTCGTGTCACGGGCCGCGATCTGCGCGAGGATCGTCGCGATGCCGTCGAGGCGCTTGAGCAGGTCGGCTCGCGTGGCCGACGGGATCGACACGTCCTCGCGGACCCGGGCGCGCTCGGACCGCATGAGCGTGGCCACGACGAGGAACTTGGTCCGGTTCGTCGGGCTGGCCTTGCCCTTGCTCGAGACGCGGGACTCGACCTCGCGGACCCGCCGCGCGAGCACGGGGATGAGCGGCGCAGGGTCGTCCTTGCGCTGGGTGGCCTTCCGCTGACCCTGGTTCTGGCCGTTCTGCCCCTGCTTGGGGCCCTGGCCGTCGGTCGGTCGGCGGCGGACGCGCGTTGCCATGTTCCTCCTGATGACGCGGAGGACGTCGAGCGGGCTGGGCCCCCGGACGACACCGTGCCTGACTGGGTCGGTGTCGGCGGCGGACTCGGCTCGAGTCCCGGTGGACGCGGCTCGCGCGCCCTGTGCCCCGAGCGCCGGACCGGCGGTTGCGCCACGGACGGGCGCTTGGGACACCTCGACTCTACAGCCCCCTGGGCGCTGATCGGGTCGTATGCCGCGTGCGGGCCGTGAAGTGGCCGCGCGCTCAGCCGATGTTGACCCCGACGACCGCGCCGATGGCATACGTCACGCCCATGGCGAGCAGGCCGCCGGCGACGTTGCGCAGGACCGCCCGGGTGGCCGGGCTGCGTCCGAGGCGGGCGCTGACCGCGCCGGTGAGGGCGAGGGCCGCAGCGACGCTGACGACCGTGACGTGGATCCGGATCGAGGCCGGGCTGAAGGTGATGGTGAGCATCGGCAGGATGGCGCCGACGACGAAGGCGAGCATCGAGGCGCCGGCGGCGTGCCACGGGTTGGTCAGGTCGGTCGGGTCGATGCCGAGCTCGGCCTCGGCATGCGCGGTCAGCGCGTCGTGGGCCGTGAGCTCGCGCGCGACCTCGGCTGCCAGCTCGCGTCGCATCCCCTTGGCCTCGTAGAGCTGGGTCAGCTCCTCGAGCTCGCCCTCGGGGTCCTCGTGCAGCTCCTTGCGTTCGAGCGTCAGGAGCGCCCGCTCCGAGTCACGCTGGGTGCTGACCGAGACGTACTCGCCGGCAGCCATCGACATGGCACCGGCGGACAGGGCGGCGATGCCCGCGAGGATGATCGCGGCCTTGTCGGCGGTCGCACCCGCGACGCCGACGACGACGCCGGCGGTCGACACGATGCCGTCGTTGGCGCCGAGGACGCCGGCCCGGAGCCAGTTGAGGCGCGCGCCGACGTTGGCGTCGTGCGGCTCCTCGCGGTCGTGGCCGTTGTCGAGGGGCGTGGGCTCGTCGGACGCTCGCACGTCGGACATGGGTGGTGCTCCGATCGACGGTGGGGCGGTGCCCGTCGATCGTGGCACCCGCCGGGGACGCTGTCACCGAAGGTGAGGCTCACCTGCGGCTCGCCCGGCCTCCCGGGCCGAAAAGAGCGCGCCATCCGGGCGCCGCGGCCCCACATGCGCGAGGATCGGGACATGTCGGGCATTGCGGGCGGTCGCGAGTCGGCGGGGGACGACCTCTTCCGCTGGATGGTGGCCGCCTCGCCCGACGGGTTGTGGGTCTTCGACGGGGAGGGGCGCACCCTCTTCGCGAACGCCCGGATGGCCGAGCTGCTCGGTCGCGACCCCGACGACATGGTCGGCTTCTCCGTCTTCGACGCCGTCGACGACATCGGCAAGGAGCAGTTCCGCCACCACCTCGCCGAGCTCGCGGCCCGGGGCGAGCCCGGCGACAACATCGAGTGCAGCCTCCTCGACGCCCATGGCAACCGCTTCTGGGCGCTCGTGTCGCACACGCCGCTCGTCGACGACTCGGGCGCGCGGCGGGGCTGGATGCACCGGGTCAGCGAGCACAGCGCGCAGCGCAAGCTGCTCGACCAGCTCGCCGAGGCGCAGTCGATCGCCAAGATCGGCAGCTGGGAGTGGGACGTCACGGCCGACCGCGTGTCGTGGTCCGACGAGCTCTACCGGATCTACGGGCTGGACCGCACCGACCTGACCCCCACCTACGAGGGCTTCCTCGCCCGCATCCACGCCGACGACCGGGCCCACGTGTCCGAGGTCGTCGGCGCAGCGCTCGTCGCCACGGACTCGTTCGAGTTCGACGCCCGCGTCGTCCGCACGTCCGGCGACATCGCCTGGATCCGCGGTCGAGGGCTCGTCACGCGCGATCCCGAGGGTCGTGCGATCCGGATGGGCGGCACGACCCAGGACATCACGGAGAAGAAGGACGCCGAGCAGGCCCTCGGCCTCGTCACCGCGATGGCGACCGCGGCCAACGAGGCAGCGACGCTCGATGAGGCGCTCCCGGCCGTCCTGGCCGAGGTGGCCCGGCACACGACCTGGCGTCCCGTGCTCGCCGCGGTCGCCGACGCCGATGGCACCCTCGGGGTCCCCGTCCTGGCGGGTGAGGGCATCGAGTCGAGCACCCTGCCGGTCGAGCTCGGCCTCGCCTTCGCGTCGCGTGCTGCGGCCAGCCTGTCGGTGGTGGCGCAGCCGTCACCGGAGGGGTCGACGATCGTCGCTGTGCCCGTCGTCAACGAGGACCGCGTGGCCTGCGTCGTCGTGCTCGACATGCGCAGCGCAGCGCCGCCCGTCGAGTCGGACGCCGTGACGATCTCCCAGATCACCGCCCTCTTCGCCCGGGTGGCCGACCGGGAGTGGACGGCCGAGCGGCTCGCCCAGGCGCGTGACGCCGCCATGGAGGCCTCCCGGGCCAAGTCGGAGTTCCTCGCGACGATGAGCCACGAGATCCGCACCCCGCTCAACGGCGTCATCGGCCTGAGCGAGCTGCTCGGACGCACCGAGCTGACCCCGCACCAGCGACGGCTCTCCGACGGCATCGACCAGGCGGGCCACGTGCTGCTCGAGCTCGTCAACGACATCCTCGACCTGTCCAAGATCGAGGCCGGACGGCTCGAGCTCGAGTCGGTCGACTTCGACCCGGCCGCCGTTCTCGAGCGCGGCGTCGCCCTGCTCGCCGAACGGGCCCGGGCCAAGTCGCTCGACCTCTCGGTGACCCACGGTCCGGACGTGCCGTTCATGGTCTCGGGCGACCCCGTGCGCTTCGGGCAGGTCGTCGCCAACCTCACGACCAACGCCGTGAAGTTCACCGACTCGGGGAGCGTCGTCATCCACCTCGCGCTCGACCACGTGACCGACACCGGACCCGTGCTGCGGGTCGAGGTCACCGACACCGGGGCGGGCATCGCACCCGAGGTGCGGTCCCGACTCTTCGAGTCCTTCTCCCAGGGCGACTCGTCGACGACCCGCGAATACGGCGGCACCGGGCTCGGCCTGGCCATCAGCCGGCAGATCGTCACGGCGTTCGGCGGCGAGATCGGCGTCGAGAGCGAGCCGGGGGAGGGCAGCACCTTCTGGTTCACCGCGGCGTTCGGGCTGGCCTCGGCCCGCTGCCTCGGCCGCTCCGAGTCGCAGGCCGCGGCCGTGTCGGGGCTCCGGGCGCTCGTCGTCGGCTCGAACGTGCCGCACCGCGTCCGCGTCGAGGAGCAGCTCTCCGCATGGTCGATGTCGGTCACGTCGGCCGGCTCCGGCGTCGACGGTCTCGTCCAGCTCGACCGGGCCGACCGCGGTGGCAGCCCGCTCGACGTCGTCGTGCTCGACGACCCGGGCTCGGGCTCAGGCGGGCTGCAGGTGGCGCGGATGATCCGTTCCGACGAACGCTTCGCGGGCGTACGCGTCCTCCTCGTGTGCGCGCACGTCCCGCCTCCCGACGTGGCGACGCTCCATGAGGCTGGCGTCGACGCGACGCTCACGGCGCCCGTCATGCCGTCCGCGCTCTTCGACGCGATGGCCGACGTCGCTGGTCGCCACCTCGTGCCCGAGCCCCTGACGGCCAGGTCCGTCGTCGCGCCGCCGGGTCCCGACGGGCACCTCGGCACGGTCCTCGTCGTCGAGGACAACGAGGTCAACCAGCTCGTGGCGCAGGGCGTTCTCGAGAGCCTCGGCTACGCCGTCGTGCTCGCCGGCAACGGTGTCGAAGGCGTCGCGGCCCATGCCGCCCGGGGTGACGACGTCGTCGCGGTCCTCATGGACTGCCAGATGCCCCAGATGGACGGCTACGAGGCGACCCGGGCGATCCGGGCCCAGGAGGAGCCGGGCCATCGCCTCCCGGTCATCGCGATGACCGCCTCGGCCATCGCCGGCGAGCGGGAGCGGTGCCTGCAGGCGGGCATGGACGACTTCCTGACCAAGCCCATCGACGTCGCGCTGCTCGCCTCGACCCTGCAGCGCTGGACCGGTTCGGGACCCGCGCCGCGCCCGCATTCCGTGGCGGCTGCTGCGGCGGCGGCCGGCTCGGAGGTGCTCGACCTGAGGCGCCTCGACGAGCTGCGCGACCTCGACCCCGGAGACCCCTCGCTGCTGCTGCGCTTCATCGACCGCTTCGGCTCGGGTGCGCGTCAGCGGTTGTCCGATCTCGTCGACGCGCGCGCCGAGGGCGACGCCGAGATGCAGGGCCGGATCGCGCACGGGCTCAAGGGGACCGCCTCCAACCTCGGGGCCACGGCCCTCGCCGACCTGTGCCACCAGGTCGAGGACCTCGGGGCCGCGGGACGCCTGGCCGACGAAGCCCTCGTCGCCCGGGTCGAGGACGAGGTCGACCGGGCGGCGAGGGCGCTCGAGGAGTACGCGGCAGCGCTGCGCCGCTGATCAGGTCGTCGTGGTGCTTCCCGACGAGCTCGAGTCGTCCTGGCCCGGGTCCTGGCCCGGGTCCTGGCTCGGGTCCTGGCTGGGGTCCTGGTCGGAGAACGGGTCGATGCCCTGACCGAGCTGCTGGAGCAGGTCCTGTGGGTCGAGCTGGCCCAGCTGGTTCGGGTCGATGCCGCTCAGTCCGCCGCCCGGCACGCCGTTCTGCAGGTTGGGCAGCTGCTGCGGGGTCGTGCCCTGCTGGTTGGGGTTCTGGTTCGTCAGGCCCTGCTGACCCTGCTGACCCTGTAGGCCTTGCAGGCCCTGCTGGCCCCCGGGGAAGTGGAGCCCGCGGCCGCCGCCCGGACCGCGGAAGCCCGTGTCCCCGCCCGTCGACCCGGCCGGCATGGCGGCCGCGGCACCGATGGCGCCCGCAGACGTCAGCACGAGCGCGAGCCCGGCGGTCACCGCGGTCTTCTTCGCGTTCCAGCGAGGCCCGTCACCGGTCCCCGCGACGCCGGCGGGGTTCTCGGGGACCGCCTTCTCGCGGACCGCCTTCTCGCGGACCGCCCTCTCGCGGACCGCCCTCTCGCGGACGGGCAGGCCGGTGGGTGAGAGCGGCACGTCGGGACCGACGAGGGGGGTCGCGGCCCCCGGCGACACGGCATACGCGTACGGCGTGGCCGGCGGGGTCACCGGCATCTCGGTCGTCGTCGCCGACGGGAGCTGCTGGGTGTCGTCGGTGTGGTGGGCGACAGGCGCGTTCGGGTCGAACTGCGGCAGCGCGGGCGTCGGCTGCGACGCCGGGACCTGTGGCGTGGACTCGTTGCTCATGGGGCCAACGGTCGGGCGGCTGCCTGTGCGGGTGCTGTGGCGCAGCCATCGAGCCGCTGGGACTTCGGGACAGTCACTCCACAGGATTCGCACAGGAAGGTACTGGTCACGGCACAGGCCCAGGGGTTTCACTGGATGACATGAGCGAGAAGACCAAGCCCGCAGCGGCCCGACTCCAGCGACTCGACGGATCCCCGGTGCGGGTGCTCGTCGTCGACGACGAGGCCAACCTCACCGAGCTGCTCGGCATGGCCCTGCGCTACGAGGGCTGGGAGGTGCGCGCCGCCGGCACCGGCATGGAGGCCGTGCGCGCGGCCCGCGAGTTCGACCCCGACGCCGTCGTGCTCGACATGATGCTCCCCGACTTCGACGGACTCGAGGTGCTGCGACGCATGCGTGCCGACAACAGCAACGTGCCCGTCCTCTTCCTCACCGCCAAGGACGCCGTCGAGGACCGCGTCTCGGGCCTCACCGCCGGCGGCGACGACTACGTCACGAAGCCCTTCTCGCTCGAGGAGGTCGTCGCACGCGTCCGTGCCCTCATGCGCCGCACGACCATCGCCGTGTCGGCGTCCGACTCGGTGCTCGTCGTCGGTGACCTCACCCTCGACGAGGACAGCCACGAGGTGATGCGCGGCAGCGAGGAGATCCACCTGACCGCAACGGAGTTCGAGCTGCTGCGCTACCTCATGCGCAACCCCAAGCGGGTCCTCTCGAAGGCGCAGATCCTCGACCGCGTGTGGAACTACGACTTCGGCGGCCAGGCCAACGTCGTCGAGCTCTACATCTCCTACCTGCGCAAGAAGATCGACGCGGGTCGCGAGCCGATGATCCACACCATGCGAGGAGCCGGGTATGTCCTCAAGCCGGCCGCCTGAGGCGGGCACCGAGCTGCCGGACCGCGCCGACCTGCCCGACGACGACGCGACCGCGCCCGACCTCTTCCCCGAGGGCGTCGGCTTCCGCGACGACCTCGACGACGACACCGACGACCGGATGACGTATGCCGCGCCGGCTCCTGCCGAGGCCGCGGTGCGTCCCGAGTCCGGACAGGACGGCGAGGCCGAGACCCGCGTGCCGCTGCGCCGGCGCCTCGCCCACGCGCGCGACCAGGTCCGGCCGTGGTCGGCCTGGACGCTGCGCGCCAAGCTCGTCGCGTCGATGCTCGCTCTCTTCACCGTGCTCAGCATGATGACCGCGGTCTTCACCGTGACGGCGCTGAGCCAGTCCCTCATCGGACAGGTCGACAAGCAGCTCTCCGACTCCCTCCTCCATCCGGTCCGCGGTGGCGACAACGACGGGGTCGCCGTCGGCGGTCCTGGAGCCGACCGGACGGAGGTCTTCCTCACGACGGACGGCGACGCGGGCTACGTGTACCGGTCCGGTGAGCGCACGAGTCTCACGAGCGCCCAGATCACCATGGTCAAGGCGGCTGGCCTCGGATCGGTCCCGAAGACCCTCGATCTCGGGGACGCCGGGCGCTACCGCGTGGTCGCGACCACCCGTCCGATCCGCAATCTCCAGACCGGCAACGAGGTCCTGGGCACCTACGTGGCCGGGATCTCGACCGCCCCGACCGACGCCATCGTGGGGCGCATGGTCGTGCTCGCGATCAGCACGGTCGCCGCGGGCATCATCCTCGTGGCCGTCCTCGGGACGTGGCTCGTCCGGCGCAACCTCGAGCCGCTCCGTCGGCTCGCCGCGACGGCGACGAAGGTCTCGCAGACCCCGCTCGACTCCGGCAAGGTCGCGCTCGGGGCTCGGGTCGACCCCATCGACACCGACACGCGCACCGAGGTCGGTCAGGTGGGCGCGGCCTTCAACGAGATGCTCGACCACGTCGACGAGGCGCTCAACGCGCGCCACCAGAGCGAGCAGCGGGTGCGGCAGTTCGTCGCCGACGCCTCGCACGAGCTGCGCACGCCGCTGGCCTCGATCAAGGGCTACGCCGAGCTGTCGCGCCGCGAGCCCGACCCCGTCCCGCCGACGGTGACCCACGCGATGGGCCGCATCGAGTCGGAGGCCGACCGGATGAGCTCGCTCGTCGAGGACCTGCTCCTGCTCGCGCGCCTCGACGCTGGCCGCCCCCTCGAGGAGACCACGGTCGACATGTCGATGCTCGTCATCAACGCCGTGAGCGACGCGCACGCCGCGTCGCCCGGCCACCACTGGGACCTCGACCTGCCGCCCGAGCCCGTCGAAGTGACGGGTGACGGTGCCCGCCTGCACCAGGTCGTGGCCAACCTGCTCGCCAACGCGCGTACGCACACACCGGACGGCACCCGCGTCACGACGTCGGTGCGCCCCGAGGGTGAGTGGGTGCGGGTCGCCGTCCACGACGACGGACCAGGTGTGCCGGCTACCTTGCAGCCCAACGTGTTCGAACGCTTCGCCCGTGGCGATGATGCGCGCGTGCGGGACGGTGGCAGCACCGGTCTGGGTCTCTCGATCGTGGCTGCCGTCAGCAAGGCGCACGGTGGTCGCGTCCAGCTCGACAGCCGCCCCGGCGACACGACCTTCAGCCTGCTCCTCCCCGCCGCCCCCTGACCGCGCCCGGGGGCCCCACCCGGACGACCCGCGCCGTGGCGCACTTCCCGCCGTCATCCCGACCTCGACGCCACGGGGAGTGCGCCATGGCGCGCTTCCGGCGTGAGCCCGGAGTGCGACCCGGACCTCATGCCGGCACCAAAGTCGGGTCATAGGAACGGCACAGCCGCCCGCCCGAACGTTGAGCCATGGACACGATGACCCTCACCACCACGGGCGCGACCGGCACAGCGGGCAGCGCCACGCCGGCGCCCGTCGGGCCGGTGGACGCCCGCCCCCAGACCACCCAGCCGGCCAGCCGTGCGGGTCGTCCCGGCCGACTCCAGCGTCTGTGGCGCGGAGCCGACGCCGACCCGTCGTGGGCACGCCCCGCACTCCTCGGCCTCCTGCTCGTCACTCTCGTGCTCTACACGTGGAACCTCACCGCGAGCGGCTACGCGAACTCCTTCTACTCCGCGGCCGTCCAGGCCGGCAGCGACAGCTGGAAGGCCTTCTTCTTCGGCAGCTCCGACGCCGCGAGCTCGATCACCGTCGACAAGCCGCCGGCCTCCCTCTGGGTGATGGCACTCTCGGTGCGGCTCCTCGGCCTCAGCTCCTTCGCGATCCTGCTGCCGCAGGCGCTCATGGGCGTCGCGACCGTCGGCGTCGTCTACACGACGGTCAAGCGCCACTTCGGTGCGGCGGCCGGACTCATCGGCGGTGTCGTCCTCGCGCTGACGCCCGTCGCGGTCCTGATGTTCACCTTCAACAACCCCGACGCGCTCCTGACGCTCCTCATGGCGCTCGGCGCCTGGGCCACGATCAGGGCGATCGAGCAGGCCTCGCCGAAGTGGATGATGATCGTCGGCGTCTTCATCGGCCTCGGCTTCCTCACCAAGACCCTCCAGGTCCTGCTCGTCGTGCCCTTCTTCGGGCTCGCCTACCTCATCGCCGCCCCGACGACGCTGCGCAAGCGGATCGTCCACTCGCTGCTCGCCGTCGGCACGATGGTGCTCTCGGCCGGCTGGTGGGTCGCGATCGTCGAGCTCGTCCCGGCCTCGGCCCGTCCCTACATCGGTGGCAGCCAGACCAACTCGTTCCTCGAGCTGACCTTCGGCTACAACGGCCTCGGCCGCCTCAGCGGTGACGAGACCGGCTCGGTCGGCGGTGGCGGCCCGACCGCAGGTGGCGGCATGTGGGGCTCGACCGGTCTCTTCCGGATGTTCTCCTCGAGTGTCGGCGACCAGATCTCGTGGCTCATCCCGAGCGCGCTGATCCTCCTCGCGGCCGGCGTCTGGCTGCGGGGCCGTCGCCCGCGCACGGACCTGCGCCGCGCCGCCTACCTCGTCTGGGGAGGCTGGCTCGTCGTCACGATGCTCGTCTTCTCCTTCATGGCCGGCATCTTCCACGAGTACTACACCGTGGCCCTGGCCCCCGCGATCGGTGCCGTCGTCGGCATGGGTGCGGTCGAGGCCTGGCAGCGCCGCTCGAGCGCGGTCGGCACCATCGCCCTCGCCGCCGCGACCGCGGCCGCCGCGACGTGGAGCTTCATCCTCCTGTCGCGGACGACGGCCTACGGCGACTGGCTGCGCATCTCGGTGCTTGCGGTCGGCATGGCTGCCGCCCTGCTCATCCTCGCGACCCGCTGGATGCACGCCCGTGCCGTCCCGTTCGTCCTCGCGGCCGCGCTCGTCGCCGGCCTCGCCGGCTCGGGGGCGTATGCCGTGTCGACCACCGCCCAGGGCCACAGCGGCTCCATCGTGACGGCCGGTCCCGCCGGGTCGAGCCGTGGCCCCGGTGGCGGCGGCATGGGCGGTCTGCTCGACGCCTCGACGCCGAGCACCGCAGTCGTCGCGGCCCTCTCGGCCGATGCCGGACACTACACGTGGGTCGCCGCAGCAGTCGGATCCCAGACGGCGGCCGGTCTCCAGCTCGGCACGCAGCTGCCCGTCATGGCGATCGGCGGCTTCAACGGCTCCGACCCCAGCCCGACGCTCGCCCAGTTCCAGCAGTACGTCGCGAACGGCCAGATCCACTACTTCGCCGGTGGCGGCAGGGGCTTCGGCAACCAGAACGGTGGCAGCAGTGCCTCGTCGGAGATCAGCTCGTGGGTGGAGGCGAACTTCACCTCGGTGACGATCGACGGCTCGACGTTCTACGACCTGACCCAGCCCCTCCAGTGACGGCGGGGACCACCGTGACGAGCACGTCGGACTCCGCGTCGGTGTCCCGAGCCCGCCTCTCGCAGCAGGTCATCCGCTTCGCCGGCGTCGGAGTCATCTCCACCGCCCTGCACCTCGGCCTCTTCGCGGCCCTGGTGCGGGGCGGTGCCCCGTCCCAGCCGGCCAACGGCGTCGCCCTCGTCATCGCGACGGTCGTCAACACCGGGCTCAACCGGGCGTGGACCTTCGGGGTGTCAGGGCGCCGCAACCTCGTGACGCACCACGGCCAGGCGCTCGTCATCTTCGCCATCACGTATGCCGCCACGACCGTCGCGCTCGCCGTGCTCGGCACGGTGGCCCCCTCCGCGGGGACGCTCGTCCAGACCCTCGTCGTCGCCGTGGCCAACCTGCTGTCGACAGCGGCGAGGTTCCTGGCGATGCGCGGGTGGATCTTCCGCACGCCGGGCGAGCCGACGGACCGCCACGACCCGGCATACGCGAGCGGTGGCGTGCTCGAGAGCCCACAGGGCGAGCGCTGACGCCGCTCCGTCGGAGCGGATGGGCTCCTAGTCGTGGTCCTCGGGGTCGGCGCACGACTCCCACCACGGGTCCTGATGCGCGGCGACGACCTCGTCGATGTCGTTGTCGCTCAACTGGATCCGCGTCCCGACGCGGGGGGCGACCATACGCACCCCACGCTCGGCGGCAGCTCGTCGCGCCCAGCGGATCGGCTCGCTCCACCAGTGGGTCGCGAGGTTGAAGGTGGCCCAGTGGATGGGCAGCAGGACCGCGTCGGTCTCACCCTTGTTGACGTCGAGGTGCGCGTCGATCGCCTCTGCGGGGTTGAGGTGGATGTCGGGCCAGTGCACGCTGTAGGCGCCGATCGGGATGATCGTGAGGTCGAACGGTCCGAGGTCGGCACCGATGTCGGCGTAGCGGTGGGTCGGCCCCGAGTCGCCCCCGAAGAAGACCGCGTGGCGCGGCCCGCGCAGCGACCAGGCCGCCCAGAGTGTCTGGTTGCGCACGAAGCCGCGGCCCGAGAAGTGTCGGGCCTCGGAGCACGTGATGCGGATGCCCGCGATCTCGGTCTCCTCGCGCCAGTCGAGGCTCGTGATGCGCCCGATGGGCACGCCCCACGCCAGCAGGTGCGCGTCGACCCCGAGCGGCACGACGTAGTGCGGGCGGTGGGTGCGTTCGAGCTGCCGGATCGACGGCTCGTCGAGGTGGTCGTAGTGGTCATGACTGATGACGACGGCGTCGAGGTGCGGGATCTCCGCGATGCGGCCCGGGACCGGGTGGAGGCGCTTGGGCCCGGCGACGAGCGACGGCGAGGCCCGCTTGCCGAAGACGGGGTCGAGCAGGAAGCGTCGCCCGTCGAGCTCGACGACGCTCGTCGCGTGGCCGTACCACGTGACCGCCAGGTCGGCGGGCTCGTGCGGGTGCCGGGGCGTCACGAGCGGGACGGTGCCCCGGGGTCGGCCGCGGCCGAACTCGCGGACCATCGTCGTCAGGATGCTGCCCGGGCCCTCGGCCTCGGACGTCGCGACGACGTGCGTGGGCTCGTGGGAGCGGAACTCGCCCTCACGGTAGTTCGGCGACGCGCTCGCGCGCTGACGCTGGGTCGCGGTCGACGCGCCCATCCGTCGGAGGATCGGGAGCTGCACGGGCTTCTCCTGCCTGTCGTGCCTCACGGCTCGGGCGGCCACGCGAGTGCGGGCTGCCGTCATTCTCGTCCAGCGTCGGGCGGGCCGCCCGAGTTCCCGACCCTCAGTCGCGGTCCTCGGGCGCCGCGCAGTCCTCCCACCACGGCTCGGCGTGGGCGGCCGCGACGCTGACGGCGTCACCGGTCGTGAGGTCGACGCGCTCGCCGACGCGGGGGAAGGCGACGGGGACCCGCGCCTCGACCGCGGCCCGGCGGATGCGGCGTACGGGCTCGGCCCACCAGTGCATCGAGAGGTTGAAGGTGGCCCAGTGGATCGGGATGAGGAGCGACTCGCGTGCGGCGGTCTGCACGGTGCGGGTCGTCTCGGTGGGATCGCCCTCCTCGTGGGTGCCGCCCGGCGTGTCGATGCGCTGGTCGCCCTCGATGAAGTCGTCGGCCACGCCTGCGGCGTCCTCGGTGAGGGCGTGGGCCTCGTCGCCGATGCGGTTGACGTCGCGGTGCGCGGCGAGGGCCTGCTCCGGGTCCATGTGGATGTCGGGCCAGAACGAGTCGTAGGCCCCGACCGGCATCAGGGTGACGTCGAACGGGCCGAGGTCCGCGCCGATCGCCGCGAAGCGCTTCGACGTGCCCGAGTCCCCGGCGAAGTAGGCCGTGTGGCGCGGGCCGTGCAGGGCCCAGCCCGCCCACAGCGTCTGGCTGTCGACGAGCCCGCGCCCGGAGTTGTGCCGCGCCTCGGTGCACGTGAGCCGGATGCCGGCGACCTCGGTCTCGCCGCGCCAGTCGAGCGCGGTGATGCGCGACTCGGGCACGCCCCAGGCGAGCAGGTGGGCGTTGACGCCGAGGGGCACGACGTAGTGCGGCCGGTGCGTCTCCTCGAGCCGGACGATCGACGGCTGGTCGAGGTGGTCGTAGTGGTCGTGGCTGATGAGGACGGCGTCGATGCTCGGCAGGTCGGCGATCGACCCGGGGACCGGGTGCATCCGCTTCGGCCCGGAGTGCCGGATCGGCGACACACGCTCGCTGAAGACGGGGTCGATGAGGAAGCGGGCACCGTCGATCTCGAGGACGCTCGTGGCGTGGCCGTACCACGTGACGGCGAGCTCGCCCGGCTGCCGGGGCGGCTTCGCCGTGACGACCGGCACGGTGCCCGCCGGCCGGCCCCGGCCGCTGACCCGGATCGCCGCGAGCAGGGCGCTCGTCTGGGCCTTGACCCGCGGACGCAGGGACGGCTCCTCGCCCTCGAAGCGGCGGTTCGTGAAGTTCGGGGAGTCCTGGACGAACGGCAGGATCGCCGCGGGCGACGCGCCCATCCGGTTCATGACCCGCACGAACTGGCGCGCCCGGGTGCGCGAGGAGACCTTCTCGATGGCGGACGAGACGGCGCGGACGGACGGGCGGTCGGAGGTTCCGAGGCTGCGCATCGGGCACCTTTCAGCGAGGCGTGAGGAGTGGGGTGAACGTACCCCGTGACACGTCGGCGTCATCATGGTGTTGACGTGACACCACGGTGGTGTCATAGTGATGCACATGGACATCACCGAGTACGTCGACGCACTGCGTCGGGATCTCGCCCAGGCGGCCAGGGCGATGGGTCCGGAGACCGAGCAGGCCGCCGAGCGGATCGGCTTCGCGCTCGACTCGTCAGCACGCCTGGCTCTCATGGACGCCCTCTCGCACGCTGCGGCCGAGATCACCAACGAGCTCGACGGCACGTCCGTCGAGGTCCGCCTGCAGGGCCGCGAGCCCGTCTTCGTCGTCGTCGGGGGCGGCCCGTCGGCTCTCGCCGACGACACCCAGGCGATCGACACCGCTGACACCACGGTGGTGTCACCCGAGGACGAGGGTGCCGAGACGTCGCGGATCACGCTCCGACTGCCCGAGGCCCTCAAGGTCCGGGCCGAGGAGCTCGCGACGAGCCGCGGCCAGTCGCTCAACACGTGGATCGTCAACGCGGTCCGCGCCGCCACCGGGAGCGGCGTGCCGCCGATGCCCGGCTTCCCGCCGATGCCGCCCGGCCCGCAGTTCGGGCCCGGCGCCCCCGGCCGCAACCGCTCCTCCAACAAGCGCGTGCAGGGCTGGGTCCGATGACCGGCACCGAGACGCCTCACGGCCAGCGCACCGACAGCACGACCGCCACCCTCACGACCACAGAGCAAAGGGGATTTCCCATGGGCACCACCCTCGAGACCCGCTTCGACACGACGGGTCCCATCACCCTCAAGGCCGAGCTCCTCGTCGGCGACCTGACGCTGACCGTCGGCACCGGTCCGACGACGACCGTCCGCCTGCACCCGCACGGCAAGCACGGCGCCGAGATCGCCGAGAAGTTCACGGTCGAGGCCCACGGCAACGACGTGTCCGTCCTGGCGCCGAAGCTGCGCGACAGCTTCTTCTCGCTCGGCACCAAGGGCTCGGTCGACGTCGAGGTCGAGCTGCCGGCGTCGAGCACGGTCGATGCCAAGACGGGGGCCGGCGACATCACGGCGGCCGGGCTGCTCGGCGAGGTCCGCGCGGCCACCGGGGCCGGTGACCTCACCTTCCACGAGGTCGGCTCGGCCCGGCTCAAGTCCGGCTCCGGCGACATCACGCTCCAGTCGGCGAGCGGCGACCTCGACGCCAAGACCGGCTCGGGCGACATCACCGTCGGCACGGGCGGGGGCCGCCTCGACCTGACGTCGGGCAGCGGCGACATCTCCCTCCGCCGTTCCGACGCGGCGGTCAAGGCCAAGACGGGCTCGGGCGACCTCCACATCGGCGCCTCGACCGGCGACCTCGAGCTGACGACCGGCACGGGGGACGTCAGCCTCGACGGTGTGCACGGCGGCGAGGTCCGGGCCAGGACCGGCACGGGCGACGTCACCATCGCCGTCGCCCACGGGGTCGCGGCCTACCTCGACCTCAACACCGTCACCGGCGACGTCGACATCGACCTCGAGGAGACCTCGGGACCGGGGGACTCCGAGGCCCAGGCGCGCCTCGTCGTACACTCGGGCAGCGGCGACATCCGGGTCAAGCGGGCGCAGGTGAGCCTCGCATGAGCACCGGGACGCTGAGCCTGTCGCCCCAGGAGGCGATCGCCCGCGACCGCATCGTCGAGCGCGTCGCCGCCCGCCACCACGCCCCCAAGTCGGGTCGCACCCGCCGGCACGTCCGGGCCGCACTCCTGCTGCGCAGCCTCGCCGAGCGGCTCGACCCCTCCGCCGAGCGTCCCGGGGGCGCCGACCTGCACGTCGTGCCCGCGCCGCACGCCGGCAGCCCGCGTCCCTGGACCGCGGCACCCCGTAGGGCCCCGCACCGGCACAGCTGAAGCCCATCCCACACCCCGGAGCCCGTCGACCCCCGTCGGCGGGCTCCGTGCAGCTTCGCCCACCGGGCGCGTGGCACCATCGGAGGATGTACGTGCCCACGGCGAACGCCATGGCCGACCCCGACGTCACGGCCTTCCTCGCGGCCCATCCGGCCGCACGCCTCGTGACCGTCGGGCCCGACGGTCGTCCGGACTCCACCCTGCTGCCCGTCATCGTCGACGGCGACCGCGTCGTCGGCCACCTCGCCCGGGCGAACGACCACTGGGCGCGCATCGCGCCGGGGTCGCCAGGACTCGTCGTCGTGGGCGGTGCCGACGCGTACGTCTCCCCGGGGTGGTACGCCACCAAGGCCGAGCACGGACGCGTCGTGCCGACGTGGAACTACACCGAGGTCCAGCTGCGTGGCGCCGTCACCGTCCACGACGACCCCGACTGGGTGCTCGACGTCGTCACCCGGCTCACCGAGCGGCACGAGTCCGGGCGCGAGCTGCCGTGGTCCGTCACCGATGCCCCGCCGAAGTACGTCCGCGGGCGGTTGCGGGCCATCGTCGGCATCGAGGTCGTCGTCCAGTCGGTCGAGGGCAAGGCCAAGCTGAGCCAGAACCGGTCGGACGCCGACCGCGAGGGAGCGATCGCGGGGATGCGTGCCGAGGGCACCGGTGCCGCGCTCGTGGTGGCCGACGAGATGGAACGTACCCTCCGGGGCTGAACGCCGCTGCGGCACAAGGCCGCCCAGCCCATGCCGAATGCATCACCCGGGCACAGATGCCCCACAGGCACCGGCGCGAACGTGGGGACATGGACACGACACCCCGCCCCGGAACTGCTCCCTCGACCTTCCGTGCCACGCTCCGTCGTGGCCTCGGCGCAGCCGGCGCTGCCGTCGCCGTCGCCTTCGTCGGCACCACGGCCCTGGGGGCCGGGGAGGCGCACGCCGCAGGCGTCGCCGGCGGTCTGACGCCCGTCCGCACCGCGTCCGCACCGACGCCGCACCCGCACCGCAACCACGCGGCTCACCCGGCCAACCTGCCGGCGGCGACGACGACGGCCTACCGCTACTCGTTCCGCGACGGCCAGCTCATCCGCCTCTGACCGCTCGTCCTCGTCCCGGTCGTCAGTGCGACGGGTCGAGCCAGGCGTGCACGAGCGGCACGACCGAGGCGCCCTCGCCGCTCGCCGACGCCACGCGCTTCATCGAGCCCGCGCGGATGTCCCCGGCCGCGAAGACGCCGTGAACCGTCGTCTCGAGGCTCTCGGGCGGCAGACCGTCGCGCCAGCGGTCCTGCGGCACGTCGCGGCCGGTCAGGACGAAGCCCCGTTCGTCCCGGACCACCTCGTCGGGCAGCCAGTCGCAGTGCGGCGCCGCGCCGATGAGCAGGAAGAGGCCGCGGCACTCGCGCCGTTCCTGCGTGCCGTCGGCGGTGTTGCGCACGGTGACCCACCCGAGCCGGCCGTCCTCGCCGGGCCCACCCTCGACGACCTCGGAGCAGGCGAGCACGGAGATCCGAGGGTTGTAGGCGATCTCGCCGACGAGGTAGCTCGACATCGTCTCTGCGAGCGATGCGCGCCGCACGAGGATCGTCACCGTGCGGGCGAAGCGGGCCAGGTGGATCGCCGCCTGCCCCGCCGAGTTGCCGCCACCGACGACGACGACGTCGGCCCCCTCCATCTCGCGGGCCGCCGTCATGGCGCTGCCGTAGTGCACGCCGAGCCCGACGAGGCGCTCGATGCCCGGCGCGTCGAGGCGGCGGTACTTCACCCCGGCCGACACGACGACTGCGCGGGCGAGCAGGTCGCCGCCCTCGGTGCGGAGGCGGTGCGGCGCGAGGACGCCTTCGGCGTCCACCTCGCCGGGCACGAGTGACGTCACCGGCCAGCCGGAGAAGAACTGCGTGCCGAAGCGGATGGCCTGGTTGCGCGCCCGCTGGGCGAGCCGCATACCGCTGATGCCCCTCGGGAAGCCGAGGTAGTTGCGGATCATCG
This sequence comes from Terrabacter sp. 2TAF16, assembly GCF_052115065.1. Lineage (NCBI taxonomy): Bacteria > Bacillati > Actinomycetota > Actinomycetes > Micrococcales > Intrasporangiaceae > Terrabacter > Terrabacter sp. 2TAF16. Next base: position 91,606 of record NZ_JBFRFZ010000014.1, read on the forward strand.
ACGAGGTGCCCGCCTGCCCGCCGACGGCCTCGGCCTCGAGCACGACGGTGCTCAGTCCCTCGGACGAGGCGTAGACGGCGGCCGCGAGACCCGCCGGGCCGGCTCCGACGATGGCGACGTCGACGACGCGGTCGACGTCGACGTCGGCCGGGCGGCCGTAGATCGCGGACGCGACGTCGCGCACGCTCCTGGCACTGCCGACGCGCTGGTTGAGGTCCATGAAGAGCGGGAACTCCGCCTCGCCGCTCTCGGCAGCGACGAGCGCGAGGACGTGCCGGCCCTTCTCGCTCTCGGGCGCGTAGAGGCGGTTGGGCAGGCCCATCCGGTCGAGGTAGTCGCGGATGCTCAGGGTCAGGGCGTCCTCGACGGGCGAGACGAGGGCAACCGCCACGACCTCGGGCTCGGCCACCGTCGAGCCCCAGTCGGACAGCAGCTCGCAGATGGCGGTGTGGAACTCCTCGTCGCGGGCACCCCGCGGCGCGAGCAGGTAGGCGTCGTACTTGCCCTTGGCCATGCCACCGCGGAGGCGCTCGGCGTCCTCCCTGAAGGTCGACACGTGCGCGGCGATGACCCGGCGGGCGGTCGGCACCGTCTGGCGCCACCAGTGGAAGGCCTCGTGCACGTCGGCGTCGGGCAGGCGGGACTCGGTGACGAACATCGCCACCTGGCCGCCCTCGGCGACGACGCGCTTCGCGGCCAGCTTCGCCTCGTGCGCGGAGGTGGCGGTGGGCAGCTCGTAGTCGCGGGCGTAGCGCCCGAACTCGTCGAGCAGCTCGTCGCAGCGGGTCTCGGACACGAGGATGATCGCCGGCTTCACCCTGCCGATCCTAGGAGCCCCGGCCCTCCGGCAACATGCCGTGGAGTATGCCGTCGCCTCAGTCGGTGACGACCGTGACGTCGTCGGGTGCGCTGAGCACCTCGACGTCACCGTCGGCCGAGACGGCGAGGTCGACGCGGCCGCCGCAGAAGCGCAGTCCCGCGACGCGCAGCGCCCCGTAGGGGGCGGGTCGCACCGGCGAGAGGTGCAGCGTGCGGGTGGCCGCGTCGGGTCGTGGACGGAGCGCCACCGTGAGCAGCGCGACGGCGGAGGCCGCCGACCACGCCTGCGGCCGGCACGACGCCGGGTAGGGCGTCGGCGCACCGGCCAGCGCGAGACCGGAGTAGAGCTCGGGCCAGCGGTAGGAGAAGGCCTCGGCCGACGCGAGCAGGGTCCGCGCGACCTCGCTCGCCTCGGCGCCGAATCCCTCACGGGACAAACCGATCGCCGTGATCGCGGTGTCGTGGGTCCAGATCGAGCCGGTGTGGTAGCCGATGGGGTTGAAGCCGCCGTTGCCGGTGCCGAAGGTGCGCACGCCGAAGTCGTCGAGCAGCTCGCGACCGGTCACGGTGGCCGCCACCGAGGCCGCCTCGGCGGGGGTCAGTGCGCTCGTGCCGAGCACGTGGCCCATGTTGGAGCCGAGCCCGTCGACCGCTCGGCCCGCGCCGTCGAGGGCGATGGCGAGGTGGTGGCCCGCGTCGGTGTCGACCCAGAAGCGGTCGCGCACCCGGCCCTCGAGAGCGGTCGCCGCGGCGTCCGCGGCGTCGGCCTCGGTGGCGGCCTCGGTGTCGTCGTCACCGAGCGACCGGTGGAGGCGTGCGGCGGCGCGGAGGGCCTCGACGGCATACGCCTGCGCCTCGACGAGCGCGATGGGGGCGTCGGCGACGGTGCCGTCGCGCCAGCGGATCGAGTCGCCGGAGTCCTTCCAGCCCTGGTTGGCGAGGCCGGTACCGGACGTGTCGAGGTACTTGAGCAGACCGTCGTCGTCGGGCTGACCGTCGCCGATGAGCCAGGCGACGGCCGCCCGCAGGGGCGGCAGCAGGGGGCGGGCGCGCTCGGGCGGCAGGCCCCAGTCGCACGCCTCGGCGAGGAGGCAGACCCAGAGGGCGGTCGCGTCGACGGTGCCGTAGTAGACCTGCGGCAGCGTCATCCCCGTGGTCGTGTCGCGGTGCACGTGGCGCCGCAGCTCGTGCGGGATCTTGCCGGGCGCCTCGCCCGTCACGGGGTCGTGCGTCGTGCCCTGGCGTCGGGCGAGGGTGTGCAGCGTCCCCTCGGCCAGGTCGGTGCCGAAGGGGAGCAGCAGGCGTGCCGTCCAGAGGGAGTCGCGGCCGAAGAGCGTGAGGTACCAAGGGGTTCCGGCTGCCGCGAAGACGTGATCGGGCGATTCCGGGTCGCGCAGGACGAGGTGGCGCAGGTCGTCGAGGCCACGTTCGACGGTGCGTGCGAGCCGGTGGTCCTGGGCGGTGACGCGCACGTCGTCCCAGGCCAGCGCGTCGGAGCCGGGGTCGGCGTCGAAGGCGGAGGCCTGCAGCCGCTCCGTGGTGATGCGCAGGCAGGCCGAGGTGGTGCGTCCGGGCTCGACGACGAGGGTCGTCTCGAGCGCGACGGAACCGTCGTCACCCGGCCGCACGGCCACCGTGGCGCCCGGGGGGAGCTCCTCGAGGGCGACGGTCGTGCGGTGCCAGTCGTCGGTGAGGACGAGACCGTCGGCCGTCGCGGTGGCTGTGGTGGGGGGCCCGCTGAGGTGGCCGGACTTCACGGCGCCGATGTCGAGGCCGTCGCCGGCGACGACGAGTCGAAGGGGAGCCTGCACGGTCTGCGCGGCCCGCGAGGTGATGGCGACGTGCTCGGTGAGGGTTCGGGTGCCCGAGCCGAGCAGGCGCCTGCTGCGGAGCACCTCGACGGTCGGGTCGGGGCCGGGGTTGCCCAGCCCGCGCGCGGCCGCGGCGTAGTCGGCGGCCGCGCCCGACGCGCGCTCGGCCACGAAGTCCGGTGTCTCTCCCGCGACCTCGAGGCGCAGCGTGCCGAGGATGCGCCGGTCGTCGACGTAGAGCCCCTGGCTCGTGCCGGGGAGCACGTCACCCGAGCGGTCCGAGAGCACCGTCGCGTTCCCGTCGACGACGATGGACAGCTCGTGCAGCCAGGGCTGGCGAGGGAGGAGCGGCGCGTCGGACGCCACCATCCGTCGGACGTTCTTGCTAGGCGTGGTAGCCATGGAGCTGGGTGGTCGCGGACTCAAAGGATTCATTCGTTCTAGTCGCCCAGACGGGTGGCAGGTGACGCTGCTGGCGCGGTGTTGCTCGCCTTTGCAAATGATTCAGCCGCCAGACGCATGGCGCAGTCAGCCACAACGTTCCGGAAGGCCTCATATCGCTCGGACTTCCGAAGTTTCAATGCGTTCTCAATGACAAAGAAGACAATGAGAAACGCGAATATCACGGCTAGTGGCCAACTGAAATAGGCCGGCACGTCTACCATCGTGGCAAATATAGGCGCCGATAATGCAATAGGAATCACGCTGGCGCAGAGGATATTCACCTCCACCTCTACCGAGTCGATGTTGAGTGGCGGCGCCATACGACGCAGCCAGAGTTTCGCATAGACAAAGACCTCGTCGAACCGTCTGTCTCTGAGCAAGTGTGACGGGTCGGAAGGCTTGAGGATCGGTGCCATTGCCGGGTGGAGGCGCAGGGCCTCGCGACAAACGGAAGAACCGTAACCCTGTTCAAGGGAATCGTAAGTGCCTCCGCAGGTGTCGCCCTCTAACGCCCCGTGGAAAAGCCTCTTTGCCGCCTTTGACCAGGCCGATCGAACTCGGCTTCCAAATCTGCGTTGCGTGCCAATGTCTTGTGTTGCCTCAATTCCGCGGACCAGCCTAAACCCGAGAGCACGGGCCGTGTATCCGAAGATGAAGCTCAGGCTCAAGGCAGCAGTCAAGAAGAGTGAGCTAAAGGAGCCACTTTCCTCCATGGCCTTTGTCAGTCCAGAGACTTGCAGAGTCTGCGATGCAGAGAGCCAGAGCAGTGATAGCGACAAGATGATAGCCCCTGGAGCTAACACGCTGACAGCCATGACGAGGATGTACAACGCTAGACGGCGCCATCCCGAGTCATCGGCATCCAAGGAGCTCATGCGTTCACCTTCCGTCGCGTGGACTGCAACATCTGAGTGCAGCCTAGGTGGGGAGTTGACTGGTGCGGCCCAACGGACGTCGTCAAACAGGTGGGTGATCCCTCTGAAGGGTGAGCCAGAGGCGGTGGGCGGTGATGACGGCGAGGGCCCAGGCCAGGCCGATGAGCCAGCCGGCGAGCACGTCGGTGAGCCAGTGGTGCCCGAGGAAGACGCGGGAGAGCCCCATCGCGAGGACGAAGATCGTGCCGATCGTGATCGCGAGGGTCCGCTGCCAGGCGGCCGTCGTCTCGATGAGGACGAGGTAGACCACGATCGTCGTCAGCACCGTCGCGTTGAGGGTGTGACCGCTCGGGAACGACGGCGAGACCTCGAGCGGTGGCACGGCGAGCGAGGCCGGTGGGCGCGCACGGTCGACGACGTTCTTGCCGACGATCGTCATCGCGAGCGACCCGGCCGCGGCGATGACGGTGAGGACGATCGGCGTCCACCGGCGCCGGCGCCACGTGATGATCGCGACGGCGACGAGGGCGAGGATCGGCATGCCGACCGGACCGCCGACGTCGGTGAAGGCCGTGACCGCGGAGTCGAGCCCGGGAGAGCGGAGCGTGATCGCCGCATCGAGCACCGGCTGGTCGACGGCGGTCAGCCCGTTGCGCCCGACGACACCCTCGTAGACCGTCTCGATGCCCTCGACGAGGGCGACCATGACGACGAGCGCGATGACGGCGAAGACCACGAAAGCCACGTGCGCGGAGGACCACGATGCGACGCGTCGTGCGGCGGGGCGCGAGACGCGGGCCAGGACGGCGAAGAGGTCGACGAGCCACCGGCCGAAGCGGGTGTGCCAGGCGGTGAGGTCGCGCGCCCCGATGGTGTCGTCCGGGGTCTGCGGGCGCGTGGGCTCTGGCATGCCCCATCCTTACCCACGAGCGGCCGTCCAGCCGCAGAGGTATGCCGTCCGGCGCGTCCCGTTGAGACGTAACCCATTGCGGGACAGACGTTTTCGTGTGGACAAGTCTTGTCCGGGCGTTCGAACACCTGTACGATAGAGGGTATGGAGCAGAGCCGGAGCACGCAGCAGATCGAGCAGGACTGGGACCACGTCGCGTCCCTGGCCGCCGACCTGCACGACGCGCACGCCCGGCTCGTCGACTTCGTCGTCGCGGTCCTCGCCGACGGGTCCTGGCAGGCCGCGGGGCTGCGGTCGCCGGAGCACTGGCTGATGCTCCGGGCGGGCCTCTCGCGGGGCCAGGCCGGTGCGATGGTGCTGCTGGCCCGCCGCGCCGGGGAGCTGCCCGCCACCGTCGCCGCGTTGCGGGAGGGACGGATCAGCCTGGACCAGGCGGCGGTCGTGGCCCGGCACACCCCGGCCGCGTTCGACACCACGGTCGCGCAGTTCGCGCGGCACGCGACGGTGACCCAGCTGCAGCGCACCGTCACCCGCTACGACTTCACCCTCCAACCCGACAGCGTCGACGACCGCGGCCGCGGCCTGCCCGGAGAGATCCTGCCCGGCGAGATACCGCCTGGTGACGAGAGCGGTGACGAGAGCGACCAGGAGGGCGGCGACGGCGGCGACGGTGGGTCGGGGAAGCGGGCGCCGGTCGAGCCGGCCCACCTGAGCATGGGCCTCGACGCCGACGGGCTGTTCCGGCTGCGCTACGACGCCCCGGCCGAGGTCGGCGCGCTCGTCGAAGCCGCCCTCGCCGAGGCCAAGGACCACCTCTTCCACACCCTCACCCCCGACGGGCTGGAGCCCGACCGGCAGCTGCTCAACGGCGACGTGCTGCACCCGACCTGGACCGAGGTCGACGGCGGCCGGCCCCGCGTCACCTGGGCCGACGCCCTCATCGTGCTCGCCACCCGCTCCCTCGACGCCGCCACCACGTCCGGCGCCGACGGTGCCGGACGTTCCAGTGCTTCGAGCGGCTCGGGTGGAGCTGCCCGGCGGGCTCGCTACCGGGTGCAGGTCCACCTCGACACCGACGGTGGCTGGCTCACCGGCCGCCCCCGCCTGCCCCAACACATCACCAACCAGCTGACCTGCGACGGCACCCTGACCCCGGTCTGGGAGACCGACGGACACCCCGTCAACGTCGGCCGCGCCCACCGCGTCGTCCCCCACCGCACCCGCGTCCTGGTCCTGGACCGCGACCGCGGCTGCCGCTTCCCCGGCTGCGCCTCCACCCACCACCTCGAGATCCACCA
>NZ_JBFRFZ010000015.1:0-91527 GCF_052115065.1 Terrabacter sp. 2TAF16
GCCTGCGAGCTGCCCGGCCACGGCTGGGTCACCGCGACCCACGCCCGCGAGATCATCACCCGCCCCGGATCCGTCTGGGCCACCCTGCCCGTCGAGCTGCCCACCGGCCGGGCCCTGTCCCGCCCGACCCGCAGCTACCGCCCGACCCGCGCCATGGTCGAGCACGTCCAGGCCGTCGACGGGGTCTGCCGCGGACCCGACTGCCACGTCCCGGCCACCCGCTGCGACCTCGACCACGAGACCCCCTGGCCCACCGGACCCACCAACGTCGGCAACCTCCACGCCAAACACCGCCTCCACCACAACCTCAAGACCGACGGCATCTGGACCTCCACCCCGACCCCCGAGCACGGCCTCACCTGGACCACCCTCACCGGCCGCACCTACACCACCCACCCCAAGAACTGGCGCGACGGTGCAGACCCACCGGCAGGACGGGGCAGTCCCACCACGTCAACCGATCCCTCACAGGCGCATGGCGATTCAGGGCATCGTCACCTCGGCGCGCACGACCCGCCACCCTTCTGAGTGGGCCGTGCCGCGTCAGGAACGCGGGGTCGGGAAGGCAGGGTCGGGAAGGCAGGGTCAGGCATGCAGGGTCGCGACATGGTCACGCGCCCGCGTGAGCCAGGCGCGGCGCTCTGCGGCGGGCATCCCCGACGGGAGGCTTCGGTACGCCTTCATCCGGCGGCTGCCCATCGTCAGGACCTCGGAGCCGGGCAGGGTCTCGAGCACGGCCCGAGCATCCGGGGCGAGCTTCACCCCGATGACGTCGTCCAGCGCGACGGCGAAGACGTGCCCGTCGACCAGCGCGGCGAGGGTGCCGAACATCGGGCGCAGCTCGACCCCGGAATCGTCACCGAGGAGCGCGCGCAGCTCCGAACGAGCGGCCGACTCGGTGTCGCCGGCATTGCCGGCATCGCCGGAGTGCCTGGAGTCGCGGGAGGCCACCCGGCTACGTCTTCGGCTTCTTGACCTTGGGCGGGAGCGTCGCGACGTGGTCGCGGGCGCGGTCGACCCAAGCGGTCAGGGCAGCGTCGTCGAGGTCCGGCGGCAGCGAGAGGTAGCCACCCATGGGGCGGCCGGCCGGACCGAACGGTCCGCTGCCCGGCAGCGCCCTCAGCTCCTCGAGCCCAGCCGGATCGAGCTTGACCCCGACGTCCTCTCCGAAGAGCCCGGCGAACATGCTGCCGTTGACGAAGGCCCCGAGGCTGCCGAACATCGGCTTGACCTCGACACCGGGCCCGTCGCTGACGAGACCCCGGAAGTGGGCCTTGGCCTCGTCGCTGTGCTTCGGCATGTCCATGGCTCCCATGACATCACCACCGGGGCCGCGCCGCCGCTGCTTCGGGGACTGAGATGCGCTGACCACGGGCGCGTAGAGTTCAGGAGTGGTCGCGCAGCAGCCTGACCACCATCCCCTCAGAGGAGCGTCTCACCGTGCGTGACACGCCAGGGCACGCCACCGAGTCCAGCCCGGCAAGGCTGGCCTCCGATGACGGATGAGTACGTCGGCCCCGACCCCCGCCACCGCGCTGCCATCCTCTCGGCCCTGACGCGCGGCATCGCGCGCGACGTCGACCGCCTCCCCCTGCCGGCCCGCCTATGCAACGCCTTCGTCGACGTCTTCGGCGGCGCCGGCGCCGCGATCACGCTGGGCTACCACCAGCCCGACCGCCTGACGCTCTGCGCGACCGACCCCACGGCCGCGCGGCTCGACGGACTCCAGGAGGTCCTGGGCGAGGGCCCCGGGTGGGACGCCTTCACCTCGCGCCGTGTCGTGACCGCCGACCTGCGACAGCCCACGCCGTGGGAGCACTTCTCGGCGACGGCGCGTCAGGAGCTGGGCGAGCTCTGGGTGTGTGCCGCACCGATGCGACCCGACGACCGCTCCCTCGGTGTCGTCATCGTCTACGACGAGTCGCCCGAGGCCGTGGCGGGAGACCCCGTCGTGGCCCAGTTCCTCGCCGACGCCGTGGGTGCCGCCCTGCTCGGCCACAACGCACTGCTCACCGACGACGTCGGGCCGTGGATCGTGCGCCAGCAGGTGCACCAGGCCGTCGGGATGGTCGTCGCGCAGCTGGGGGTCAAACCGGTGGACGCCATGGCGGTCATCCGGGCCCACGCCTACGCGCATGACACGACCGTAGAGGCGATCGGAGCGCTCGTGCTCGACCGTGCTCTCGACTTCACCGACACGGGCCCGACGACGAAGGACCCCGCATGAACCCGAAATCGACCAGCCAGGTCCTCGCCGAGGCCACGGCCGCCATGGTCGACAGCCACGACGTCACCGACCTGCTGACGCGCCTGCTCCGCGACGGCTCGTCCTCGCTCGGCGTCGATGCGATGGGTCTCATCGTCCAGGCGCCGGACGACTCCCTCGAGCTGCTCGTGTCGACGTCCCACGGGGTGGCCGAGCTCGAGGCCCTGCAGGTGGGTCAGGACGAGGGCCCGTGCGTCGAGTGCCATCGGTCGGCCGCTCCGGTCGTCGCCCTCGGAGCGAGCGTCATCCAGCTGCGCTGGCCGATCGCGGGTGAGGCGATCGTGCGGGCCGGCTTCGCCGCGGTGCACGCCTTCCCACTCGTGTGGCACGGCCGCGCCCTCGGCGCCCTCAACGTCTTCACGCGCAGCGATGCCGCGCTCGACGACGCGCAGCGCGTGATGGCCCAGGCGTTCACCGACATGTCGACGATCGTCATCCTGCAGAGCCAGTCGGTCGACCAGCGCCGGATCACCGAGTCGTTGCGCGAAGCCCTCCTCGGGCGGGTCGTCATCGAGCAGGCGAAGGGGGCCCTCGCACACCTGGAGGGGATCGACATGGCGACGGCCTATGAGCTGCTCATCACCGAGGCGGAGCAGCGTGGCACGCCCGTCACCCAGGTGGCCGCCGACGTGCTCAGCCGGGCGCAGCGACAGCGGACCGGTCGCTGACCGGTCGCACGACGGCCAGGAACACCGCTGCGACGAGGGCCGTGACACCGCAGATCGCCCACACCGTGAGGTAGCCGGACAGTGACGCGTGGGCGGTCGCCTCCGCGTCGACCGTGCCCGTCGAGGCGAGGGCGATCGCGAAGACGCTCGAGGCGAACGCTCCGCCGATCGTCTTGGTCGTGTTCGTCATGCCCGTCGTCAGGCCGGTGTGGGTCGGTGGCGCCTGCGCGGCCGCGGCCGTGGGCAGCCCCGCGACGAGCGCTCCGGACCCGAGTCCCGCGATGACCATGTTCGTCATCGTCTGGGCGAGGGTGTCGTGGAAGGGCAGGAAGAGCAGGTAGCCGACCGCGACGAGGACCGCCGCCACGACCATGGCCGCCCGCGTCCCCGTCCGGTGCGCGAGCAGGTGGAGCAGCAGGGCCCCGACGGCGAGCGACAGGACGTAGCCACCGATGATGATCGACACCTTGCCCGCCGAGGCGCCGAGGCCGTAGCCGGTGACGGCCGGGTCGGTGCGCGCGAAGGTCGACAGCGGGATCTGCGCGCCGAGCACCGACACGCCGAAGAGGAAGGCCGTCGCCTGGACGGGCCACTGGCCACGCGCCCCGAGGATGCGCAGGTCCACGAGGGGCTCCGGGTGCGCGAGCTCGGCCCGTGCGAACGGCACGAAGGCGGCAGCGCCGAGCAGGACGAGCACCCACGGCCACGGGCTCCCCGGTCCGAGGACGCGCAGCATGACGAGGCCACCCATGACGAGGCCGAGGGCGAGGGTGATGAGCCAGAAGCCGCGCCAGTCGACGGTGCCGTGGGCGAGCACGGGAGACTCCTCGACGCCGAACCAGATCGCGACGAGAGCCAGGGTCACGACGACGGCCGGCAGCGCGAGCAGGGCGGTCATGCCGAGCGACTCGGCGAGGGCGCCACTGGTCAGGGCGCCGGCGATGACCCCGAGCTCGAGCCCGGCCACGAGCAGTCCCGCTGCACCGCGCACGCGTCGCTCGGAGCCGCCGGTGCGGCGGTGGATGATCGCGACCTCCATCGGCAGCCACACGACGTAGAAGCCCTGGATCGCCCAGGCCACGAGGAAGAGACCGAAGGTCGGCGCGAAGGCGACGCCCCACGAGGCCACCGCCGTGACGACCGTCGAGAGCAGGAGCACCTTGCGGTGCCCGATGAGGTCGCCGAGCCGCGCGAGGAGCGGCACGACGAGCGCCGACACGATGAGCTGGGCGGCCTCGAACCAGTTGACGTCGGCGTCCTTGATCGACAGGTGCCGCGCGATGTCGGTGAAGATGGGGGTGTAGTAGCCCTGCAGCACGCCGCTCGCGAGCTCGACGCAGATGAGGAAGCCGACGACCTTCGTGATCGGGCTGCGGGCCACGGCCCGGGCGGCGTCGGAGACGGCCGTGCTGTCTGACATGCGGATCTCGTTCTCTCTCAGGCTGACTCGACTAGAGCTGTTCGATGAGGCGGCGGTACCACGCGATGCCGTCGTGGAGGTCTGCGACGCCGATGCGCTCGTCGACGCCGTGGATCGAGGAGCGCTGCGCGTCGGTCATCCGGAACGGCGTGAAGCGGTAGACGCGCGGCCAGACGCGGTGGAAGTGGCGTGAGTCGGTGGCCGCGAGCATGACGTACGGCACCGCCACCGTCCCGGGGAACACCTCCCCCACCGTCGACTCGAGGAGGGCGTATGCCGTGTCGTCCGTCGGCGACACCGGGCTCGGCTCGTCGCCGCTGACCAGCGTCACCTCGACGTGGGGGTCCTTGACCGTGCGGCGGATCCGCTCGATGGCGCCGTCGACGGTCTCGCCCACCATGACCCGCATGTTGACGTGGGCCCGCGCGGTCGCGGCGATGACGTTGGCGCCCGGGGAGCCGGAGAGCTGGGTCACGGCGACGGTCGTCCGGGTCAGCGCCGCGGTCTCGTGCCCCAGCCGCGGGAGGACCCGGGAGAGCACGGGCCGCAGCAGGCGCGCACGACCGAAGACCGCGGCATACGGCATACGCGCATGGGCGCCGGCGCGCTCGAGCATGTCGACGGTGGCGTCGGGCAGGTGGCTCGGGAAGGGCTTCCGCTCGAGGCGCAGGATCGCGCGGGCCAGCCGGCTCGTCGCGCCCATCCGACGCGGCGCGGAGGCGTGGCCCCCATCGCCCCGCGCGATGAGGTCGACGTCGACCGTGCCCTTCTCGGAGACGCCGATGACGGCCATGGGCGCGTCGACCCCCGGGAGAGCGCCCTGCACGATGGCGCCGCCCTCGTCGATGACGAACCACGGCTCGACCCCTCGCTCGCGCAGGATCGCGACGGCGTCCTTGGCGGCGCGCCCCGACACCTCCTCGTTGCAGCCGAACGAGAGCCACACGTCCCGGCCCGGGGTCACCCCTTCGGTGATGAGGTCCTCGACCGCCTGACAGGTCGCGACGAGCGACCCCTTGCAGTCGAGCGCCCCACGGCCCCAGACGTGCCCGTCGGCGACCTCTGCCGCAAACGGTGGGTGCGTCCACACCGACGCGTCGTCGACGGGGACGACGTCGAGGTGCGCCATGAGCACGACCGGAGGCTCCTGCGTACGGCCCGGCCAGCGCACGAGCAGGGCGTCGCCGCAGATGCGCTCGACCTCGCACGCGGCGTGCAACCGCGGGAAGCGCTCGCGCAGCTCGGCGAGGAGCGCCTCGAACACGGCTCGGTCCTCGCGCGCCGGTTCCCAGTCGGAGACCGTCGGGATGCGGATCAGCGCCCGGAGCGCCTGGACGGCAGCGTCGTCCCCGTTCATGGCCCGGAGCGTATGCCACCCTGACCGCATGGACTACCTGCACGACCTCCACTTCGGGGTGTTCGCGAGCCCCGACGCGTCCCGGGTGCACGAGACGCTCGAGCTGGCGCAGCTGGCCGACGTCGTGGGCCTCGACCTCTTCACGGTGCAGGACCACCCCTACAACGCCAAGCACCTCGACACCTCCACCCTGCTCACGGCGGTCGCGGCGCGCACGAGCTCGATCCGCGTCGCGGCCAACGTCGCCAACCTGCCGCTCCGGCCTCCGGTCGGGCTCGCCAAGCACATCGCGACCCTCGACGTCATCAGCGGCGGCCGTGCCGAGCTCGGTCTCGGCACCGGCGCCTTCTGGGACGCGATCGTCGCGGCCGGCGGCGAGCGCCGCACACCCGGGGAGGCCGTCGACGCGCTCGTCGAGGCGATCCGGATCATCCGCGGCGTCTGGGGCCAGGACCCCGACCAGCCGGGCGCGCGGTCGGTCACCGTGCCTGGCGAGCACTACTCGGTGACCGGGCTGCACACCGGCCCCTTCCCGGTGCACCCCGTCGAGATCTGGCTCGGTGCCTACAAGCCGCGCATGCTGCGAGTCACGGCCCGTCTCGCCGACGGGTGGCTGCCGAGCATGGGCTACGCCGACCCGGAGGCCCTCCCGGGGATGAACGCCGTCATCGACGAGGCCGCCGACCGGGCCGGTCGCGGCCCGCAGGCGATTCGCCGGATGTACAACGTCTTCGGCTCGTTCGGCACGGGCGGTGGCTTCCTCCGGGGCACGGCCGACGACTGGGCCGAGCAGCTGGCGGCTCTCGCCCTGGCTGACGGGATGAGCACGTTCGTCCTCGGCACCGACGACCCCGACGTCCTGCGGCGGTATGCCGTCGAGGTCGCCCCAGCCGTGCGTGACCTCGTCGACGCCGAACGTGCCCGCCGCGCCCGCGGGGCCGGTGACGTCGGTGCGGCGCCGCCAGCCACCCCGCCGACCTCGGCGGCCCCGGCCGACGGCGCGCCACTCACCGTCCGCGCGACACCGGACGACGGGGTCCGACTCAGCCCGACACTCCCCTGGGGGGAGGACGACCGTCCCGTGACCGCCAAGCCCGAGCACGCGGCATACTCCGCCGCCGAGCAGGCCGTCCCGCAGCACCTCGTCGACGTGCACGACCACCTGCGGGGCGAGCTGGCCCAGCTGCGCGACATCGTCGGCCAGGTGCGCCGCGGCGCGATGTCGACCGGGGCCGCACGGTCCGTCATCAACACGATGGCGATGCGGCAGAACAACTGGACGCTCGGCGCCTACTGCGAGACGTACTGCCGCCTCGTCACCGGGCACCACACCCTCGAGGACCGGAGCATCTTCGTGCACCTGCGCGGGGCGGAGCCCGATCTCGGCCCGGTCATCGACCGGCTCGAGGAGGAGCACCACGTCATCTCGGACGTGCTCGAGCAGGTCGACGACGCCCTCGTCGGGCTCGTCGGGAGCGAGCCCTACGGCCGGGCCGGCCAGGACGCGCTGGACGAGATCCAGCGCGCCCTCGACCTGCTCACCGACACGCTCCTGTCACACCTCGCCTACGAGGAGCGCGAGCTGCTCCACCCGCTGGCCCGCCACGGGTTCGGCTGAGCTCCGGGTGGCCCCTCAGGCGGAGGGTGCTGCCGTCGCGGCAGCCGAGCCGTGCTCGAGCGCCTCGACGACGGCGCCGCAGAAGTCGGGCAGGTCGTCGGGGTTGCGGCTCGTGATGAGGTTGCCGTCGACGACGAGGGACTCGTCGGTCCACTCGCCACCGGCGTTGCGGATGTCGGTCTGCAGGCTCGGCCACGACGTGAGGCGGCGGCCCTTGACGACGTCGGCCTCGATGAGGGTCCACGGCGCGTGGCAGATCGCGGCGACGGGCCGGCCGGACGCGACGAAGTCGCGCACGAGGGCCACGGCGTCGGCGTGCGTGCGCAGGTTGTCGGGGTTGGCGACCCCGCCAGGCAGCACGAGCGCGTCGAAGTCCTCGGCCGTGGCGTCGGCGACCGTGACGTCGACGGCCTTGGTGTCCGCCTTGTCGAGGTGGTTGAACATCTGCACCTCGCCGGCCTCGGGGCTGACGACGACGGCCTCGTGCCCCGCGTCGGTGACGGCCTTCCACGGCTCGGTCAGCTCGACCTGCTCGATGCCCTCGCTCGCGACGAGGAATGCGACTCGCTTGGCCATGTGGCCCTCCTTTGCTCTGGGTGGCGTCGACCGCCACCCTCGGCTCCTACCCGCAGAGCGGCTGCCTCTCACCCGACGTTCGACAGCCCGGGCGCGCGGCACCGGTCGCCATTAGGGTCGGCCCATGGCCAAGGAGCTCGTGGTTCCCCTCGCGCCGAACGTCTGGCGCATCCCGCTCGTGCGCGACCTCGTCAACGGTTTCATCCTGCGCGACGACGACGGCCAGGTGACGCTCGTCGACATGGGCCTGCCGAGCTCGGGGCCCAAGGTCATCGCGGCCCTGGGCGCCATCGGGGCGGCCCCGGCCGACGTCACCCGCCTGCTGCTGACCCACGCCCACCCCGACCACGCGGGCGGGGCGGCGCACGTGGCCCGCGAGACGGGACGCGGCTTCACGATCCACCACGACGACGCGGCATACGCCGTCGAGGGGTCCTCGCCGCCGCGTGACCGCAGCTTCCTGCTCGGTCGCCTCTTCGACCGCTTCTCCCGGCCCGGCCGCGACTTCGAGCCGCTCACCGTGGAGCGCGAGATGACCGACGGCGAGGTGCTCCCGATCGCCGGCGGCCTCCGGGTCGTGCACACTCCCGGGCACTCCCCCGGGCACGTGTCGCTGCTCCACGAGGAGTCGCGCACGCTCATCACGGGCGACGCGATCTTCAACGTCATGGGCCTGCGCTGGCCCGTCAAGTCCTTCTGCACCGACTTCCGCATGACCCAGCAGACCGCTCACCTGCTCGGCGAGCTCGACTACGACGTCGCTGCGTTCACGCACGGCGCGGAGCTGCGCGAGCGGCCGCGCGAGGCGATCCGCACCTTTCTCGGGAGGCACCGCCCGTCCTGACGGGACCGCCACGATCCACAGCCTCGTCCACAACTGTGGACAGACCCTGTACAGGCAGTTCCCGAGAAATGGGTAGGTCTTCGGCGTGACGAACTTCGGATACACCCTGATGACCGAGCAGAGCGGCCCCAAGGACCTCGTCCGCTGGGCCGTGCGCGCCGAGGAGGTCGGCTTCGACCTCGCGGTCTCGAGCGACCACTACTCCCCGTGGCTCACGGAGCAGGGGCACGCTCCGTACGCGTGGTCGGTGCTCGGCGCCGTGGCGCAGGCCACCGAGCGCCTCGAGCTCATGACCTACGTGACGTGCCCGACGATGCGCTACCACCCGGCCGTCGTCGCGCAGAAGTCGGCGACGATGCAGCTGCTCTCCGACGGCCGCTTCACGCTGGGCCTCGGCAGCGGCGAGAGCCTCAACGAGCACGTCGTCGGCGAGGGCTGGCCCGGTGTCGTGACCCGCCAGGAGATGCTCGTCGAGGCCATCGAGATCATCCGCGAGCTGCACTCCGGCGAGCTCGTGACCCACCACGGCGAGTACTTCGACGTCGACTCGGCGCGCATCTGGGACCTGCCGGACATCCTCGTCCCGGTGGCCGTGGCCGTCAGCGGCGACGCGTCGATCGAGCGGCTCGCCGCGCTCGCCGACCACATGATCGCGGTGCAGCCTGAGGCGGAGCTCGTCGAGACGTGGAACCGCACCGACGGCGCCGAGCGCATCGGCTCCGGCGCCCGCGCGATCGGCCAGATCCCGATCAGCTGGGACCCCGACCGCGACGCGGCGGTGGCCCGAGCCCACGAGCAGTTCCGCTGGTTCGGCGGCGGCTGGTCGGTCAACGCCGACCTGCCCACCCCGGCCGGCTTCGCCGGTGCCACACAGTTCGTGCGCCCCGAGGACGTCGCGGCCTCGATCCCGTGCGGGCCCGACCTCGACGCGATCGTCGAGGCCGTGCGCCCCTACTGGGAGGCGGGCTTCACCGACATCGCCCTGGTCCAGATCGGCGGGGACGCCCAGGCGCGCTTCCTCGACGAGGCCGCCGGCCCGCTGCTCGAGAAGCTGCGGGCCGCCGCCGGCTGACGGTCAGGCCGCCGACTGACGGTCAGGCCGCCTGCTGGCCCGCGCGCTCGGCGACGAGACGCTCACGACGCTTCGTGATGTCCGCGCACTCGAGGCAGACCTCCTCGGGGATGACGCCGAGGCGCATGAGGCCCGAGAAGAGGATGCAGCCGACGCAGATGCCGAGGATCGACTCGAGCGCCGGGAAGAGCACCATGATGGCGCCGATGACGACGACGGCGACGATGACGCCCGTCGAGCCGGTGACGAGGGAGATGACCCAGAGCGCGGTCGCGGCGACCGTCATGACCGCACCGATGGCCGCCGCGAACCGCTTGGGCGGACCGGCCGTCGGTCGCTTCGGCGCGGAGACGGCGGGTCGGATCCACCGCTGCACGAGCCGGGCGATCGGGCTGACCCGGGGTCCGAGCGTGGCCCGCAGGCTGAAGTCCACGGCGAGGACGGCGTAGAGCCACCACTGCTGGGTCGCGAGGGCGACGACGCCGATGACGAGCACGACGGCGGCGATGAGCCGGACCGTGATCTCGTCGACGACGGCGGGGAAGCGCGAGGAACTCATCCCTGCATTATGCACTACATAAGTCAAGGTTATGCAACCTGGGCGATCAGCGCGAACGCAGCACTCGCAGGGCAATGACCGCGCAGGCCACGAAGAGCGCGGCGCCCACGCCGGCCACGACGGTGAGGCTGGCCGTGAACGCCTCCTGGGCCGCGGTCACGAGGCCGCGGGCGGCCTCGGCCGGCAGGGTCGTCGCCATGCGGACGGCGCCGGCGAGGGAGTCGAGCGCGGCGGTGGTGGCGCTCCCGCCGTGCGCGGCGGCAAACGGCGCCAGCTGGTCGCGGTAGACGAACGTCGCGAGGGAGCCCAGACCGGCGATGCCGACGGCGATCCCGAACTCACCCGACGTCTCGGACATGGAGGCGACCGACGCGGCGCGCTCCGGCGGCGCCGACTGCATCATGACCCCCATCGTCAGGGTCGACGGGAGCATGATCCCGAAGGAGGTCAGGCACATGCCGAAGACGAGCAGGCCGAGGCCCTGGGCCGGGCCGACCTGCGTGTAGAGCGCGAGTCCCGCGGCACAGACGACCAGACCGGTGGCCATGGTGCGCGCCGTGCCGAGGCGGTGGGCGATCCGCGCCGACGAGGACGCACCGACGAGCAGGGCGATGTTGGCCGGCAGCATCGTGAGGCCCGCGCCCAGCGGGTCGAGGCCCGCGACGAGCTGCAGCCACTGCGAGCTGAGGAACGACACACCGGCCATGACCACGCCGCCGACGAGCATCACCGCGAGCGCCGTCGAGAAGGAGCGGCTGCGGAAGAGCGTCAGGTCCGGGAGCGGGTTGGCGATGCGCCGCTGACGGCGGACGAACACGAGGCCGAGGGCGCACCCGACCGACATCGTCAGGAGGGCCGTCGTCGTGTCGCCGCCGCGGGCGATCTCCTTGAAGCCGTAGATGACCGGCAGGATCGCGGCGAGCGACAGGACCGAGCTGACCACGTCGACCGGGGCGCCGGCGTGCCGGTCGGACTCCGGCAGCACGCGACGGCCGACGACGACGAGCAGCACCATGAACGGGACGCCGAGCAGGAACGCCGAGCCCCACCAGAAGTGCTGGAGCAGGACGCCGCCGACGAGCGGACCCACGGCCATGCCACCCATGAAGCACGAGTACCAGACGCCGATCGCCGTCATCATCGCCTTCTCGTCGGTGAAGATCGTCCGGATCAGGCCCATCGTCGACGGCATGAGCGTGGCGCCGGCGATGCCGAGCATCGCGCGCCAGAAGATCAGCTGACCGGGGCTCGAGGCGTAGGCGGCCGCCGCGCTCGCGACGCCGAAGGCCACCGCGCCGATGAGCAGGAGGCGCTTGCGCCCGATGCGGTCCCCGACCGCGCCCATCGTCACGAGGAAGCCGGCGAGGACGAAGGAGTAGATGTCGAGCATCCACAGCTGCTGGGTCGTGCTGGCGCCGAGGTCTGCGGACAGCTCCGGCAGCGCGAGGTAGAGGACGCTGACGTCGAGGGAGAGGAGCAGGGCCGTCAGGGCGAGGACGCCGAGGGCGACCCACTGCCGGCGGGTCGGCCGCGCGGTGGACAGGGTCTGGGGCTGCGAAGTCGTCGTCATGCCCTCACGTCGAACGGGCCCGCGCCGTCTCGACACGGCCACGCGAAATCGGTGTCGGCCGGGCGGCATACGCTGGCGACATGGCTCTACACATCGGTGCGCACGTCGACCAGGAGGACCCGATCGCGGAGGCGAAGGCGCGCGGGGCGTCGCTCTCGCAGCTCTTCCTCGGCGACCCGCAGAGCTACAAGGGCCCCGTGATCCGGTATGCCGGTGGCGCGGCAGCGCTCAAGGCCGACGCCGAGGCCGCGGGCATCGACCTCTACGTCCACGCGCCCTACCCGATCAACGTCGCCAGCCTCAACAACCGCATCCGCATCCCCGGCCGCAAGCTGCTCCAGCAGCACCTGACCGCCGCGGCCGAGATCGGCGCCAAGGGCGTCATCGTGCACGGGGGCCATCTCGGCGCCGACGAGGACGCCGCCACGGGCTTCGACAACTGGCGCAAGTGCGTCGACGGCCTCGACCTGCCGGTGCCGCTCCTCATCGAGAACACCGCAGGCGGCGACAACGCCATGGCCCGCCGGCTCGAGGCCATCGCCCGGCTCTGGGACGCCATCGGCTCGGCGTCCGGCAGCGACCAGGTCGGCTTCTGCCTCGACACCTGCCACGCCCACGCCGGCGGCAACGACCTCGGCACCGTCGTCGACGAGGTGCGCGCCATCACCGGGCGCATCGACCTCGTCCACGCCAACGACTCGCGCGACGAGTTCGACTCGGGCGCCGACCGCCACACGAACTTCGGCTCCGGGCACATCGCCGGCGAGGCTCTCGCTGGCGTCATCCGCGCGGCAGGGGCGCCCGTCGTGTGCGAAACACCGGGCGGACTCGAGGGCCAGACGGCCGATATCGCCTGGCTGAGGTCACAGGTCGACTGATTCCGTCGTCTCCCAGCCCGGTCTCAGGAATTCCTGACCGTCTCTTTACCCAACGGGCTCGCGCGGGCCCCTAGGTTACTCAGGGGTTGCGAACGGGTCGCCGACGATGCCGGCTCCTCGCGCCCGCACGCTTGCGCCGCGTCCCGCCATCCCCTCCTCGGTGGCGGGCCGCGGCGCGCGTGCGTTCGCCATCCGGTCCGCGAGGAGCACGGCCACCCTCAGCTGCTCGGAGGTGGGCCGCACGACGTGGGTCGACGCGGTCACGCGGAAGTGACCGACGACGTCGGTGCCGCGACGGACGACGACCGCCGTGTAGCCGTCGGTGGGCAACCCGGTGCGCTCGACAGGGAGCCGTCGTCCTCCCGTCGTCACCTGGCCGTCAGCCCCGATGACGGCGTCGTTCCAGCGGGGCCGGCCGGCGTCCCACGAGCAGCGGTCGGCACCGAGCACCGTGGTGATCGCGGTCGCGATGGCCGTCGACCGGGCGTCCTCCGTCGTGTCGGGCGGCAGGTCGAGCAGCTGGGTCAGGCCGGAGATGTAGCCGTCCCGGCGCTGGGCGGCGGCCTGCTGGCGACGCCCCCAGAGTGCGATCTCGGTGACGGCGAGGCCCACGACGACGAGCGCCAGGGCGAGCTCGAGGTCGTCCCGGTGGTGGATCGAGAGCGAGTAGAACGGCTCCGTGAGGAAGAAGTCGAAGGCACCGGCAGCCGCGAGCGCCGCGGCGACACCGGCGACCCGGTCACCCGTGGCGGCGGCCGCGACGACCGTGAGGACGAGCACCATGGCGGCGGTGCTCTGGTTCATCCCGTCACGGAAGAGTCCGAGGGCCGCGCCCACGACGATCGGCAGGAGCAGGGAGCCCCACCGCGTCCAGGAGCGGTGCTCGGCGAGCCAGTCAGTGGTCATGACTCCACGCAACACCCGGCGGCAGGGACACCTCGCCATTTCGCCTGCATCCTGACGCGATCTTGACGCCGTCCTGACGACGCGGGAGTAGAAAGGTGGGGCGATGACGTCGAGACCCAGGAGGACACCGTGAGCGGGACCGGAAGCGCCGACGACCCGTGGGTGCTGCGCACGCCACCGGGCACCTCGGAGTACACGATGCACCGCGCCGACGACACCGAGCCGCCGCAGCTCGTCTGCCAGGTGGGCTCGACGCGGCTGACCTACGACGCCCGGGTCGTCGACGACCTCCACGCCTGGCTGCGGGAGCAGGGCAACTGGGTCCCGCTCGGGTCGGCCGACGAGCAGAAGCCGGCCAAGGAGGGGACCGTGGAGGCCTGGGCCCGCTCGGAGGGCAACCCGGTCGGTGGCTGGTACGGCCTGCGCAAGGGCTACCGAGGGCGCGTCGGGATGTACCTGCCTCCGCTGCTCGAGGAGCTCGGTCTCGCCGAGGTCGAGCACGGCACCCGCAACAACCGCATGCGCGCATGCTGAGCACCTCGACCTTCACGACGTCCGACTTCGACGTCACCGACTACGTCCCCGACGTGACGACGGCGCTGCCCACCGGGCACCTGCGGATGCGCAAGGCGTATGCCGGTGACGTCGAGGGCCGCAGCGTCACCCAGTTCACGTCGGCCTTCGACCAGACCTCCGGCGTCGGCACCTACGTCGCCCTGGAGTCCTTCGAGGGCACGGTCGCCGGGCGCCACGGCGCCTTCAACTTCGTGCACGCGGCCTCGACCAGCGGCGCGGACCGCGCGAACGAGTACGGCCTCATCGTGCCGGGCAGCGGCACCGACGAGCTGGCTGGCATCGAGGGCACCGTCCGACTGCACGTCGACTCCGACGGCACCCACCGGATGGACTTCGAGCACAACCTCGGGTGAGGACGCAGCAGAGCGGCGCGGGGAGGCGTGTTCCCCGCGCCGCTCTGCTGTGGTGCCTCCGGGCTAGCCGACCGTGACGGTGAGCGAGCTCAGCACGTCGGACCGGGAGTCCGAGACGAGGACCCGCACCGTGTAGGTGCCGGCGGCGGCCCACGTGTGGCCGCCCGTGACGGTGGCCGTGCCGTCGGCCGCCGTCGTCACCGTCGCGTCCTCGGTCACGGTGCCGTCGCCCCACTGGACGCGGGCCGTGTAGCCGGTGTCCGCGGGGACGCCGCCCGACGCAGTGCCCAGCGTGACGTCGGTGTCGGCGCCGGTCGCCGCGGTGGCGTCGGAAGCGGCCGCGACGGTGAGGGCCGAGCCGTTGTCGGCGACGGCGAAGACGTGGATCCGTCCGGCCGTCGTCGGGTCGCCGGTCTGCCTGGCCAGGGTCACCGACTCGACCGTCTTGCCGGCCGGCACCGTGAGCGGCGCGGTGGCGAACAGCTTGGCGCGGCAGCCGTCGGTGCCCGTGCCGTTGAGGCGGTAGGCCATCTCGATGGCCACGGTGTTGCCGAACTGCGCGGATCCGCACCAGTCGCCGTACTGCACCGGGTAGCTCGTCGTCGAGCCGTCCGTGAAGCGCACCGTGGCGGTCGTGTCCTGGTTGCGCTGCGTGCCCGTGCCGATGAGCGACAGCTTCGTCGCCCCCGGGGCCAGCGTCACGGGCAGGGTCTGACCCGCACCCGTCGCGTTGTCCTTCTCGCCGACCGGGATGCCCGGCATCGAGTAGCGGAGGTCGGTCCCCGGCACCGTGAGCAGCTTGCCGGGCACACCACCTGCGGCAGCGAGGGCTGCACGGGACAGGCCCGCGTCCTTGCCGTCGCAGTGGACGACGTCGCCGACGTTGCCGAAGCACACGGAGTCGAACCCGGCGGCATACGCCGGCGTGGACGCCTGGTGCACGGTGACGGCGCCGAGGGCGGAGCCGCTGTCGTTCGCCGTCGTGACGGTGACCTTGGGCTGGTACGGCCCGGGCTCGGCCCACGTGTGGGTGCCGCGGACGGTGTACGAGCCGAGGTCGCCGGGCTCGATCGTGCCCGCCGAGCTCGTGCCGTCACCCCACGCGATGGTCGCCGTGGCCGTGGCGGACGGGTCGGTGCCCTGGCCGACGCCACCCGAGAAGGTGGCGACGGTGCCCGACCAGGCGGTGTCCTCCGCGACCTCGAACGGCTCGGCCGCCGAGACCTTGAGCCCGGTGTTCTGGGCCTTGGAGCCGTCGGTGAGCAGCTCGAGCTCGGAGAGGTTCGCGGCCGCACCACCCGCGGTCGCCGTGACGACGAGCCGGTAGGTCGTGAACGTGCCGGCGTGCGCGATCTCGAACGGACGCGTCTGCACCCGCCACGGGAAGACCTGTCCCGTACGCGTGTCGAGCGTCTGCCACGTCTTGCCGTCGTCCTTGCTGCCCTCGAGACGCCAGGCCGACGGGTCGCCGGCCTTCGGTCCGGAGGTGAGGGTGTACCAGGTGGCCCGCTGGCCGACGCCCGAGAGGGCGAAGGTCACCGACGGCGTGCCCGAGGTGAAGGACACCCCGGTGCGCGACGTGTTGTCGAAGAGGGCCTTGGCGTCGACGCCCGACGCGAGGTCGGTCGCCGTCGCGGTGCCGCGGCCGGGACCGGTCGCGTCCTTGAGCGGCGTCGGCGCCTCGGTGCCCTGCGTCAGCGACGGCGGGGCGTCCTGGGCGCGGGAGCCGAAGTCGGACGGCTTGGCACCCATGGCGAAGTCGACCGTGGTCGGGCCGGTGAGCTCGTCCTGGCTGATCGAGACGCTCTTGTGCTTCGTGCCGTCGACGGTGACGCTCTGCACGTAGATGTTGCGCTCGGAGTTGCCGGGCGCGTTGACGACGAGGTCGCCCTGCGTGCGCTTGACCGTGACCTGGTCGAACTTCGGCGAGCCGATGGCCCAGTTGGCCGAGCCGACCTGCAGCGGGTAGATGCCCAGCGAGGAGAGCACGTACCACGCCGACATCTCGCCGTTGTCCTCGTCACCGGGGT
Source organism: Terrabacter sp. 2TAF16 (assembly GCF_052115065.1). Classification (NCBI taxonomy): domain Bacteria; kingdom Bacillati; phylum Actinomycetota; class Actinomycetes; order Micrococcales; family Intrasporangiaceae; genus Terrabacter; species Terrabacter sp. 2TAF16. Next base: position 16,694 of record NZ_JBFRFZ010000015.1, read on the forward strand.
AGCCCTGGCCGATCTCGCCGCCGACGTAGAGGCGACGCATGATCTCGCGGACCTTCTCGGCCGTCTTCCACTGCTGGCCGGTCCAGTCGTACATGTAGGCGATGTGGTGGCTCACCTGGTTGCTCTGGCCGAGCTGGCCCATGCGGACGTCGCGGGCCTCGAGCATCTCGTGGATGACGCCGCCGTAGCCGCCGGGCTTCGTCGCCGTCTCGGGCGTCGAGAAGAAGGTGTCGAGCTTCTTCGCGAGCGCGTCACGGCCGCCGTAGAGGTTGGCGAGGCCGTTGCCGTCGAACGGCGCGTGGAAGGCGAAGTTCCAGGCGTTCGTCTCGGTGTAGTCGCCGCCCCAGTCCTCGGGGTCGAAGCTCGACGGGAAGGTGCCGTCGGCGCCGCGGCCCTGGAAGAAGCCGACCTTCGGGTTGAAGAGGTTGCCGTAGTGCGTCGCCCGCTCGAGGAAGTACCTCGACTCCTCGGCGAGCTGGGCGCGGCGCGACGTCGGCGTGGCCGGGTCCTTGGCGAGCTTGGCCGCCATGGTGCCGATGCCGAAGTCGTTGACGAGGCCCTCGAGACCCCACGAGACGCTCTCGCCCGTGTCGGTGCTCGTGTAGCCGAGGAAGGTGGACGTGTCGAGACCCTTCCGACCGACCGCGCTCGACGTCGGCAGGACCGTCGCGTTCTTGACGGCGGCGTCGTAGGCCGCGAGCGGGTCGGGCAGCTTGACGCCCTTGGCGTACGCGTCGGCGAACGCCACGTCCGAGCTCGTGCCGGTCATGAGGTCGGCGTAGCCCGGCGAGCTCCACCGCGCGACCCAGCCGCCGTCGCGGTACTGCTGCACGAAGCCGTCGGCGATCTCGGCCGCCACCTCCGGGTAGAGCAGGCTGTAGGCCGGCCACACGGTGCGGTAGGTGTCCCAGAAGCCGTTGTTGACGTAGATCTTGCCGTCCTTGACGGCGGCGTTCGTCGTCGTCGCCGTGGCCGAACCGCTCTTGGCCGCAACGGGGCTCGCGTACTGGTAGCGCGGGGCCGCAGCCGTGCCGGTGTTCTCGAACTGGCTGTTGGGGTAGAGGTTGAGCCGGTAGAGGTTGGAGTAGAGCGTCGTCCGCTCGGTGTCGTTGGCGCCCTTGACGCTGACGACGCCGAGGCGGGCGTTCCAGGCCGTCTTGGCCGCGGCACGCACCGCGTCGAAGTCGCGGGCCGCGAGCTCGAGGGCGTGGTTCTTCTTCGCCTGGTCGAGCGAGATGAACGACGTCGACAGCTTGAGGACGACCTGCTTGTTCGTGCTCGTGTCGAAGGAGGCGTAGCGGGTGCCCACGTGACCAGCCGGCGCCGTGCCCACCGTTGTGGCCGGCCGGTCGAAGGTGCCGTAGACGAACATCCGGCTCCGGCCCGCGGACAGGCCGCTGCCGTTGTCGACCCAGCCCGTCATGGAGCCGGTTGCCGCGTCGACGGTGAAGGTGCCGCTGTCGTCGATGGTGTCGACGACGAGGCTGCCCTTGCTCGCCGATGCGGGGAAGGTGAACCGGTAGACGCCGCCGTGGTCGGCCGGTGCCGTCTCGGCGGTGAGGCCGCCCGCGAGAGCCACCTTGTAGTAGTCGGGATGGGCCACCTCGGTCGCGTGGTCGAAGGCGAGAGCCCGGCCGGACGCACTGCCCGTCGGGGTGCCCGTCGCGATGGAGGGCATGACCGACATCTGGTTGCGGTCACCCATCCACGGGCTCGGCTCGTGCGAGACCGCAAGGCCTTGCAGGACAGGGAGGTTCGCCGCATTGTTCTGCGCCTGGTAGTAGTACTCCCACGACTGCGAGGTGGCGTTCGTCACCGGGGTGAAGAAGGTGAAGCCGTTGGGCACCGCGCTGATCGGCAGGTTGTTGCCGCGAGAGAAGCCGCCCGAGGCGTTGGTGCCGCGTCGCACGTCGACGTAGTTCGTCAGGTCCGATCCGTCGATGGCCGCCGGGTCGGCCTGGACCGCGACGTCGTCGATCCAGCCGCCGAAGCGGGTGTCCTTCGTGGCCCCTCCGACGTTGTCGTAGCCGACGAGGACGCGGTCGATCGTCTTGCCCGCGGCGACCTTGCCGACGTCGAGCGCGACGGCGTTCCACTGGTTGGCGTAGAGGATCTTGCCCTTGCCCTGGCCGCTCGGGCTGCCCGCGACACCGTGCTGGTCGTCGGCGCCGAGGTCGGACAGGTAGGTGCCGTCGGTGAAGCGGACGTCGAGGGCGGCATACGTGGACGGGTACTCGAGGTCGCCCGAGATCATGTCGGGGAAGATCTTGTAGCTCAGCTGGGTCCTCGACGTGACCGGCAGGTCGACGTCGAAGAGCCGGTTCCACGCGTAGCCGCGGCCGTCGGCGGTGTGGCCACCGGAATAGCGCAGCGCCTTGACACCGGTCCAGCCGACGAGCGGCTTGATGTTGAAGCCCGAGATGGGGCCCGAGCCGACGATCGTCTTCATCGGCGTCGCCGGGCCCGAGCCCGTGCTGCCGTCGGAGAGGTCCCAGTCGGCGAGCTGGACCGTGCCCCCGGAGTGGATCGCCGTGACGTTGAGCCGGTAGTACGCGTACGTCCCCGCCGTCGTGACGTCGAACGTGCGCGTGGCGAAGCGTCCCGAGAAGTCGATGCCCGTGCGGCGGTCGAGGTCGGTCCACGTCGTGCCGTCGGCCGACCCCTGGAGCGTGAAGTCCTTGGGGTCCCGCTCCGGGGAGTCGTTGGCCGACGTCAGCGAGTAGCGGACGGCCTTGGCCGGCGTGCCGAGCTGGTAGCGCACCCAGCCGCTCGAGGCGAAGGCCAGCCACTTGCTGTCGGGGTTGGCGTCGGCGAGGTTGGCCGCGACCTCGCCCGGGGTGTTCTCCGCGCTCGCGGTGACGCCGACGACCGAGCCGAGGAGGCTGCCGTTGGCGCTCGCCGTGCCGGAGACGTTCTGCTGCCGCGGGCCGGCGGGACCGGACTCGACGGTCGAGAGCGCCGGTTGCGCCTGGCCGGTCTCGAACGAGGTCGAGAAGTCACCCGCGCCCGTGACGGCGGTGGGTGCTGAGAGCGGCGCCGCGGCAGGGCTGCCGACGGCGTTCGCTGAAGCAGGACCGGCGACCGCACCCGCGGTCGACGTGGCCAGGACTGCCAGGGCGATGACGCCTCTGTGGATCCCGGATCTCATGGGCATGGGTTCCTCCGTGCTCGTCGTTGAGCCGTGCTGAATGTCAGGTCGGGGCCGGCGACCCCGAGCCGCCTCCGACCCGGCCGAGACTCGCCGTACCCGACAAAGGCCGTCAACAGCCCGAACCGATCCTGTCCGGTCAGGACATCAGATCGGACAGAACGTCACGGGCGCGGCCCTCAACCAGACCCTGGCGTTGCCATTCGAGCGCTCGCTGACCAGACTGCGGGCATGACAGCGTTGTCTGACCACCGGACAGCCACCCGCCCGACCATGGCCGACGTCGCCGCCGAGGCGCACGTCTCGGTCAAGACCGTCTCGCGCGTGGTCAACCACGAGCCGGGCGTGCGTCCTGACACGGCCGAGCGGGTGCGGGCCGTCATCGAGCGACTCGGTTTCCGGCGCCACGACGGCGCCCGCCTCATGCGCCAGGGCCGCACCTTCACCATCGCCCTCGTCGTCGAGGACCTCGCCAACCCCTTCTACTCGCAGGTCGGCGCGGCCGTCGAGCGCGAGGCGCGCATCCGCCAGCACCAGCTCATCACCGCATCGGCCGAGGGCTCGCCCTCGCGTGAGCGCGCCGTCATCGAGGCGCTCGTGAACCGCCGCGTCGACGGCATCGTCGTCGTCCCGGCCGACGAGAGCGCGTCCTCGGACGCCGTGCTCGAGGCGAGCCACACGCCGATCGTCTACATGGATCGTCCCGTCCGGGGCACCCCGCGCGACACGATCCTCAGTGACAACCACGGCGGCATCCGCAGCGCCGTCGAGCACCTCGTCGCGCACGGCCACCGCAACATCGCCTTCTACGGCGACGACCCGGCGTTCTGGACCGCCCGGCAGCGCCGCGACGCCTTCGTCACGACGCAGCAGAGCCTCGGACTGCCCACGACCCCACGCGTCTCGATGGGTCCGCACAGTCCGGCCTCCGTGCACGAGTCGCTGAGCCAGTGGACGACGGGCCCGGAGCCGATCACCGCGGTCATCACCGGCAACAACCGCATCACCCTCGCCGCCCTCCTCGCCCTGCGCGAGCTGCGGCTCCCGCTGTCGCTCGTCGGCTACGACGACTTCGAGCTCGCCGCCCTCATCGACCCCCCGGTCACCGTCGTGCACCAGGACCCGGCGGCCATGGGACAGAAGGCTGCCCAGCAGCTCTTCGCCCGCCTGCTCGGCGACGAGTCGCAGGCCCAGACCGTCGTCATGCCGACGCGGCTCATCGTCCGCGCCTCGGGCGTCCGCCGCGGGACCCCCACCCGATGACCGAACCGAGGAGCACCAGCACCGTGTCCCAGACCACCGTGTCCGACCCGACCCGACTGCCGCCCAACACGCCCCACCGGTTCTACCGGGGCGGCGAGCGCATCCTCGCCTTCCGCGGCCTCGAGGTGCCGGAGGGCTTCGACGACCACCGCCCCGAGGACTGGCTCGCGTCGACGACGCGCCTCTTCGCCGAGGGCGGCGGCGGGCTCACGGTGCTCACCGACGGGACGCCCCTGCCCGACGCCCTGGCTGCCGACCCCGACCACTGGCTCGGGGCCGATCACGTGACCCGCCACGGCATCGAGCCGGGGCTGCTGACGAAGCTGCTCGACGCCGGTGAGCGCCTGCCCGTCCACTCCCACCCCGACCGCGCCTTCGCCGCGGCCCACCTCGACTGCGACCACGGCAAGACGGAGGCCTGGATCGTCCTCGACGCGGAGCCGGGTGCCTGCGTCTGGCTGGGCTTCCGCGACGAGCTGCCTCCCGACGAGCTGGCCGAGCTCGTCGACGCCCAGGACGAGCGTCTCCTCGCCGCGCTCAACCGGATCGAGGTGTCGCCGGGTGACGCCCTGCTCGTGCCCGGCGGCCAGCCGCATGCGATCGGTGAGGGCGTCTTCGTCCTCGAGCTCCAGGAGCCGACCGACCTCTCGGTCATGCTCGAGCACCGGCGGTTCGGGCTCGAGGAGGCGCACGCCTTCCTCGGGCTCACGGTCCCGCGCGCGCTCGAGAGCGTCGACCGCGGGCCCCTGACCACCGACGGACTCGCCTCGCTGCGGCGCCGCTGGGTCGACGTGACGGGTGCGGGCGACGCACTGCCCGAGCAGGCGGCGGAGTTCTTCCGGGCCGAGGTGCTGAGCGCGACGCCGGACACCCCGGCCGGCGGCGACGCGGCGTTCGCCGTCGTCGTCGTGGTCGACGGCCGTGGCCGCCTGACGACGGGAACGGACGCGCCCCGCACCACCGAGGTGGCACGGGGCGACGTGCTGCTCCTGCCGTACGGGGCCGGGGCCGTGCGCCTCGAGGGCCACGTCACCGTCATCCGCTGCATGCCGGCCGTCTGAACCGACGGCGGAGCCGACGGGAGGTCGCTCCCGCCCTCAGTCGGTCGTGCGGCGGATGAAGGCACGCACCGCCAGCGGGGCGACGACGGCGGTGATCGCGACTGACCAGATCACCGTCGTGAGGACCGGATGGTGGAGGGGCAGAGCGGCGTCGGGCAGCGCCTCGGGCCCGTTGCCCCACAGCTCACGCATCGCCTGGACGAGTGAGCTGATCGGGTTCCACTCGGCGATGGTGCGCAGCCACCCGGCCATGCCCACGGTCGGGGCGAAGGTGTTGGCCAGGAACGTAATCGGGAAGATCGTCGTGAACATCAGGCCGTTGACGGCCTCCGGCGAGCGCATCGACGAGCCGACGAGGATGCCCACCCAGATCATGGCGAAACCGAAGAGCAGGAGCAGCGCGAAGGCGAGCAGCGCCTTGCCGACGCCGTTGTGGATGCGCCAGCCGATCGCGAGGCCCGTGAGCGACATGACGAAGATGCCGATGCTCGAGTGGATGATGCTGTAGATGCTGCGTCCGACGAGGACCGAGCCCCTCGAGATCGGGAGCGACCGGAACCGGTCGATGATGCCCTTGCCGAGGTCCATGTTGAGGCCGATCGCCACGATGAACGCCGAGAAGGCCATGGTCTGGGCCATGATCCCGGGCATCAGCCACTCCCGGTAGTTGAAGCCGGGAATGACGATCGAGCCTCCGAAGACGAAGGCGAAGAGCAGCACGAACATCACCGGCTGGATCGTGACGTCGGTGAGCATCTCGGGCTGTCGCTTGATGTGCTTGAGGCTGCGCCACACCATCGTCGTGACCTGACGGACGAAGCCCGGCGGCTGGAAGTCGTGGGGCTCGACGTGGGCCACCCGCGTGGCGTCCTTGACGGCGGAGTCGGTCATCGCTGCTCCTCGATCTGCGTGCTGGGCTCGGTGGAGGACTCGGCGCCGTCGCCCGACGGCGGCTCGGCGCGGTGGCCGGTGAGGCTGAGGAAGACGTCGTCGAGGCTGGGCCGTTGCAGGCCCAGGTCGTCGAGGACGATCTCGCTGCGCTCGAACACCGTCGCGACGCGCGTCATGTCGGACAGCCCGTCGGCCGGGGCGGTCAGCTGGCGGGCCGCCACGTCGACGTGCACCTCGGGGACGTGGGCGGCGAGCAGCGCGCGTGCTGGCTCGAGCTGGTCGGCGTGGGACACGGTGAGGACGATGGCGGCCTTGCCCGACTGGTCCTTGAGCTCGAGCGGCGTGCCCTGGGCGATGATGCGGCCGTGGTTGATGACGATGATGCGGTCGGCCAGCTGGTCGGCCTCCTCGAGGTACTGCGTCGTGAGGAGCAGCGTCGTGCCGTCGCGCACGAGGCCACGGAGCACGTCCCACAGCTCGACGCGGCTGCGCGGGTCGAGGCCCGTGGTCGGCTCGTCGAGGAAGAGGACGGGCGGCGTGGCGATGAGGCTGACCGCGAGGTCGAGCCGGCGCCGCATGCCGCCGCTGTAGTCCTTGACCACCTTGTTGCCGGCGTCGGTGAGCGAGAAGCGCTCGAGCAGCTCGGAGGACAGGCGGCGCACCTCACCCCCCGGCAGGCCGTAGAGCGAGCCCATCATCCGGAGGTTCTCGCGGCCGGTGAGCAGCTCGTCGACCGTGGCGGCCTGGCCGGTGAGACCCATGCTGCGGCGGACCAGCTCGGGGTCACGGACGACGTCGTGGCCGGCGACGCGGGCCGAGCCGCTCGTCGGGCGGCTCAGAGTCGTCATCATGCGGACGGTGGTGGTCTTGCCGGCACCGTTGGGGCCGAGCAGACCGAGGACCGTGCCCTGGGGCACGGAGAAGCTGACGTCGTCGACGGCGGTCATGTCGCCGAAGCGTTTGACGAGGTGCTCGGCCTCGATGGCCGGACCCGTGGACCGGTCGCGCACGGCGCGCGCGTCGGTGGTGATGGTCATGTGAAGGCTCCCCGGTGAGTCGTGCCTGTGGGATGAGAGGTGTGAGTTGCGGCGTGCGACGACCTTAGGCGTCACCACCGACAAGCCTCATCGACGAAGTGAACGCCGTCAACATGTTTCGGGAGTTCGCCCACGGCGTACGGCGTCGGTCGCCGCAGTCGGCACGATCCGAGCGCTCGCGTGCGACGCTGGACGGACGCACCGAGATCGGAGACCGCCATGACCCAGCTCGCCCCGCGCCCCCAGACCACCTTCCGGACGCCGCTGCTGCGCGAGGTCTACGGACGGCTCCTGCGCGGCCTGCGCACCCGCCAGGGACGCACCCTCGCCGAGGTCGCCGGGCGCGCCGGCATCTCGGTCGCCTACCTCTCCGAGGTGGAGCGGGGGCTCAAGGAACCGTCGTCCGAGGTGCTCGAGGCGGTCTGCGTCGCCCTCGGCTCCAGCATCACCGGCCTCGTCGGCGCTGCCCACCGCGAGCTGCGCGACCTCACGTCCGAAAGCGGAGCTCGCGTCCTCGACCTCACCTCGCGCGTCGGGTCGAGCATCGCGACCACCTCGGACGCAGCGACGGGCCCGGTGCTGCTCGTCGCCTGAGCGGCACCGGGCCCATCGGTGGCGCCTCCCTGCGCCACCGCAACCCGTCCCCTGCCCGATGCCGCTACGGCGTTACCTGGCTGATCCGCGTCGACCCGTTGCCGAGCGCGGTGCGCGACGCTGCCGCCCCCGGAGAGTCCGCACCGGTGCCGAGCTTGTGGTCGCCGGTGGTGCCTCCGAAGAAGCGGCCACCCCACGTCGAGTAGTCGCAGGCGCTCGCGACGTAGTCGCTGGCGATCCACACCGTGCTGCCGTCGACGGGGGCGGCGCCGTCGTCACCCCACCGGGTGCGCGGCGGGTTGCCCACCTGGGCCTGGTAGCTCGTGAACCCGTCGTCGGTGGCCTGGCCCGCCGCGGATACCGTCGGCTTGACGACGAACCAGGCGATGCCGGCACGCTGGGCCGCCGTGTCCGGGTCGAGCGCGGTGTCGAGGGCGCCCCACAGCTTGCCGTTGGCTCGTGGGTGACGTCGCCCGAGCCGGACGGTGGGCGGGCCGCGGGCGGGCGAGGACGGACAAACGGTTGAGGGCCCTCGGCGCCGGGTCACTCGGCCGTGCACTCAGCACTCCGGCACCCACCCGCTGGGCCTGTCCGCGAAACTCGCCCGGTCCACCTCATCCCCCGACGGGAACCACCTCCGTGGCCCGCTCGATGACGTGGTCGACGATGCCGAACTCCACGGCCTGCTGGGCCGTCAGCACCTTGTCCCGGTCGGTGTCGAGGCGGAGCTGGTCGACCGACCGGCCGGTGTGGTGGCTCAGCACCTCCTCGACCTGCGCGCGCACCCGCAGGAGCTCGTCGGCCTGCAGCGCGAGGTCGCTCACCGTCCCCTGGCCGCCCGCGGACGGCTGGTGCAGCAGGACCCTCGAGTGGCGCAGGGCGAAGCGGCGTCCCGGCTCCCCCGCCGCGAGGAGCACCGCGGCGGCGGAGGCCGCCTGCCCGAGGCAGTACGTCGCGACCGGGGCCTGGACGAGCTGCATCGTGTCGTAGACGGCCATGAGCGCCGTGAACGAGCCGCCCGGGCTGTTGACGTAGAGCGACACCTCCCGGTCGGGAGCGACGTAGGAGAGGTGGAGCAGCTGGGCCATGACGACGTTGGCGACGCCGTCGTCGATCTCGGTGCCGACGAAGATGATCCGTTCCTGGAGCAGCCGGCTGTAGATGTCGAAGCTGCGCTCCCCCGCCGGGGTGCGCTCGATGACGTACGGGATCGTGTAGCTGCTCACCGCAGTCCCACCTTCCGCTCGGCACCGCCGGGGCGGACGTCCGCGAGGGAGCTGACGACATGGTCGACGATGCCGTATGCCTCCGCCTCCTCCGCACTGAACCAGCGGTCGCGCTCGCTGTCGCGGGTGATCTGCTCGACGGTCTGTCCCGTGTGCTCGGCCTGCAGCTCGTTGACCCGACGCTTGACCGCCTTGAGGTTGGCGGCCTGGACCTCGACGTCGGCGGCCGTCCCCTGGATGCCCGCGGACGGCTGGTGCATCATGATCCGCGCGTTGGGCAGGGCGAAGCGCTTGCCGGGCGTGCCCGCGCCGAGGATGAACTGGCCCATCGAGGCCGCGAATCCCACTGCGAGAGTGGAGACGTCGTTGGGGATGAGCCGCATCGTGTCGTAGATGGCCAGGCCCGCGGTGACGGAGCCGCCGGGACTGTTGACGTAGAGGCTGATGTCGGCGCGCGGGTCGCGGGCCGAGAGCAGGAGCAGCTGGGCCGTGATCCGGTTGGCGATCGGGTCGTCGACCTCGGCCCCGAGGACGATGATCCGCTGGTGCAGCAGCTGCATCGACAGCTGGTCGTCCAGCGGCGAGGGCGTGAGTGGTTCGGTCATGCTCCCAGCGTGGCCCGGCCGCCCTCCCATGGGAGTCCCGCTCTGCCACGGGCAGATTCGCCGACAGCGTATGCCGCCCTGCCGATATCTGTTGGCGCGCGCCGTCCCCGGGCACCACGATGGGCGGCATGGCCGGAAAGACCTATCCCGACATGTGGGTCGACCCCGAGGACGACCCGCGGTCGCAGGAGTCACTCCTCGGGGACGAGCGCACGACCCTGCTCGACTACCTCGCGAACTACCGCCTCACGCTGGAGCTGAAGTGCTCCGGTCTGACGGCCGAGCAGCTCGCGACTCGCTCGGTGCCGCCGTCGACGATGTCGCTGCTCGGACTCGTGCGCCACCTCGCCCAGGTCGAGCAGACGTGGTGGCGGCGCGTCATGGCCGGGGAGGACACGCCCTACCTCTATCGCCGGGCCGACGACCGCGACGCCGACTTCACCGGTGCCGTCGGCGAGGACGCCGTCGTCGCGGAGGCCTGGGCTCGCTGGCGCGACGAGACGGCCAACGGCGACGCCTTCGTGGCCGACGCGGAGTCGCTCGACCTCGTCAGCCTCGACCCGACGAACCCGATCAACCTGCGCGAGGTCCTCGTCCACCTCATCGAGGAGTACGCCCGTCACTGCGGTCACGCCGACCTGCTCCGCGAGTGCGTCGACGGAGCCACCGGCCAGTGAGCCGTCCGGGTCGGCACTGGGCCGCACCCGACCCGACCCTCGCCAGAACGTCGACGAGTGATGGCATGCTCTGACCATGGATGCCGACGTCGTCGTCGTAGGAGCCGGCCTGGCCGGACTCGTCGCCACCGCGGAGCTCGCCGACCGCGGCAAGCGGGTCGTGCTCGTCGACCAGGAGGGCGAGCAGTCGCTGGGCGGTCAGGCCTTCTGGAGCTTCGGCGGGCTCTTCCTCGTCGACAGCCCCGAGCAGCGGCGGATGGGGATCAAGGACAGCCTCGAGCTCGCGACGCAGGACTGGATGGGTTCGGCCCAGTTCGACCGGGACGAGGACTTCTGGCCGCGCAAGTGGGCGGAGGCATACCTCCACTTCGCCGCCGGCGAGAAGCGCTCGTGGCTCCACGAGCAGGGCCACCGCCTCTTCCCCGTCGTCGGCTGGGCCGAGCGCGGTGACGGTCGGGCCGACGGCCACGGCAACTCGGTGCCGCGCTTCCACATCACGTGGGGCACCGGCCCGGGTCTCGTCGAGCCGTTCGAGCGACGGGTCCGGGCAGCCGTGGCGAGCGGGCGGGTCACCTTCGCCTTCCGTCACCGCGTCGACGAGCTCGTCGAGACGGCTGGCACGGTCACCGGCGTACGCGGTCGCCTCCTCGCGCCCGACGGCGTCGACCGGGGTCGGCCGAGCAGCCGCGAGGAGGTCGGCGACTTCGAGATCACGGCCCAGGCCGTCATCGTGACGAGTGGCGGCATCGGCGGCGACCACGACCTCGTGCGCCGCGCCTGGCCCGAGCGGCTCGGCTCGCCGCCGGCCCGGATGGTGGCCGGCGTCCCCGCACACGTCGACGGCCGGATGCTCGGCATCACGCAGTCCGCCGGCGGCAACATCATCAACCCCGACCGGATGTGGCACTACACCGAGGGCCTGCGCAACTGGGACCCCGTGTGGGACAACCACGGCATCCGCATCCTGCCCGGGCCCTCGTCGCTGTGGCTCGACGCCCGCGGACGACGCTTCCCGGCGCCCTACTTCCCCGGCTTCGACACCCTCGGCACCCTGGGCCACATCATGCGCAGCGGGCACGACTACTCGTGGTTCGTGCTGACCCAGCGCATCATCGAGAAGGAGTTCGCCCTCTCCGGATCGGAGCAGAACCCCGACCTCACGGGCAAGGACGTCAAGCAGGTCCTCGGGCGAGCCCGCAAGGGTGCACCCGCCCCCGTCGAGGCGTTCAAGCGGAACGGCGAGGACTTCGTCGTGGCCGACACGCTCGACGAGCTCGTCCGAGGCATGAACGCCCTCACCGGAGACGACCTCATCGACGTCGAGTCACTGCGGCGCACGATCGTCGCGCGTGACAACGAGATGGACAACGACTTCACCAAGGACGCCCAGGTCACCGCGATCCGCGGGGCGCGGAACTACCGCGGCGACAGGCTGATCCGCGTCGCGACACCGCACAAGCTGCTCGACCCGAAGGCGGGTCCGCTCATCGCGGTGCGTCTCAACATCCTGACCCGCAAGACGCTCGGCGGACTCGAGACCGACCTCGCCGGCCGGGTGCTCCGCGCCGGCGGCGAGCCGCTGGCCGGGGTGTATGCCGCGGGCGAGGTGAGCGGATTCGGCGGCGGGGGCATGCACGGCTACAACTCCCTCGAGGGGACCTTCCTCGGCGGCTGCCTCTTCAGCGGCCGCACCGCCGGTCGGTCGGTGGCCGCCGCACTCTGACCGAGCGGCCCGCTGGCGGCGAGGAGGACGAGTCCCGGCGTCGCGAAGGCCGCACCCACCCAGAGCGGGGACGTCCAGCCGAGGCCGGCACTGATGGCGAGGCCGGAGACCCAGACGCGCCGAGGAAGTTGCCGACGTTGAACGCGGCGATGTTGACGGAGGACGCGAGGGTCGGCGACCCGGTCGCGTGGGTGAGGACCCGCATCTGCAGTCCCGGCACCGTCGCGAAGCGGAAGAAATCCCATCGCGAGCATCGCCCTCGGGCCGGCGCGGTGGCTCACGCCGCGTCCAGCCCGCCCGGGTCCGAACCGAGCTCAGTCGGTCTGGGGCCGCTCGCGCTCTTGGTCCGCGTCGTCGCCCGCGGCGTCGCCCGCGGCGTCGTTCGCGTCGTCGTCCGGACGGTCCGTCGCGGCATACCTCGGGACGTAGCGCTGCCCGAGGAGGCGACGCCACGCCGGCGGGCCGGACGCCACCGAGCGCACGAGCAGCCGGTGAGCCAGCGGTGCCAGCGCCCACGTGCCGAACCAGACCACGAGCACCCCGACCGCGAGGCCCGCGACGACGTCGTGCCAGTAGTGCGCGCCGGTGAGGACGCGGGAGGCCCCGACGGCCAGGGCGAGCGGGACCACGAGCCGCCACCACACCGGCGCCATGACGACCACGGCGGTGGCGAGGGCGCCGGCGATCGTCGCGTGGTTGCTCGGCCACGACCAGTCGCCGGCGGCGGGGCAGGACGCGACGGTCCGCACCGAGAGCGTCCGGCACGGCCGCTCCTCGCGCACGAACCCCTTGACGACCTCGCTCAGGACGTAGGCCGCCACCGTCGACACCGCGGCCACCACCGCGACCGTGAGGTGCTCGAGCCCTCGTGAGCGGGCCCGCCACGTGAGCACGACGGCGACACCGGCGAGGACGATGATCCCGAGCTCGCCGACCACCTCGAAGACACCACCGACGACCGACGGCAGTGCCACCGCCCCGGATGCCGTCGCACGGTAGGCGGCGTCGCGCACGACGAAGAGCAGCGCGACGACGACCACGACGACCACGACCGTCGACAGGACGCCGGTGGCCGGCTCGCCGCCGAACCGCCGCCGGACGTCCATCGCGCTGTCATCTCGAGAAGGCATGCGGACGACCGTAGGCGACGAAGATGAGAGCGACCGACGCTCAGAGCCGACCGCGCACCGGGGTGCGCTCGACCGGGTCGCCACCCTCGGGCATGACCATCTCGGCTCGGACGCCGAGCAACCGCACCTCTCGCCCGGGGTCGAGCGACGCGGTGAGGGCGACGGCGGCCGCAACGACGTCGGCGCGGTCGCTCGTCGGCGCCGGCAGCTTGCGGGCCTTGGTCTGCGTGTAGAACGGGGCGTAGCGCACCTTGAGCGTGACCCGGTAGACCGGGCGCCCCTCCTTGACGGTGTCGTCGAAGACCTGGGAGGCGAGGTCACGCACGGCCTCGCGCACCTCGTCAGGGGTCGTGAGGTTGCTCTGGTACGTGGTCTCGCGGCTGTGCCCGCGGGCGATCCACGGGGAGTCGTCGACGACGGCGGACCCGATGCCGCGGCCCAGCTGGGAGTACCAGACCCCCATGCGCGGACCGAACTCGCCGACGAGGACGGCCTCGTCGGCATCGGCCAGCTCGCGGACGGTGTGGATGCCGTGACCGGACAGGCGCTTGGACACCTTGGACCCGACGCCCCACAGGTCGATCGTGGGTCGGTCGCCCATGACCTCGAACCACGTCTCGCGGGTCAGCCGGAAGACGCCGCGGGGCTTGCCGAAGCCGGTGGCGATCTTGGCGCGCACCTTGTTGTCGCCGATGCCGACCGAGCAGTGTAGTGACGTCGCGTCGAGCACCGCGGCGCGCACCCGTTCGGCGAAGGCCTCGGGCTCGTCGGTCTCGACCCCGAGGAAGGCCTCGTCCCAGCCGAGCACCTCGACGACCGCGCCGAGGCCGCGCAGGGTGTCCATGACGCGCTCGGACGCCTCGGTGTAGGCCGGGGCGTCGACGGGCAGGATCACCGCATCCGGCACCTTGCGCGCAGCGAGGCGCAGCGGCATACCGGACCCGACACCGAACTCGCGGGCCTCGTAGCTCGCCGTGGACACGACGGCCCGCTCGGTGGGGTCGCCGCGACCCCCGACGATGACCGGCCGCCCGGCGAGCTCGGGCCGGCGCAGCACCTCGACCGCCGCGATGAACTGGTCGAGGTCGACGTGCAGCACCCAGTGGGTGGGGCCCGTGCTCATCCCGCCATTGTGCCCGGAGGGTGTGACGGTGCGGTCAGCTGCGCGGCGAGCGGTCGCGCCGGTCCGGACGGTGGGAGCGGTCGCCCACCGGCTTGCCGCCGCGGAAGGTGTAGACCGCCGGCCCGTCGGACGAGCTCTGGTCCGGCTCGAAGGGGTCGGGCACGGCGCCGGCCGACTCGCCCTGCGTGCGCCCGAGCTCGTCCTGCGGCTCGTCCACGAAGCGGGGCTCGGGCCCGGCTGCGGCGTCCTGCTCACGCGCCGCCAGCATGACGCCGTGGAAGAGCATGGCGGCCGCGAGGGCGGTCAGGGCGAAGGCCGACACGGCGAGCGCCGACCCGGTGTGCGCGCCACCGATCGAGGAACGGAGCAGGTGCAGGCCGCCGGCAACCGCCCCCACGACCGCGGCGCCGACGAACCAGATGATCGTGACCCGGGTCATTGAATTCCCCACGAGGTCACTGTGGCACAGGTCCGGGGCGCTCGAGAGCACCTCGATCGCGTCCGGGGACCGTGGCGCGACGGCATACCCCCTGGGGCACGTCCCGACGTCGACCGGTCAGCGGACCGGGAGGGCCGCGACGGCCCGGAGCGTGGCCGCGTGGGCACGCGTCGCGGGGGTCGTCGAGAAGCCGGTGACCGACGTCGTCGCCGCACCCGACCCGCCGATGCCGGCCTCGGAGAGCTTGGGCTGCGGGTTGGCGTTCGCCGTGCCGTCCGACGCCTTGCCGTCCGACGCCTTGCCGTTCTTGTCCTTGCCGTTCTTGTTCTTCGCGCCGTTGTTCTTCGCGCCGTTGTTCTTCGCGCCGTTGTTCTTCGCGTCCTTGGAGGCCTTCGAGGTCTTGGGGCCCTTCGGGCTCTTCGGGGCCTTGTCGCTCTTGTCGCTCTTGCTGCTCTTGCCGCCCTTGTCGTTCGTGGACCCCTTCGGGCCCGTGCCGCCGGCTGGCGCGACCGCCGACGGGCTCAGCGCGTCGGGCTTGAGGGTGAGAGCCTCGCCACCGGTCCTCGAGCCCGACGCCAGGGCCGACGCGTCGGCCCGAGGCGTGGCGGCGGGGGTGACCTCGGAGGCCGGGACGACCGGCTCGTCCGACTCGGCCGGCTCAGCCCGCTCGGCCGGCTCAGTGGGAACGGTGGGCACGACAGGCGTCGGCCCGGCCGCAGCAGCGGCCTCGGTCGAGCGGATGGCACGCGGGGTCGGCGCCGTGGACGCGACCGACGTCGCGGACGGCGTCCGGGGGACGGCGGCATACGCCGTCTGGGTGTCGGTGACGCGGTCGGAGCTGACCGGCACCGGCGCGCTCGGCAGGACCTCGACACCGGGGCGACGGTCGTGCGTCGCGACCGACCCGAGGATGAGGGCGGTGACGGCCGCTCCGAGGAGCAGCCCGGCGCCGCGCTGGCCGCCGACCCGCGACAGCGAGAGGTGGCCACGAACGAGGGCCGCGCTCGCCGCGAGCAGGGTCGAGACGCCCATGACGATGAGGCCGCCGGTCAGGCCGCCGACGAGGCAGCTGAAGAGGACGAGGGCACCGAGGACCGCGAAGCCCGCGACCGCGCCCTCCGGGACCCGTCGCGCCGGACGGTCGGCGAGCAGGTCGACCCGCCCGTGGTCGACGAGGGCGCTCGGGCGGGTCGGCAGCGTGAACGAGGCATCCTCGAGAACCGCCAAATAGGGCATTTCGGACTTCACGTCGACAGTGTCGTCGATCCGGGGCCTCGGGTGCGAGTTCGACTCGTCATCGATCGGTCGGGAGTCGATATTTCCGGCGCGTCCCGGGCGCGCGGTCGAGCCGGCGGCGGCCCAGAGCTGCCACCCGCGGGGCGGCACGGGCCAGGACGGGTCGGGGAGCCAGCGCTCGTGGTCGCCGTCGGAGAGCGGTCTCGAGCCGTGGCGCAACGGATCGCCGTGCGTGGGCGTCATGCTCGTCGTCACCAGACTCACTACTCCTGCGATTCGCGGGGCCTGTTCGAGGGGCCTACGCCCGAACAGTACGTCGTAAAGTCATGTTTTGTACCGCAAATAGTAAAAGACGGGCAAAGTACTCCTTTACCCGGTGCCCTCAGTGGCCCCCGTGCCCGTCGCCGGCTGCACCGGATGCAGCTCGCCGGCGAGCCACGCCGGCGTCTGGTCGGCGAAGTGCGGGTCGCGGGCGTCTCCGCTCGCGCCGAAGGGCACGACCCAGCGGCTCGCCTCGCGGTCGGCGAGGTCCCAGACGTAGCGCGCCACCGGTCCGCCGTAGCAGTGGTCCGTCACCCCGGGCGCGCTCGCCGCCGCGAGGATGCAGCCCTTGTCGCCACCGACGGGGTCGCGCGGGACGTGGGGCGCCCGCCCGGTCGCGTCGAGCGCGTGGACCGGGTCGAGCCAGTGTCGCTCGCCCCACGTCGTCAGCGAGTCATGGTGCGCCGCGACGTGTTCGAGCGCGACGCATACGCCCTCGCGCACCTCGATGCCGTGGGCCGGACCGAGGTGCGCCATCGAGTGCCAGCCCACCCCGATCTGCGTCACGACGTCGGTCCACGCGGCGAAGATGCGGGAGTGGCCGCTCGGCTCGTGCAGCGCGGAGAGGACCGGGTGCTCGGAGAACCACCGCACGAGCGCCGTGCGCCAGGCGGCGAAGAGCGCGGCACCGCGGCTGCCGGTGTCGCTGTGGCCGTCCCAGGCGAGCAGCTCGGACCGCACGGCGGCGGCGGCCCCCGTGACCTCTGCCGCCGCGACGAGCTCGCGCATGAGGTCGGCCTGTCCGTTGCGGGTGTCGACGTGGATCGCCGCGCAGTCGTCGACGGTCAGCTGCTCCCCCGACTCGACGAGCTCGCGGATGCGACCGGCCCGGAAGGGCGTTGCGTACTCCACCCCGAGCCCGCCGCCGCTGGCCCGGTCGTTGGCGCTGACCATGACGTCGTCGACGTCGCTGCCGGGCCCCCGCCGGTAGCCGTGCCAGATGTGCCGGGGGTCCCACGCCGGGACGGGCAGCACCGCCCCGACCTCGTCGCGCTCGGGCACGCGACCGACGACGAGGTGACGGACGCGACCCGTGTCGTCGGCGACGAGCGCGCTGTTGACCGGCTCGACCCAGCGCGACAGGGCCTCCTCGACGTCGGCGACCGTCCGCGCCCGAAGGAGGGGCAGGAGGGCGCCGAAGCCGAGGTCCTCCTCGACGTGGGTCGGCGTGCGCAGGCTGTGGGCGGCCGGGTGGGCCCGGCGCGGCTGGACGCTCTCGTCGGTCCACTGCGGCGGTGCTTCGGCCTCGGCGACGAGCCGCTCGATCTCCGCCTCGAGGCCGGTGACGACCGGCCCGCGAGAGGTGACGACGACGGGCACGGTCACGTCAGCCTCGCCGCGCACCCTCAGCGTCTCGGTCGAGGCGCGCACCGGCTCCCACCCGTCGATGCCGCGCGCCTTGAGCAGCGGCGATCCGTCGGGCCCGTGGCCGACGTGACCGAGGGACTCGAGCGTCAGGTCCTGGTAGTCGGCCATGGCGTTCGTGATGCCCCACGCGACGGTGCCCGTGTGGGCGAAGTGCTGCACGCCGGGCACCCCCGGGAAGGTGAAGCCGACGACGTCGAACTCGGGGCAGGCCAGGCCGACCTGCTGGTAGCAGCCGGGCAGCTCGATCGTGCGGTGCGGGTCACCCGCGAGGAGGGGCAGCCCGCTCGCCGTGCGCTCCCCGCCGATGACCCACGCATTGCTCCCCGAGGCCTCGGCCCGCTCGACGCCCTCGGCGTGGAACAGGGCGAGGGCCTCGGCGCCGAGACGGTCGGCGACGTGCGCGTTGAAGAGCTTGGCCGGGAAGGTCCCGAAGAGCAGGTGGATGCCCCAGAAGATGCCGAGCGGCGTCCACGGCTCCCACGGGCGGGGCGCGGCGGCATACGACTGGAGCCCGAGCAGCGCGACCTCGGGCGTGCCCGCGAGCCCCTCGGCGAGGGTCTCGTTGACGCCGTCCACGTATGCCGTCAGCCACGTCCGCGTCTCACGGTCGAGCCGCTCGAAGCAGCGCCGCACCGTCGGCTCGAGCAGCACCTGCCGGGCGAACCGGTCCCAGGGCAGCCCGTGCGCGCCGACGTACTCGGCCGTCCGCCCTTCCATCCGCCAGCGGTGGTGCTCGACCTGCCACGCCCGGTCGAGGGCGGTGATGCGCCCCTGGAGGCGGGCCAGCTCCATGACGTCGCCGGCGCGCAGGTGCGGGACCCCCACGGCGTCACGTCGCACCTCGGCGGACATCGGAGCGCGGGGCACGGCGGATCTCCTTCGATCTGCGGGCATGTCGGACGGGAGGGCGGTGGGTCCCGGTCAGTCGTCGCGCGAGAACTTGTTCTCGATCTCGCGGAGGAAGGCGTCGGAGATCCGGCGGTACTTCTGGAGGGTCAGCGTGATGGGGGCACCGACCTCCAGGCCGAGGACGCTGCGCGCCGGGTCGAGCCGGATCTGCGGGTCGGCCATGACGGTGCCGCCGTTCTCCATGAGCGAGCGCACGAGCACGCGCACCTCGTTGAGCGCGTTGCCGTCCTTGCCCTCGACGCCGCGCAGGCGGTGGACGAAGTAGCCGTCGAGGACGATGAGCATGTTGTTGAAGTACTCGTACTCGAGCGACTCGAGCGCGCCCTCGAGGTGGGAGACGTCGGCGTCACCGTGGTCGCGTGCGGCCTGCGCCACCTCGTGGAACATCACGACCTGGGTCTCGACCCGCGACCGGCAGGCGTCGATGTAGTCCTGCTCGTAGTCCTTCACTCCCAGCATGGGGCCAGCCTAGCGAGCAGCCCGCCACTAGGTTTGGGTCATGGCAGCTCGGGAACGGAACGTGCTCGGCGGCGAGCTCGAGGCCTGCGGCACCGACCCGCTGACCGGCTTCTACCGCGACGGCTACTGCACGACCGGGCCCGAGGACCGGGGCAGCCACACCGTCTGCGTCGTCGTCACGACCGAGTTCCTCGAGCACCAGCGCAGCGTCGGCAACGACCTCGTGACGCCCCGTCCTGAGTGGCGCTTCCCCGGCCTGACGCCGGGCGACCGGTGGTGCGTCGTCGCGAGCCGATGGCTCGAGGCCCACCAGGACGGCGCCGCCGCGCCGGTCTTCCTCGCCGCCACGCACGAGCGCGCGCTCGAGATCGTGCCGCTCCAGCTGCTCCAGTCGTATGCCGCCGACATCCCGGACGACCCCAGCTCGCTGCTCTGACGGCGCGTTTCACCGATCCGCGAACACCCCCACCCCGGCGCTGCCCGGCCGGCTCGCCGCGAACCAGGTCGACCGCCTGACGTCCGTGGCGATCCAGCGCGCCTGCTCGCTCACGGCACGCCCTCCGCCCTGGCCGACTTCGCGAACGGCACGCTCGGCAAGCTCGTCGTCGACCTCGACGGTGACGGGGCGCCCGACGGCCCGTGATACTGGCGGGATGAGCGATCCCCACGTGCTCGCACCGGGCACCGCACCGACGCCGGTCACCGCCGACGAGATCCGCGCGGGGTGTCCCGACGGACGCACGACCACCCACCTCGTGGAGCCCGCCGAGGGACCGCCGTGGCAGCGCGTCAACCGGTTCGTCGCCCCGGACGAGGACGGAGCGACCGTGCAGCGTTGGCGGATCGGGACCGACGGCCGGCGCGACGGGGAGATCGAGGAGGGGCGCACGACGTGGCTCCAGCTCCAGGGCCACGCGTCCTTCCCCGTGTCCGCAGTGACGGTCACGCCCGACACGGTGGAGCTCCCGCTCGGCACCGTCGACGCGCTGCGCTACGCCGACGACGACGACGGCGGGGGCGGCGGGACGGACCGCACGACGATGGTCAGCAACGAGCTGCCGTGAGCACCCCTTCCCACGGGGCGCCGGCGCTCGAGGCCGACTGCTCGCGGTGCTTCGGCCTGTGCTGCGTCGCCCTCCCCTTCGCCCGGTCGGCCGACTTCCCCGTCGACAAGTCCGGCGGTGAGCCCTGCCGCAACCTCCTCGCCGACCACCGGTGCGGCATCCACGACCGGCTCCTCGAGGGCGGGTGGCGCGGGTGCGTGACGTTCGACTGCTTCGGCGCCGGCCAGCAGGTCTCGCAGGTGACCTTCGGCGGCGTCTCGTGGCGCGAGGCCCCCGAGACCGCCCCGACGATGTATGCCGTCCTGCCCGTCATGCGCCAGCTGCACGAGATGCTCGCCCACCTCGGCGAGGCCCTCGCGCTCGACCCGGACGAGCCGACCCGGTCCGGCCTCGCCGCGTCCGCCGAGGAGGTCAGGACCTCGACGGCCGGGTCTCCGGACCAGCTGCTCGCCGTGGACCTCGTCGCCGTGCGGTCCCGGGTCGGTGGCCTGCTGCGGGCCGCCAGCGCGACGGCACGCGCACGTCGGAGGCGGCGTGACGGCATACGCCCTCCTGCCCGGCGGCTGCGGGCCGGGGCCGACCTCGTCGCCGCCGACCTCCGCGGCCGTGACCTGCGCACGGCCGACCTCCGGGGCGCGCTGCTCATCGCTGCGGACCTGCGCGACGCCGACCTGCGGTGGGCCGACCTGCTCGGTGCGGACCTGCGCGACGCCGACCTGCGCGGGGCGCGGCTCGACGGCGCGCTCTTCCTCACGCGCCCGCAGCTCGCGGCGGCGCGCACCTGACCGGACGATTCGCGCATTCGGTCCCACGGCGGCGGCCCAACGATGACAATCGACCCACTGTCCACGTCGAGCACAGGAGCCGGTCGTGCGCCGAGCCAAGGTCGCCACAGCCCTGGCGCTGTCGGCTGCCCTCGCCCTCGTCGGGTGCTCGTCCGGCAAGCCCGAGATCGACCTCAGCCAGGTGGCCGGCTCCACGGGCACGCCGGTGCCGACCGAGACGGTGACGGTGACGGAGGTCGACACGAGTACCGTCACCGCGACGACGACGGTCGTGAGGACGGCGACGGTCCTCGCCACGCCGACGGTCACCGTCACGGCACTCCCGAGACCGAGCCTGACGACGAGCACCGTCTTCAACCGGCCCGCTGCGCTGGCTGACTACTCGAACCTCGTCGTCGACGTGCGGCTGCTCGACCGGATGGCGCTGTCCGGCAACGCCGCCGCGCTCCAGCTCGACCTCATGGCCCAGCACCTCGAGCGGCTCGGCGCGAACGGTCCTCCGCCGGGCCTGGACGCGCCGAGCTACTACGGCCGGCTGGGGTCGCTCGGACTCTTCGCCCGCGCCGCGTCCGACGAGGCGACGGCGAACTCGCCGGTGGCCCAGAGCCGGTACGCCGTCATCCGTCAGGAGACCGGCATCCTGCTCTCGCTCGTCAACGGTGCGCTGACGACGACGTTCACGCTGCCGACGCCCGCGCCCCGACCGACGACAACGACTCCGTGAAGCCGCCCCCGGCGATCTCTCCGTCGGCGTCGACCGCGTGGGGCCGACCGCACCAGGCGGCCTAGAGGCGCGGTCGCGGCTCCGCATGGATCCGGCGGCTCAGCCTCGAGTGCGACCGCGGTGCCGGCACCCGCGACCACACGGCCTTCTGGAGCGCGAGGGTGAGCCAGCCGGCGAGCGCCATCCCGACGATGTTGACGACGAGCTGGAGGCCGCTGCCGCGCACCTCGCCCCACGCCCCGAAGGCGAGCCCGAGCGCGACGTTGCCGGCGGCCGGGATCGTCGTCACCGAGATGAACACGCCACTGAGGCCACCGAGCTTGGCCGACGTCAGCGACAGCACGCCGGCGGCAGCCGCGAGGACCGCGACGATCAACGACCACTTGTCGGGCGAGTAGATGAAGTGGGTGGCCGGTCGGTCGCCGGAGATGTCGTCGAGGGTGATCCACCCGAGGGCCCGGCCGGCCAGACCGGCGAGGCACGTGACGGCGATGGCCACGACGAAGCCGACGACGAGGGCGCGGGCCGCGACCGCGAGCAGGAGCGGGCGTCGTCGCACGAGCGCGACGCCGAGGGCGGCGATCGCCCCGAACTCGGGACCGAGCACCATCGCCCCGATGACGAGGATCTGCGAGTCGAGGACGATCGCGATGCCGGCGATGAGGGTGGCGAGCGACATGAAGGACAGGAAGGTCCAGTTCAGCTCGCTGTCGTCGTAGGAACGCTGGGCGACCTGGGCCCACACGACGGCGTCGGCGCTGCTCCCGGGCGTCTCCTCGTCGGCCTCGAAGCCGGCGCGCGAGACCCACGTCGTGACCGGCTCGATCTGGAGGGTCCCACCCTCGTGGACCCCGAGGTCCCGGAGCCGGTCGACGAGGACGTTGGCCCCCTCCCGGGCGACGTCGGCGTGCACGACGTCGCCCACCGGGCGCACTGCCGCGCCGCGCAGAACGGACAGCGTGCTCACGGCGCTCGAGTCGGCGAGCACGGCGGTGACCTGCTCGGTCAGCTCGCTCGGGACGGTGACCGTCAGTCTCAACATGTCGGACAGTCTGCCGCCAGGTTGACGCCGGAGGGCAGGTGGCACGACAGTGACATCTGATCATCCATTCAGATGAGAGGGACGACCATGAGCACCGTCACCGGACTCGACGGCTGCACCGCCCCGTGCGTGCACCCCGAGAAGGTCGCCCTGGCCACCGACAACGCCCCGGGCGTCGAGGAGCTCGCGCGCGTCACGAGCGTCTTCAAGCTGCTCGGCGACCCGACCCGGGCCCGGATGCTCTACGCCCTCCTCGAGGCCGGCGAGCTCTGCGTCTGCGACCTCGCGGCCGCGACCGGCACCGCCGAGACCACGGTCTCGCAGGCCCTCCGGCTGCTCCGCGCCTCGGCCGTCGTCACCGGTCGGCGCGAGGGCCGCAACATCTACTACCGGCTCTCCGACGCCCACGTCCGCCTGCTCCTCGACGTGACGCGCGAGCACGCCCTCCACGACGGCGAGCGCCACCGGTGAGCCACGGGCACGGGCACGGGCCGACCGAGGGCGCCGCCGCGGTCCACGCCGGGGGGCGCCACCGGTGGCGGCTCGCCGTCGCCTTCGGCCTCGTCGCGGCCTTCTTCTGCGTCGAGCTCGCGGCCGGCCTCGCGTCCGACTCCCTCGCCCTCCTCTCCGACGCCGGGCACATGGCCGCCGACGTCGTGACCCTGGGCGCCGCGCTCGTCGCCACGCGCATCGCGACGCGCGCCGACACGACCGGCCGACGCACGTTCGGCTCCTACCGTGCCGAGGTGTTCGCGTCGGGTCTCGCCGTGCTGCTCATGCTCGGGGTATCCGTCTACATCGCCGTCGAGGCGCTCGGGCGCATCGGCTCGAGCCCCGAGATCGCCTCGGGCACCATGCTCGTCGTCGGTGCGATCGGCCTCCTCGTCAACGTCGTCGCCCTCCTCCTGCTGCGCGGGGGCGCCGGGGAGAGCCTCAACGTCCGGGGCGCCTACCTCGAGGTCGTCGCCGACACCGTCGGTTCGGTCGGCGTCATCGCGGCTGCGATCCTCGTCGGGGCCACCGGGAGCGCGTGGTGGGACACCGTCGTCGCGCTCGCCATCGCCGTCTTCGTGGCGGCGCGTGCCGTCGGGCTCGGCCGCGAGGTCGTGGCCGTGCTCGGCCAGCACGCCCCGACGGGCCTCGAGCCCACCGACCTGCTGGCCGCGCTCGGCGAGGTGCCGGGCGTCACCGAGGTCCACGACCTCCACGTCTGGACGCTGACCTCTGGCATGGACGTCGCGACGGCGCACCTCGTGACGACCCGTGCCGATGCGGCGCCCGAGGTGCTCGAGGCCGCGAGCGCCATGCTGCGCGACCGCTTCCATGTCGCCCACGCGACGCTCCAGGTCGAGACGACCGACCGGTCCGAGTGCCGAGGGGCCGACTGGTGAGCACCCCGTCCCGGCCCGTCTTCTCGCTCCTGCCGCCGTCACGGCGGGCCGCGCTCGTGCGCCGGGCCCGGCTGCTGGCCGCGGCCTCGGTCGCCTACAACGTCGCCGAGGCGGTCGTCGCCATCACCTCCGGGCGCGTGGCCGACTCGACCGCGCTCGTCGGCTTCGGGCTCGACTCGACGGTCGAGGTGATGAGCGGGCTCGTCATCCTCTGGCAGTTCGGACACCCCGTACCGGAGGAGCGCGAGCACCTGGCCCGACGCCTCATCGCCGTCTCCTTCTTCGCCCTGGCCGCCTACGTCACCGTCGAGTCGGTGCGCGCCGTCGTGGCCCGCGAGCAGCCCGACACCTCGGTCGTCGGCATCGCGCTCGCCGCCCTGTCACTCGCGGTCATGCCGCTGCTCTCGCAGTGGCAGCGGCGCACGGGCCGCGAGCTCGGGTCCGGAGCGGTCGTCGCCGACGGCACCCAGACGCTGCTCTGCACCTACCTCTCGGGCGTGCTCCTCGTCGGCCTCCTCGCCAACGCCCTCCTCGGCTGGTGGTGGCTCGACCCCGTCGCGGCGCTCGTCATCGCGGCCGTGGCGGTCCGCGAGGGACGTTCGAACTGGCGCGGCGACGCCTGCTGCTGACTCGCGGAACCACGGCATGAGTCTTGACGGCGGGTCTGGCGACCGACAGTGTGACCCACCGTGACACTTCGGGCCGAGTCCTCCTCCCTGCTGCGGGCACGCCTCGCCGCCGGCACCGCCTTCTTCGTCCAGGGCCTGCTCTTCATCTCGCTCACCACTCGCCTGCCGCAGGTCCAGGAGAAGTGGTCGCTCGACGAGCTCGCCGTCAGCGGCCTGCTCCTCATGGTCGTGCTCCTCGCGGGCGTCGGCTCGGTCGTCGCCGAGCTCGTCGCCGCACGCTCGTCGAGCGCCATGGTCGTCCGCGTGGGGCTCGTCGTGGCCACGGCCGGCTTCGCGGTGCTGCTCGTCGCACCGACCTTCGGGGTCTTCGTCGGCGGGCTCGCGGCCTACGGGCTCGCGCTCGGTCTCGTCGACGCGTCGTCGAACATGCAGGCCGTCACCGTCGAGCACCTCTACCGCCGCCCGATCCTGCCCTCCTTCCACGCCTTCTGGACCGCCGGCGGCATCCTCGGCACGCTCGTCACGCTGGCGACGTCGGGCGTCGACCTCGGGCCGGCCCTGCTCCCGCTGCTCGTCTTCCCCGTCGCGGCGCTGGCCGCGCCGTACGTCCGTCGCGACCGCCTTGCCGAGACCGACGCCACCGTCGACGTGCCGTGGCGGCGGATCGCCCTCCTCGGCGTCGCGATGGTCCTCTTCTACATGGTCGACACGGCCGCGACGACGTGGGGACCGGTCTACCTCGACGGCACGCTCGACGCCCCGACGGGGCTCACCGCGCTCGCGACGCTCCCCTACCTCGTCGCGACGCTCCTGGCCCGCACCGTCGGCGACCGTCTCGTCGACCGCCACGGCGCCGTGTGGCTGCTCCGGATCAGCGGCGTCGTCGCCGCCCTGGCGCTCGCCGTCATCGTCTTCGCGCCGACGTGGGTGGTCGCCGTCGTCGGTTTCACGATCCTCGGCGGCGCCGTCGCGACCATCGCGCCCCTCAGCTTCTCGGCGGCGGGTGCCATCGCCGCTGGCGACGCCGACTCCGCCGGCGAGCGCATCGACAAGACCGACCAGGTCGTCGCCCGCTTCAACCAGTTCAACTACGTCGGAGCGCTGCTCGGTGCCGTGCTGACCGGAGCCGTCGGCTCGGACAACCTGCGCCTCGGCTTCGCCGTGCCGATGGTCCTGATCCTCGGGATCATCCCGCTCGCGACGCAGTTCGCGATCATCCGCCGCCGGGGCGTCCCGGCCGGCTCGAGCTGAGGACACCCCGCAGCGCGGTGAGCGCCGGGCCGATGCCCGTCAGGGGTATGCCGCCGACCCCGAAGGCGAACCCGTGGCGGGCCGGCTGCTCGAGGTGCCGCACCGACAGCGGCTCGACGAACACCCCCACGGCCAGGGCGGCCTCGGCGATCGCCACGTCGTCGAGGTCCGGGTCGCGCAGCAGGGCGCACAGGTGCAGGCCCGCCGCCGACGGGACGACCTCGAGCCAGTCGCCCAGGCCGTCGGGGCTCGTGAGGACCTCGAGCAGCGCCTCCCGCCGGGCGCGGTAGACCTTCGTCGCGCGCTTGACGTGGGCGGCGTGGTGCCCCTCGGCGAGGAAGTCCGCGAGCGCCCCCTGGGTCACGACGTCGCCGTCCCAGACGGTGACCCGCTTGGCCTCGCGCAGGGCGGGCGTCAGCGTCGCCGGGGCGATCGCGTAGCCGACGCGGAGCCCCGGGAGCAGCGACTTGGAGAACGACCCGACGTAGACGACGCGCCCGTCGCGGTCGAGGCTCTGCAGCGGCTCGAGGGGCCGGTCGGCGAAGCGGAACTCGCTGTCGTAGTCGTCCTCGACGATGACCGCTCCGTGCCGGACGGCCCACTCCAGCAGGGCGATCCGCCGGGCACGTGACATCGCGACCCCGGTCGGGTGCTGGTGCGACGGCGTGACGTAGACGAGTCGGGCCGCGTCCGGAAGGGCGTCGACGACGATCCCCTCACCGTCGACCGGGACGCCTCGGACGACGGCGCGGTGGGTGGCGAAGAGGCGGGTCGCGGCGCTGTAGCCCGGGTCCTCGACGGCCACGACGTCGCCGGGCTCGACGAGCACCCGCGCGACGAGGTCGAGCGCCTGCTGCGCCCCCGCAGTGGTCACCACGTCGGCACCGGACGCGACGACCGACCGGGACACGCCGGCATACCTCGCGATCTCGGCCTCGAGACGGCTCCCGCCACGGTTCGCGCCGGGATCGTCATAGGTGCCGGCGGACAGGCGGCCCCGGCGCAGCGTGCCGCTGACGAGACGTCGCCACGTCGCGAGGGGGAAGAGCGAGTCGTCGGGCACCCCGACGGAGAAGTCGTGGAGCGCGCCCCGAGGACCGGGTGCAGGCCGCACGTCCGGCTCGGTCGCCCAGAGCGACGTGGCCGTGACGGCTCCCGCCCGGGCCCGTCGCCCGGTCATCCGAGCGGGCGGCACGCACCCGGCCGCGACGAAGGTCCCGGCCCCGCGACGGCTCTCGAGCAGCTCCTCGGCGAGGAGCCGGTCGTAGGCCGCCGTCACCGTGCCCCGCGAGACGCTGAGGCTCGCGGCGAGGTCACGGGAGGCGGGCACCCGGTCGCCACCGCTGAGGCGGCCGTCGAGGACCGCGGCGCGCAGCTGGGCGTAGATCTGGGCGGTGAGGTCGCCCGACCCGGTGAGGCTGAGGTGCAGGTCCATGCCACCAGTCTGGATTGGCCCAAACAGCCTGGCAAGAAGTGGCACTTCTGACCGGTCCACTTGGGCGGGAGTCTGGAGCCATGGCGACGACCGCACGCATCCCCGGGGCCACCTCGACCCCCGGCCACTCCACGACCGGGGGCACGCTCACCGTCGCACAGGGGGCTGCCCTGTCGGTGGGCGCCGTGCTCGGCACCGGCGTCATCACGCTGCCCGCCCTCGCCGCCGAGGTCGCCGGCCCCGCCTCGCTGCTCGCGTGGGCGGCGCTCGTGCTCCTCTCGGTGCCGCTCGCGAGCACGTTCGCCGCACTGGGCGCCCGGCACCCGGACGGCGGTGGCGTGTCGACGTACGTCCGTCGGGCCTTCGGGGACCGCGCGGCGGGCGCGGTCGGCTGGTGCTTCTACTTCGCCGTGCCCGTCGGGGCCCCACCCGCCTCGATGATGGCCGGCGGCTACGTCGCGGACGTCGTGGGCGGCGGACGCACGACGACCGTCGTCGTCGCGGCGGCCCTCATCCTCGGCACCGGACTGATGAACCTCGCCGGCCTGCGCTTCTCGGGCCGCGTGCAGCTCGGCCTCGCGACCGTGCTCGCCCTGCTCATGACCGCGACGATGGCCGTCGCCCTACCGCACGGGAGCACGGCGTCGCTGACCCCCTTCGCCCCGAACGGGTGGGCCGCCGTCGGCACCGCGGCTGCCGTGCTCGTCTGGGGCTTCGCCGGGTGGGAGGCCGTCGCCTCGCTCGCCGGGGACTACCGCGACCCGCGCCGCGACGTGCCGCGCGCGACGGGGATCGCCGTCGCGGTCGTCGGGGTGCTCTACCTCGGGCTCGCGACGACGAGCGTCCTCGTGCTGGGACCGGCGACGGGCCACAGCCAGGCGCCGCTCTCGGACCTCATGGCGATCGCCCTCGGCGAGCAGGCCCGCGTCGTGACCGCCGTCGTGGCGGTGCTGCTGACGGTCGGGGCGATGAACGCCTACTACGCCGGTGGCTCTCGGCTGGGCGCGGCGCTGGCTCGCGACGGTGCGTTGCCGCGATGGCTGGCGCGGGGCGGCGAGGCCGGACAGGTTCCACGCCGCAGCATCGCCCTCGTCACGGCCGGCTCGATGCTCTCGCTCGTCCTCGCGGTCACGCTCGACCTCGGCCTCACGCCGCTCATGCTGCTCGCGACGGGCTGCTTCACGCTCGTCTACGTGCTCGGCACGGCCTCCGCCCTGCGCCTGCTGCCCCGCGGCACCCGCGGCTGGTGGACCGCGCTCGTCGCGCACGTGTCCGTCGTCGTCCTGCTCGTCGTCAACGGAGTCCATGCGCTGTGGGCCCTCGGGCTCGTCGTCCTCTCCCTCGCCTACCAGTCCCGGTCGCGCCGCCGGTAGGGCGCTCCCAGCGCCGACCCCTAGACTTCGCCGCCGTGATCACACAGAGTGCGGAGCGCACACCCCTCATGCGGTGGTTCCTCGACGCCGAGGAGGCCGACCCGGGCGGCTACTACGAGCGCGAGCGCGAGGCGACCGAGCAGCAGCACGTGCAGCCGTGGTGGCGCGTCATGTGCCTGACGGGTGTCGACTACTTCTCGACGCTGGGCTACCAGCCCGGCATCGCGGCCCTCGCGGCCGGCGCGCTGTCGCCCGTCGCGACGCTCGTCCTCGTGCTCATCACGCTCTTCGGTGCCCTCCCGATGTACCGCCGCGTCGCGGCCGAGAGCCCGCACGGCGACGGCAGTCTCTCGATGCTCGAGCGGCTGCTGTCCTACTGGCCGAGCAAGATCCTCGTGCTGTGCCTCATCGGCTTCGTCGCGACCGGCTTCATCATCACGATCACCCTGTCGGCGGCCGACGCGAGCGCCCACCTCATCGAGAACCCGTACCTCAAGAGCACGCTGACCGGCCACCAGGTCGGTGTGACGCTGACGCTGCTCGTCTTCCTGGCCGGCATCTTCCTCAAGGGCTTCAAGGAGGCCATCGGGATCGCCGTCGTCCTCGTCGTGGCCTACCTCGGCCTCAGCTTCGTCGTGCTCGTGCGCGGCGTCGTCGAGATCGGCGACCACCCGACGGCGTTCAGCGACTGGATCACGGCGATGACCTCGGCCCACTCGGCCCCGTTCGGGATCATCGGCGCGTCCCTGCTCGTCTTCCCGGCCCTGGCGCTCGGGCTCTCCGGCTTCGAGACGGGCGTCGTCGTCATGCCCCTCGTCAAGGGCGACCCGGCCGACACGCCGGAGAAGCCGGAGGGCCGCATCCGCAACGCGCGCAAGCTGCTGACGACAGCCGCGCTCATCATGAGCGTCCTGCTCATCGGCTCCTCGCTCGTCACGACCCTGCTCATCCCGGCCGAGGCGTTCCAGCCGGGAGGGCCTGCCAACGGCCGCGCCCTCGCCTACCTGGCCCACGACCTGCTCGGCGAGGGCTTCGGCACGATCTACGACATCTCGACGATCGGCATCCTGTGGTTCGCCGGCGCCTCAGCCATGGCGGGCCTGCTCAACATCGTCCCGCGCTACCTGCCGCGCTACGGCATGGCGCCGGACTGGGCCCGCTCGACGCGGCCGCTCGTGCTCGTCCTGTCGTTCATCGCCGCGGTCGTGACGCTGGCCTTCGGGGCCAACGTCGACGAGCAGGCGGGGGCGTATGCCACCGGCGTGCTCGCGCTCATGACGTCCGCCGCGATCGCCGTGTTCCTCACCGAGCTGCGGCGCGGCCACCGCGCGGCAGCCGCCTTCTTCGCCGTCGTCAGCGCGATCTTCGTCTATACGATCACGATCACGATCGAGCAGCGCCCCGAGGGTCTCGTCATCGCCCTGATCTTCATCGCCCTCATCGTCGTCATCAGCGTCTGGTCGCGCATCGTGCGCTCGACCGAGCTGCGCGTGCAGCGGGTCGTCTACGACGACAGCGCGCGGGCGATCCTCGACGACGCCGCGCTCGGTCCCCAGCCGCTGCGGTTCATCGCCAACAAGATCAACGCCGGGGACCGCGACGAGTACCGCGCGAAGTCCCTCGACGTCCGCATGCACAACCACCTCAACGCCCGGCAGGGCGCGATCTTCCTCGAGGTGGAGATCAGCGACGCGAGCGACTTCGCGACCACCGTGCACGTCGGGTCCGCCGTCGTCGGCGGCCACTACATCCTGCGCGCGACCGGCCCATCGGTGCCCAACGTCCTCGCTGCGGTCCTGCTCGACGTCCGCGACCGCGTCAGCAAGCCGCCCCACATCTACTTCGAGTGGAGCGAGAAGGCGCCGGGGCAGAACGTGCTGCGCTTCCTGCTCGCCGGCGAGGGCGACATCCCGCCCCTGACGCACGAGATCATCCGGCGGGCCGAGCCCGAAGCCGACCGTCGCCCGCAGGTGCACGTCGGCGGCTGAACCGGCCGGACGGCATACTCAGGCGCGGTTGGCCCAGCGCTCCGGGGTGGTGCGGTAGACGCGCGACTCGTCCGCGTACCACTTCTCCATGATCCCGAGGTCGTCGAGGCCGAGGCGGCGGCACACCGCCTGCGAGGGCTCGTTCGTCGTGTGGGTCAGGGCGTAGACCTCGGGCAAGCCGCCGTCGAAACCGTGCTGGATGACCGCGGTCGCCGCCTCGGTCGCGTAGCCGTGGCCCCACGAGTCGGGGTGCAGGTGCCAGCCCACCTCGACCTCGCCGTCGTCGGCGTCCGGCAGGGTCAGCAGGATGACGGAGCCGGCGACGACCCCGGTCTCACGGACCTCGACGGCCCAGAAGCCGAGCGGCGGCGCCTCGCTGCGCTCGAGGTAGCGGTCGATGCGGGTGTGCGCCTCGTCGAGGTCCTTCATGAGGACCGGCTCGCCGTCGCCGAGCCACTTCACGACCTCGATGCGGCTCTGGATGTCGAGCAGCCGCTCGGCCTCGTCGTGCGACCAGGGACGGATGGTGAGGCGGGCGGTCTCGAGGTGCATGGCGACACGCTCGCACCTGCCCGCCCCGCCCGTCCACGCCATTCCCCCCGCCCGGTCCGAGTCGACGCTTCCACGGCCACCGTGGGTGCCCCCTGTGCATTGGGTCATCACGTGACTCAGACGGCCGCGCCGGGCGGTTGAGTCACCGGGCAACCCAACGCACAGCGCGCGCGAGATCCCCGCCGGCGGCTGAGTCACCGGGCAACCCAACGCACAGCGTCCGTGACGGCACTGCGGCCCGCCGGCCTCGTGGCGGTCGTCCACACCCTCGGGGCCGGGCGACCGCTCGTCCACAGTGCCGAGCTCAGCGGCGACGGCGCGCTTGCGGAGCCGGGACCGTGGACCGATGACCGTCCCCCTCGGCCACGGCCCCGATGCGTTCGGCAACGCGCTGCGGCACGTGCGCCGGACCTACCTGCTGAGCCAGCGCGCCCTCGCGGAGCGGCTCGACGTCCCGCACAGCCGCATCTCCCGGCTCGAGAGCGGCCACCACAGCATCACGCTCGAGTCCGCGATCTCGCTCTACCGCGCACTCGGCTTCGGCGTCGGCCTGACTCACCTGTTCCCGTGTCCGCAGAGTGACGACGTGAGGCCGCGATGCCACGACTGGGAGGACGACGGCGCGGTCGGGCTCGTCGACGCGGCCAGGCGCGCGTTCCCGGCACATGGGGCCGTGTGGACGCAGGCACCGACGTGGTGGGGTGTGCGGCACGGGTGGGGCGCCTCGGAGCGCGAGGACCTCTGGTGGTTCCACGACTACCGGTCGCCGCCGGTCCTGCGAGCACGGCAGGATGGCGGCATGTCCGACAGCGATGGAGCAGGCGCGACCGACGGGGCGAGCACCCCGCCCAACGAGCCCGTCGAGCCCACCGAGACGAGCGAGGTGGCGCTGGCGTACGCCGCGGTGCGCCCCGAGGTCGAGGCCGCGACGGCGCTCTTCGTCGAGATGGTCACCGGCCTCCTCGACGAGGCGGGCATCAACTACCTCAGCGTGAGCGGCCGTACGAAGTCCGTGGCGTCCTTCGCCGCCAAGGCCGAGCGACGCCGCGACGGAGAGCTGCTCTTCCCCGACCCGCTCGCCGACATCACCGACCAGATCGGCGTGCGCGTCATCACCTACGTCCACGACGACGTCGCCGCCGTGGCCGAGCTGCTGGCCGAGGAGCTCGCCGTCCTGGACGACCGCGACATGGGCCTCGAGACCGCACGATCGGGACGCTTCGGCTACGCGAGCCGCCACCTGCTCGTCGCCGTCGACGCGAGTCGCACCGTCCCGACGGCCTACGAGGCGCTCCGCCGACGCAGCGCGTCCGTGCAGATCCGGACGGTGCTCCAGCACGCGTGGGCCGAGTTCGAGCACGACATCCGCTACAAGGGCACCGTCCCCGAGGAGCACGCCCACGACCTCGACCGCCGCTTCACGCTGGCCGCCGGGCTCATCGAGCTCGCCGACCGCGAGTTCTCGGCCATCCGCGACCGGCTCCAGATGGCCCTGCCGGCCAGTCCGCCCGACGCGGTGGCGCAGGACTCCCGCATCAGCACGCAGGACCTCGCGAAGTTCCTCGCCGCGAAGTACGCCGACGCCGGCTGGTCGCGCACCGACCACTACACGTGGGTGTCGGGCCTGCTGCTCGAGCTCGGCATCACGTCGGTCGACGCCCTCGCCGAGGTCATCGCCCCCGTCGACGGCACCACCCTCATCGAGCGGATGGGCTACAAGTACCCGCCCGGCGCGGTGCGCCGACTCGACGACGCACTGCTCGCGACGTTCGGCACGCGCTACCTCGACCTCGAGGGCAACGCCCACCGCCGGGCCTCGCTCGAGGGCCGCCTCGAGCGTCTCGGGGGGAGCTGACCGGGCCGGCCCGAGATTCTCGGGACCGCGTGTCGATTCCCATCCGGCGAGTTCGTCAGGATGATGTGGCGAGAGTCGCCACCCGCGCAGATCTCACGGCTGCGCGCCCGTTCGAGAAGGAGCCGGCCATGGCCGACACATATGTCTACCTGATCCACGAGGGTGACTGGGACTCCGACGCCTACCTCGGTGGCGAGCCCACGACCGACGCCGGCCCCGCCGGCAAGGACCCCAGCGCCGCTGCGGCGTCCGACATGGACGCGTCGTTCCCCGAGCACAAGGCCTTCCAGCAGGCCGTCGCCGACCTCGGGGCCCGCATCATGGGTGGCGCCGCCCTGCAGAACTCCCGCCACGGCGGCACGGTGACTCCCGGCTCCGGAGACCGCGCCGTCGAGGACGCGGTCTACACCGACGGGCCCTTCACGGACACCTCGGAGGTCATCACGGGCTTCTACCTCGTCGAGACCGACGACGAGGACACGGCCCGCCGGATCGCCGCCCTCGTGCCGACCACCAGTCGGATCGAGTGGCGCAAGGTCTTCCCGACGGGGATGTGAGTGCCGCTCGGGACGGGTGAGTTCGAGGAGGCGTGGCCGCGCATCGTGCGCGCCCTCGCCTCCTTCACCGGGAGCCTCGACGACGCCGAGGAGTATGCCGCCGAGGCCGTCGCACGAGCCGCCGCGCACGAGCGCGCCGGCGGGGCGCCGATCGAGTCGTATGCCGCGTGGTGCACCTCGGTGGCCCGGCGCGCCTGGCTCGACGACGCCCGACGGCGGACGACGCTGCGCCGGCTCGCCCCCGAGCTCGCCCGTCCCGAGGCGGACCACGCCGCCATGGATGCCGACGACCTGTCCCTGCACGGACGCGAGGGGCTCGACGACCGCCTCGCCCTGCTCTTCGTCGCGTGCGACGAGGCCATCTCGCCCGCGTCCCGCATGGTCCTGGCCCTGCGCGTCGTGTGCGGCCTGACGATCCCGGAGATCGCGGGCCACCTCGGCGTGCAGGACACCGCGGCCGCAGCCCGGCTCACGCGCGCCAAGCGGGCCCTCGCCGAAGCCCGGGGCACCTTCCACGTGCCGGACGCCACCGAGCGCGGTCGGCGGCTCCCTGTCGTCATCGCCTGCGTCTCAGGCATGTTCACGGTCGCGCACCGGACGGTCCTCGACCCTGCCGATGCCCTGGCCGACACCGGGCGCCAGTCGCTGTCCATCGCCGACGCCCTCGTCGCGGCCTACCCCGACGACACCGAGGTACGCGGCCTGCGAGCCGTCATCCGGCTCGGCCTGGCCCGTCGCCCCGGCCGCGTCGACGAGACCGGGACGGGGCTCGCGCTCGACGAGGTCGACCGCAGCCGGTGGGACGGCGCCCTGCTCCGGGCCGGGCTCGCCGACGCGACGGTCGCCGCGGCAGGAGACGGTCGCTTCGCCATCGAGGCGGCGATCGCCGGGGTCCACTCGAGCGCGCCGTCGTTCGAGCGCACCGACTGGAGGCGCATCGTCCAGCTCTACGGCGCGCTCGAGCACCGGTGGCCCTCCCCTTCCGTCCGGGTCGCTCGACTCGTCGCCACGGCCCAGGGCATCCTCGCCGCCGACCCCGGTGGGTCCGTCGCCGAGGTGGAGACCGAGCTGGCCGCGATCGAGGCCGGGTCACCGGCCTACGCCAGCCGCGACGCGAGCCTCGCCCTCGCCGACCTCGAGTGGCGCACGGGGCGACGCGAGCACGCGGCGCAGCGCTACCGCGACCTCGCCGAGGTCATGCCGGCGGAGCCGCTCCGTCGCTTCTGCCTCCGGCGGGCCGTCACTCCCCGGTGACGCCGTCGACCGCCTCGCGGAGGAAGTCCGCGTGGCCGTTGTGGCGGGCGTACTCCTCGATCATGTGCAGCAGGATCCAGCGCAGGCTGAACGTCTGGTTCTCCTTGCGCGACAGCGTCGCCGAGCGGAACTCGAGGCCGCCCGCGGCGAGCGCCGCGTCGATGTCGCGCCGGGCCTGCTCGACCGACTCGTCCATGATCCGGCGCAGCTCCTCGGGACTGTCGTCGCGCGCCGACGTCATCTCCCAGTCGCGGTCGGCGTCCCAGTCCGCGCTCGCCCACGGCTCGGGCATCGGACGTCCGTGCAGCACCTCGCCGAACCAGCTCGCCTCGTTGAGCGCGACGTGCTTGAGCAGGGCCCCGAGCGTCAGGGTCGACGGCGCGAGGCGCTGGGCGAGCTGCTCGGCCGTGAGGCCCTCGGTCTTCAGACGGAGGGTGTCGCGGTGGTAGTCGAGGAAGGCCACGAGGGTGGTGGCCTCGTCGGCCGCGAGGGGCGGGTCGGTGCGCTCGGTCCGAGCAGGCGTCGTCATCCCCCCGACGCTAGTGTCCGAGCCTCGAAAACCGCCTGCCCTTTGTCGGCCGCCGGGAGCACACTGGTCCGGTGCCGTCATCGAGCCAGTGGGTCGCGTTCCTCGTCGCGTCGATCCTCTTCATCCAGGTCCCGGGCCCCAGCCTGCTCTTCACCATCGGTCGTGCCCTGACCGTCGGGCGGCGCGAGGCGCTGCTCTCGGTCGTCGGCAACGCCGTCGGCGTCACGGCGCAGGCCGTCTTCGTCGCCGTCGGCCTCGGCGCGATCGTCGCCGCGAGCATCACCGCGTACACCGTCATCAAGGTCGCGGGCGCCGCCTACGTCATCTATCTCGGCGTCCAGGCCATCCGCCACCGCCACGACGCCCGGGAGGCCATGGAGGCGCACGTGTCGGCGAAGCGCGGACACGCCCTACGCATCGGTGCGATCGTCGGCCTTACCAACCCGAAGACGATCCTCTTCTTCGTCGCGTTCCTCCCGCAGTTCGTCAACACCGGCGCGGGCCACGTGGGCGTCCAGATGGCCGTGCTCGGTGGGGTCTTCGGCCTCATGGCCATCTGCAGCGACAGCATGTGGGCCCTGCTTGCCGCGCGGGCCCGGGAGTGGTTCGCCCGCAAGCCCGCCCGGCTCGACACGCTCGGTGCCACCGGCGGCGTCATGATGGTCGGTCTCGGCGCGGCGATGCTCGCTCGCGAGTAGTCGCACATGCCGAGCGCACCCGATCCGGATCTGTTTGACTGAGATGGTGGCAACCCCTCAGGTCACGTCTCCTGCGGATCGGCACGATCCCCTCCAGCGGGTCCGCGAGCACGAGCGTGCACTCGAACAGGTGGGGAGGGCGTATGCCGCCCTGCCGCCCGACCGGCCCGTCCGGCTCGCCAAGCGCACGTCCAACCTCTTCCGCGACCGCAGCGCCACCGACTCCCCCGGGCTCGACCTCTCGGCCATGTCCGGCGTCGTCGAGGTCCGCCCCGGCGTCGACGGCGGTCCGGCGACCGCGCTCGTCGGGGGTCTGACGACGTACGAACAGCTCGTCGACGAGCTCCTGCCACACGGCTTCGTGCCGCTCGTCGTGCCGCAGCTGCGCACCATCACGATCGGCGGGGCCGTCACGGGTCTCGGCATCGAGGCGGCGTCGTTCCGCAACGGCCTGCCGCACGAGTCGGTGCACGCGATGCGGATCCTCACCGGGAACGGCGCGGTCGTGACGGCGACGCCCGACGGCGACCACGCCGACCTCTTCCACACCTTCCCCAACTCCTACGGCTCGCTCGGCTACGCGCTCGACCTCGTCATCGAGCTCGAGCACGCCCGGCCGTACGTCGCCCTGCGGCACGTGCGGTTCGACTCGGTGCGGGCCCTCACCGACGCGGTCGACGTCGTCCTGTCGTCCCAGACGTGGGACGGCGACCGGGTCGACTTCGTCGACGGCGTCGTCTTCGGCGCCACTGAGGCCTACCTTTGCCTCGGACGCTGGACCGACCACCTCGAGGGCCAGGCCCGGCCGAGCGACTACACGGGCGAGCACGTCTTCTACCGCTCGATCCAGCAGCGACGCACCGACGTGCTGACCGCCCACGACTACCTCTGGCGCTGGGACACCGACTGGTTCTGGTGCAGCCGGGCCTTCGGCGCCCAGGTCCCGGCGATCCGCCGGCTCTGGCCGCGCCACCTACTGCGCAGCGACGTCTACTGGCGGATCGTCGCCTTCGAGAACCGGCACCGCGTCATGGGCCGGCTCGACCGGCTGCGCGGACTGCCCGACCGCGAGCGTGTCGTGCAGGACGTCGAGATCCCGCTCGCGCGCACGGCCGAGTTCGTCGACTGGTTCCTGCACGAGGTGCCGATCGAACCGGTCTGGCTGTGCCCGATCCAGCTGCGCCCGGCTCCGGGCGCGGCCCCCGACGAGACGCCGTGGCCGCTCTACCCGATGCGCCGGGACGAGCGCTACGTCAACGTCGGCTTCTGGTCGACGGTCGCCATCGAGCCGGGCGCGGCCGACGGCGACGTCAACCGCCGCATCGAGGCCGAGGTGACCCGGCTCGGCGGCCACAAGTCGCTCTACTCCGACGCGTACTACGACGAGGGGACCTTCGCCGCCCTCTACGGCGGCACGGCATACGCCCCCGTCAAGCGCAGGTACGACCCGGGGGGACGGTTCCCGACGCTCTACGAGAAGGCGGTGCAGGCTCGATGACCTTGACAGTGGGACAGGCATTCGACCAGGTGTTCGGCCCCGAGGCCCCGGTGCGGGTCGTCGCGTGGGACGGCTCGGAGGGCGGCAGCCCCGACGGGCTCGTGCTGCGCCTGACCAACCCCGACGCGCTCAACCACCTCCTGACCGCGCCCGGCGAGCTCGGCCTCGCCCGCGCGTACCTGCTCGGTGACCTCGTCATCGACGGGATCGACGAGGCCGACCCCTACGACGTGCTGCGCGTCGTCGGCGACGGGCTCACCCCGCGCCGCCCCTCGCGGCACGAGGCGACGGAGCTGGCGCGCTTCGTCGCCCACCACCGGCCGCACGCCCCGACCCTGCCGCCTGAGGAGACGCCGGGGCAGCTGCGTCGGCTGGCACACGGGTTGCGGCACGGCCGGACACGCGACGCCGAAGCCATCAGCCACCACTACGACGTGTCGAACGCCTTCTACGAGAAGGTCCTCGGCCCCTCGATGACCTACACGTGCGCGTGCTTCCCCACCGACGAGGCCTCGCTCGAGGACGCCCAGGCGTACAAGTACGACCTCGTCGCCCGGAAGCTCGGCCTGCGGCCGGGCATGCGCCTGCTCGACGTCGGGTGCGGCTGGGGCGGCATGGTGCGCCACGCGGTGCGGCACTACGGCGTCACGGCGCTCGGGGTGACGCTCTCGCGCGAGCAGGCGACGTGGGCGCAGGCCGCGATCGAGGCCGAGGGCCTGGCCGACCGGGCCGAGGTCCGGCACGGCGACTACCGGGACGTCTCCGAGCGCGGCTTCGACGCGATCAGCTCGATCGGGCTGACCGAGCACATCGGCGTCGGCAACTACCCCGCCTACTTCCGCTTCCTGCGCGAGCGGCTGCGGGACGAGGGCCGCCTGCTCAACCACTGCATCACCCGCCCCGACAACCAGCACCCGGGACTGCCGCCCCGCGGCTTCATCAACCGCTACGTCTTCCCCGACGGCGAGCTGACCGGCAGCGGCGACATCGTGCGGGTCATGGAGGACGAGGGCTTCGAGGTGCGCCACCACGAGAACCTCCGCGAGCACTACGCCCGCACGTGCGCGGCGTGGAACGCCAACCTCGCGAAGAGCTGGGAGGACTGCGTGGAGCTCGCCGGTCTCGGCACCGCTCGGGTCTGGGGCCTCTACCTCGCGGGGTCGCGGCTGGCCTTCGAACGCAACGAGATCCAGCTGCACCAGGTGCTGGCCTCGCGCACGAGCACCGAGGGGGTGTCGGGCTTCACGCTGCGTCCGCGGTTCGAGCCCAGCGCCTGACCGACCCTAGCCCGAACCACCGAGGTCGACGTCGTAGGCCTCGTAGACGAGGTCGCCGCCCTTCTGACGGTGGCGCACGAGCCGGCCGACGAGGACCGTCAGCTCCTCCCGGAAGACGGGCAGGTCGGCCATCGTGCCGCCGTGCTCGAGCACCGCGAGGTAGCCGTGCAGGGCCTCGCGCAGGTCGCGGTGCTCCTCGAGGAGCCGCTCGACGCGGACCGAGAGCCGCGGCGCGCTGCGCCGGGCCCGGTCGTAGATGCCGCCCGGGCTCTCGGTCAGCGCGACGTGGTCGTCGAAGTCGTGCGCCAGCTCGGCGAGCGCCGCTCGCACCCGCTCGCGCCACATCCCGCCGCGGGCGATCGGCGCCTCGAGCGCGAGGTCGACGGCGGCGACGGAGTCACGCAGCTCGGACCGGTGTCGACGCACTCGTTCGAGATGGACGGCGAGGTCGGCGGCGGTCTCGACCCGGCCACGATCGAAACCCTGCGCATCGAGCTGGCCCGCCGGGGCGAGGGGCGGGATGGCGGCATTCGGCTGGACGTTCATGGCGCGACCTCCGTGCCCTCCATGGTCGCGCCGCAGTGCCCGGTTCGTCCAGAGTCCAGCAGCCCACGATTCGAGATCAGATACCCCCGGGGGTATTATCACGGGCATGGAACACATCATCATCGGCGGCGTCGCGGGCGGCATGAGTGCCGCCACGCGCCTGCGCCGGCTCGACGAGGACGCCCACATCACCGTCATCGAGCGCAGCGGGCACGTGTCCTTCGCCAACTGCGGACTGCCGTACCACGTCGGCGGCGTCATCGAGGACCGCGGGTCCCTGCTGCTCCAGACGCCGGCGTCCCTCGGGCGCCGCTTCGGGCTCGACGTGCGCGTCGGCACCGAGGCCGTGCAGATCGACCGCGAGCGCCGGGTCGTCGTCGTGCGCGAGCTCGCCACCGAGACCGTGTCCGAGCTGCCCTACGACGACGTACTCCTCTCCCCCGGTGCGCGGCCGGTCCGGCCGCCGATCCCGGGCATCGAGCGCGCCCTCTCGCTGCGCGACATCGAGGACACCGACGCCCTCGTCGCGGCGAGCACTCCGGCCCGCACCGCCGCGATCATCGGCGGCGGATTCATCGGGCTGGAGCTCGCCGAGAACCTCACCCGCCGCGGCATCGCCGTCACGGTCGTCGAAACCGCCGACCAGGTCATGACGCCACTCGACCCCGAGATGGTCGCCCCCGTCCACGACCACCTCCGCGCCTCCGGCGTGGTCCTGCGGCTCGGTGCATCCGTCACGGCCGTCGGACCCGACACGGTGACGCTCGCGACCGGCGAGCACGTCCCCGCCGACCTCGTCGTCTCGGCCGTCGGCGTCCGGCCCGACACGCGCCTGGCCGACGACGCCGGACTCGAGACGGGCCCTTTCGGCGGCATCCTCGTCGACAGCGGGTTCCGCACGAGCGACCCGCGGATCCTCGCCGTCGGTGACGCCGTCGAGAAGCGCGACGCCGTCGACGGGGGGCAGGTCCTCGTGCCGCTCGCCAACACCGCGAACCGCCAGGGCCGCATGGCCGCCGACGTCATGGCCGGCCTCCCGGCCCACGACCGGCCCGTGCTCGGCACCGCGATCGTCAGCGTCTTCGGCCTGCAGGTCGCGACGACCGGTTGGAGCGAGAAGCGCCTCGTCGCCGCCGGGCGCCCGCACCGTGTCGTCCACACGCACCCGGCGTCGCACGCGACGTACTACCCCGGCGCCGAGGGGATGAGCCTCAAGCTCCTCGTCGACCGCGACACCGACGCGATCCTCGGCGCGCAGGGCGTCGGCCGCGATGGCGTCGACAAGCGCATCGACGTCATCGCGACCGCCATGACCGGCGGCCTGACGGCCTCAGCCCTCGCCGACCTCGAGCTGGCCTACGCCCCTCAGTTCGCCTCGGCCAAGGACCCCGTCAACATGCTCGGCTACATCGCCGACAACCTCCGCACGGGCGTCAGCCGCTCGGTCCAGTGGCACGAGCTGGCGGATGCCGTGGCGGACGGCGCGGTCCTCGTCGACGTGCGCACCCCCGAGGAGCACGAGTCCGGGGCCATCCCGGGCGCGGTCCTCATCCCGGTCGACGAGCTCCGCGGACGCCTCGACGAGATCCCGCCCGGCCCGGTCGTCGTGCACTGCGCCGTCGGCCAGCGCGGCCACACCGCGGCCCGGGTGCTCGCGCACGCCGGTCGCGAGGTGCGCAACCTCGACGGCGGCTACCGCACCTGGCTCGCCGGCACGGGCCTCCGCGAGCCGGTGCTGGCCCACTGACCTCAGGCCAGGGAGAGGAAGAGCTTCTCCATCTGGGCGACGTCCATCGTCTCGCCGTCCGGGTTGGTGATGCACTCGCGCAGGCCGGTGGCGATGACGGCGAAGCCGGCCCGGTCGAGCGCCTTGGAGACGGCGGCGAGCTGGGTGACGATGTCCTTGCAGTCGCGCCCCTCCTCGATCATCTTGACGATGCCGCCGATCTGACCGCGGGCGCGGTTGAGGCGACGGATGACCGACTGCATCTCGTCGAGGTCGAGCTCCACGGCATCCTCCTGGGGTCGTTGCGGGAACGCCCCATGATACCCCCGGCCGTATGCCGTCGCGAGCGTCCGAGAGGCACCGCTCAGCCCGAACGGGGTGCGTACATGATGAGCGCGACGCCGACGAGGCACACGAGGGCGCCGGCGACGTCCCACCGGTCGGGTCGGAAGCCGTCGGCGACCATGCCCCACACGAGCGAGCCGACGACGAAGACGCCACCGTAGGCGGCGAGGATGCGCCCGAAGTTCGCGTCGGGCTGGAGCGTGGCGACGAAGCCGTAGAGGCCGAGAGCGACGACTCCCGCGCCGGCCCAGATCCAGCCCCGGTGCTCCCGCACCCCCTGCCAGATGAGCCAGGCGCCGCCGATCTCGGCGAGAGCGGCGAGCACGAAGAGCAGGATCGAGCGGGTGACGGTCATGCTCAGAGGTCCCCGGCCGCGCGCCGCTCGTCGTCGCTGCGCAGGATGCAGAACTCGTTGCCCTCGAGGTCGGCCATGACGACCCAGCCACGACCGTCGTCCGTGCGGCAG
This sequence comes from Terrabacter sp. 2TAF16, assembly GCF_052115065.1. Taxonomy (NCBI): domain Bacteria; kingdom Bacillati; phylum Actinomycetota; class Actinomycetes; order Micrococcales; family Intrasporangiaceae; genus Terrabacter; species Terrabacter sp. 2TAF16. The sequence goes on from NZ_JBFRFZ010000015.1 coordinate 58,889, forward strand.
TCCTGCACGACGGTCGCCCCCAGCCCCGTGACGCGCTCGACCTCCTCGTCACGCGGTCGGTCGGTGGGGCGCAGGTCGAGGTGGACGCGGTTGCGCACCTGCTTGGCGTCCTCCACCTCGATGAAGAGCAGCCGGTGCGACCCGTCGGGCGAGAAGATCATGCATTCCTCGTGCCCCGGCTCGTTGGGGTCGGCGGGGTCCTCGTGGTAGCCGAGGAGGTCGGCCCACCAGACGGACTGCGCGTGCGCGTCGAGGGCGTTGACGGTCGTGTGCGAGAGCTCGAGTGCCATGCCGCCATCCTGCTGGGCGCGCACCGGTCGGGCCACTCCTGCGCAGGCGGGCCCCCCGTCAACGTTGGTTGACGGACCCGGCCACGCGGCCTACCCTGTCAACAGAAGTTGACACGGCACGGGAGGTGACCGCGATGACGAAGGAGGTCGACGACATGCTCCAGCTGGCTCGGGCCACCGGTGACGACGACCCGCGCGCCGCCCTCGCCGCGGCGCGCGAGCTGCGGCGCACCGCCGACCGCACCGAGGCCGCCGTGGTCCGGCGCGCCCGCAACCAGGGCCTGGCCTGGGCCGAGATCGCCGAGCAGCTCGGCGTCAGCCGACAGGCCGTCCACCGGAAGTACGGCAAGCGCTAAATCGGGGCGCTCAGCCCTCGCGGTGCAGCACGACCACGGTGTCGAGCGCGACGCGCTCACCGTCGTCGGTCGCGACCGGACGCTCCCGGATGCCCGACTGCAGGGCCGCGACGGGGAGCCCCTCGGCCCGGTCGAGCACCTCCTCGGGGTCGTAGAGCACGGCCCGGTCGCTCGGGCCGCCCCAGCCCTCGGCGAGGTTGCGACCGGCGTGGCCGACGACGACGACCAGGCCGCCCGGGCGAACCGCCTCGACGGCCGAGCGCAGCGCCTGCCGCCACTGGTCGGCCGGCAGCTGGAGGTAGCAGAGCAACGCGAGGTCGTAGGCGGCCGGGCCGCCGGGCGTCGACTGCGTCGCGTCGGCGACGACCGCGGTCAGCCGGCCGAGGTCGTCACCGAGACGGTCGGCCGCGAGCGACCGCATCCGCTCCACGGCCACCGGCGAGTAGTCCGACGCCGTGACGACCCAGCCCTGCTCGACCATCCAGATCGCGTTGCGCCCCTCGCCCGCGGCGAGGTCGACCGCGTGACCCGGCGTCAGCGGGCCGATGATCTCGGCGACGAAGCGGTTCGGCTCGGCCGACCACACGAGGTCGTGGGCGGCATATCGCTCGTCCCAGTCCTTGGCGTCCACGGTGACTCTCCTCGTCGTCGGCTGGCGACCCGGTGGTGGCCGCGCGAATCCCATTGTGTCGCGGCACGTCTCGTGCGTCACGATTCAGTCGCGCCCACGCACGCCGCGCGTAGCGTGGATGGCGGAAGGGATCCATGATGAACGTCCTCATCGTCCACGAGTCCATGTTCGGCAACACCCGCGAGGTCGCCTCGGCCATCGCCGACGGGCTGCGCCGTGGCAGACCGGTCGAGGACGGCGACGTCCGGCTCGTCCACGTCGACGACGCCCCGACCGTCATCCCCGACGACGTCGACCTGCTGCTCGTGGGCGGACCCACACACGCCCTCGGCATGACCCGACCGAAGACGCGCGAGGACGCGACGACGAAGGGTGGCACCGCTGCACACGAGGGCGTCCGCGAGTGGATCGAGTCCGTGACACCGCGGCCCGAGCTCCCCGTCGTCACCTTCGACACGCGCGTGCACGTCAAGATGCTGCCGGGGTCGGCCGCGAGCGCCGCGGCGAAGTCCTTGCGGCACCACGGATTCGGTCGCGCCGAGCGCGGCGAGACCTTCTGGGTCCAGGGCACCGCCGGACCGATCGAGGCGGGCGAGCTCGACCGCGCCCGCGAGTGGGGCACCGAGCTGGCCTCACGCGTCACCCACGGCGTCGCCTGACGCCGGCGGGTCCTTCAGACGAGGGAGTCGAGCCAGGGCTCGAGGTGCTCGAGCACGTCATCGGGCGCCTCGAGCTGAGGCGTGTGGCCCATCCCGTCGAGCCAGGCCGTGCGCCAGGCCGGATTGAGCCGCGCGGCGCGGCGGGCGGCCGAGACCGGCACGAGGCGGTCCCGGGTGCCGTGGATGAGCAGCACGGGCCGGTCGAGGTCGCGCATGATGCGGTCGTACTCACGCCGACCACGGAGTACCCGCAGCAGCGACCGCGCCGCGCCGAGGAACTCGCCCTCGGGGTCCGGGAGAGACCGGCGCCAGGCGGCGAGCTCCACGCCCGCCTCGACGACGTCGAGGTCGGCGCGGGACGGGTCGGCGAAGCACAGCGCCACGGTGCCGAGCACGCGCTGCCGGTCCGAGACGCTCTTGTTGTAGCGGGTCAGCACGAGCTCACCGACGCGCGGCACGGCGTACATCGCGAAGGTGGCGGCGACCTGGGGGTCGGGCCGCGCACCGGGGTTGGGCAGCGCAGGGTCGACGAGCGCGAGACCCACGACCTGCTCGGGGCGACGGTCGGCGAGCAGCAGGCTCACCATGCCGCCCATCGAGTTGCCGACGAGGACGACGGGGCGGCCGAGCACCTCGTGGACGAAGCGGCTGAGCAGGGCCGCGTTGTGGTTGACGCTCGTCGCACGACCGAGGGCCGGGCTCAGCCCGAAGCCCGGCAGGTCGATCGCGACGACCCGGCGACGTGCGGCGAGCGCCGGTGCGATGCCGACCCAGTTGAGGTGCGAACCGCCCAGACCGTGGACGAGAACGACCGGCGGCGCCTCGGGCACCTCCGGATCCTCGTCGGGGCCGCCGAAGTCGACCCAGTGGACGGGGCCGTCGAGGTCGATGGTGCGGCCGACCCCTCCCCACGGGGAGGCGATGTCGGTCGGAGCGGTGGACGGCGGGGTCGTCATGACCGCAGGTTACCGCCGGTCATCTGTCCGCGCCGCAGCTCCGGCAGCTCTGGCGGCACGGGCCAGCAGGTGGCGCGACTCGGGCCCGTTGTCGCTGAGCCCGGCGGCCCGGTCCCACTCGGTGGCCGACTCCGGCCACCGCGCGAGACGACCGAGCAGCTCGGCCCGCACGACGTGGAAGGCGACGTAGCCGTCGAGGTCCAGACGCTCGAGGAGGGCGAGCGCGGCCTGTGGACCGTCGAGCTCGGCGACGGCGACGGCCCGGTTGAGCCGCACGACGTCGGTCGGCGCGAGGCGCAGCAGGTGGTCGTAGAGCGCGACGACCTGGGACCAGTCGGTCTCCGCCGCGGTCCGGGCATCCGTGTGCACGGCGTTGATCGCGGCCTGGAGCTGGTACGGGCCGGGGGCGCCGCGCCGCAGGCACCGGTGCACCAGCGCCTGGCCCTCGTCGACGAGCGCGCGGTCCCAGAGGGAGCGGTCCTGCTCCGCCAGGACGACGAGCTCGCCCGCGGCATCCGTGCGCGCCGGGCGCCGGGCCTCGGTCAGCAGCATGAGGGCCAGCAGGCCCGCGGCCTCCGGCTCGTCGGGCATCAGCTCGACGAGCACCCGGGCCAGCCGGATCGCCTCGGCGGCGAGGTCCGGTCGCCCGAGGTCGGCGCCGGCGGTGGCCGTGTGACCCTCGGTGAAGACGAGGTAGAGCACGGCGAGGACCGAGGCGAGCCGGGCGGGCAGGTCCTCGTCGCGCGGCACCCGGTAAGGGATGCCGGCCGAGCGGATCTTGCTCTTGGCCCGGACGATCCGCTGGGCCATCGTCGACTCCGGCACGAGGAAGGCGTGCGCGATCTCGGGTGTCGTCAGGCCGCCCAGCAGCCGGAGCGTCAGCGCGATCTGGGCCTCCCGCGAGAGGGCGGGGTGGCAGCAGGTGAAGACGAGGCGCAGTCGTTCGTCCTTCACGGGTCCCTCCTGCGTCGCAGCGGTGTTCTCGTCGGCGGCGTGCAGGGCGAGCGCCTCCGTGTGGCGGGCCTCCCGCGTCGCCTCCCGGCGCAGCCGGTCGATGGCCCGGCGCCGCGCGGTCGTGATGATCCAGCCGGCGGGACTCGGCGGCATACCGTCGCGGGGCCAGCGCTCCACGGCCACGGTGAACGCGTCCTGGACGGCGTCCTCGGCGAGGTCGATGTCACCGAGCGCGCGGATGAGCACGGACACCGCACGGCCGTGCTCGGCGCGGAAGACCCGCGCGATGTCCGCGCCCGAGACCGTCATGACGTGCGGGCCGTCACTGGTCGGTCGGCGCCTGGCCGGGGTCGCCGTCGCCCTGGAACGGGCGGACCTCGACGGGCAGGCCCGTGGCTCCGGCGATCCGCTCGGCCCAGCCGAGGACGACGTCGTAGTCGTCGGAGCGCAGGATCGTCAGGCCGCCCAGGTGCTCCTTCGCCTCGGCGAACGGCCCGTCGGTGAGGACGGCGTCGGCCACCCCGTCGCGCGGTCGGCGGATCGTCGTGGCGCTGGCCTGGTCGGCGAGGCCGCCGGCGAACACCCAACCCCCGGCCGCGCGGATGTCGGCGTTGACGACCTCGAGGTCGGCCATGACCGTCGTGAGGTCGAGGTCCTCCGGCGGCGGCCCGTCGGGCGAGAAGAGGCTGATGAGGTAGGTCTTCACGATGATCTCCTCCTGCCGGCGCTGCCGGCTGGTCGGTGGTGCACCCGGTGTGCACCCTGCACCACCTACACGAAAGGGGTCACCCGGAATCGACAGATCGCCCGGTCACGCGTCGGTCAGCCGCGCGGTCGCTGCTCGACGAGTCCGACGAGGTTGCCCTCGGAGTCGACGACGAACGCCATCCACTCGTCGGTGCCGGCCGGCCCGAGGGTGTCGTCGTCGTGGCCGAAGATGACGTGCGGCTCGCCGCGCACCTCGACGCCGGCCACCCGCAGACGCTCGACCGTGGCGTCGATGTCGTCGACCCGCAGGTAGTGCAGGGCGCTCGGCGCGCCCGCGTCGAGGAGCAGCCGTACGCCGCCGACGTCGAAGAAGACGAGCCCCGGAGGGTCGAACGTCGCGAGCGGCTCGGACCCGAGCAGCTCGCGGTAGAAGGCGGTGGCCCGGACGAGGTCGTCGGCGTGCTGGGCGATCTGGACGAGTCCCATGCCCCGACGGTAGACCCGCCGGGGCCGCGGGCGTCAGTCCTTCGAGCTGCTGAACGCCGCGTCGAAGGAGGCGGTCGGGCGCTCGAAGTTGAGGCCCCGGACGTACTCGAGCGCGCCGGGTGCGCCGACCAGGCGGTCCATGCCGGCGTCCTCCCACTCGATCGAGATCGGCCCGTCGTAGCCGATCGCGTTGAGGGTGCGGAAGCAGTCCTCCCACGGCACGTCCCCGTGACCCGTCGACACGAAGTCCCAGCCGCGCCGCGGGTCGCCCCACGGCAGGTGCGAGCCGAGACGACCGTTGCGGCCGTTGCCGATCCGTTTGCGGGTGTCCTTGCAGTCGACGTGGTAGATCCGGTCCTTGAAGTCCCAGATGAAGCCGGCCGGATCGAGGTCCTGCCACACCATGTGGCTCGGGTCCCAGTTGAGGCCGAACGCCTCGCGGTGCCCGATCGCCTCGAGCGTCGCGACGGTGCTCCAGTAGTCGTAGGCGATCTCGCTCGGGTGCACCTCGTGGGCGAACTTCACGCCCACCTCGTCGAAGACGTCGAGGATCGGGTTCCAGCGTCGGGCGAAGTCGGCGTAGCCCGCCTGGATGACGTCGTCACCCACGGGCGGGAACATCGCGACGTACTTCCAGATCGCCGACCCCGTGAAGCCGATGACGGTGTCGACGCCGAGCTTCGCCGCCGCGCGGGCCGTGTCGGCCATCCGCTCGGCCGCTCGCTGCCGCACGCCCTCGGGGTCGCCGTCGCCCCAGACGGCCGTGGGCAGGATGTCCTGGTGCCGCTGGTCGATGGGGTCGTCGCAGACGGCCTGGCCGACGAGGTGGTTCGAGATGGCCCAGACCTTCAGGCCGTGCCGCTCGAGGATCTCGCGACGTGACTCGATGTAGCCGTCCTCGGAGAGGGCCCGGTCGACCTCGAAGTGGTCGCCCCAGCAGGCGATCTCGAGACCGTCGTAGCCCCACTCCCCCGCGAGGCGGCACACCTCCTCGAAGGGCAGGTCGGCCCACTGTCCGGTGAAGAGCGTGATCGGTCGAGCCATCGTGGATCTCCTTGCTGCTGTGACGAGCTGGGTCAGTGGTGGGTCAGTGGTGGGTCAGTGGTGGGTCAGTGGTGGGTCGCGACGACCGTGACGCCGGCGGCCTCGAGGACGAGGTCGTGGACGTCGGCTGCCGCCACCGTCTCACGGCGCAGGCCCGCGTCGGAGGTGATGACGACGGGTCCGTCCACCGGGTCCGCGGGCAGCCGCCCGTGGCTGCCGCGCACCCACCGGGGGTCGAGCGGGACGACCGTCATGGCATACCGCAGGCCGAGCTTCTTGCGCACGAGCCCGAGCCCGGCCCGCGCCTTCGCCGAGCGGTCGGCAGGGTCGAAGAAGAGCTCGGCCGGGTCGTAGCCGGGCTTGCGGTGGATCTCGACGCCACGCGCGAAGTCGGGCGCGCGCTCGTCGTCGAGCCAGTAGTAGTAGGTGAACCACGCGCGCGGCTCCGCCACGAGGACGAGGTCGCCGCTGCGCTCGTGGTCGAGGCCGTATGCCGCCTGGCCGGCCCGGTCGAGCACCTGGTCGACGCCGGGGGTCGCCTCGAGCAGCGCGCGCACCTCGTCGAGACGGTCGGCGTCCTTGACGTAGACGTGGGCGACCTGGTGGTCGGCGACGGCGAAGGCCGCCGATGCCCACGGGTCGAGGTACTCCATGCCGGCCTGGGTGTGGACCTCGAGCAGGCCGGCCCGTCGCAGCACGCGGTTGACGTCGACGGGCTCGTCGACGGCGGTGATGCCGTACTCGCTGACGACCACCACGCTGACGCCGAGGCGTTCGGCGTCGTCGAGCAGCGGCGTCAGGGCGGCGTCGAGCTCGCGCGCCGCGGCGCGGGCCTCGGGCGACTCCGGGCCGAAGCGCTGCAGGTCGTAGTCGAGGTGCGGCACGTAGGAGAGCGTCAGGTCGTGCTCGGGCATCAGGAGGCGGGTCGCTTCGATGATCCAGCGGGACGACGCGATCGACGCGGTGGGGCCCCAGTAGTGGAAGAGCGGGAAGGCGCCGAGCCGGTCGGTGAGCCGGTCGTGGAGGGCCGCAGGGCGCGTGTAGCAGTCGGGCGACTTGCGACCGTCGGCGTGGTACACCGGGCGCGGCGTGACGACGGAGTCGACGTCCATGCCCATGGCGTACCACCAGCAGACGTTGGCGACCGTGGCTCCGGGGTGCCGGCGGCGCAGGGCGTGCCAAACCTTCTCCCCCTCGACGAGCGCGTGGTGCTGGCGCCAGAGGAAGACCTCGCCGAGGTCGCGGAAGTACCAGCCGTTGCCGACGGCCCCGTGGTCGGCGACGGGCCGACCGGTGAGCATCGTCGACTGCACCGAGCACGTGACGGCGGGCAGCACGGTCCCGAGCGACGACTGCCAGCCGGAGCCGGCGAGCCGGGAGAGGCGTGGCATGTCGGCGAGCGCGCGCGGGGTCAGGCCGACGACGTCGAGGAGCAGGACCTTCGCGGGCTGTGTGGTCGGGGTGCTCGGGGTGGTCATGGGGACTCCTTGAGGCCGAGGTCGATGAGGGTGTCGCGCAGCCAGGCGAGCTCGCCGGCGATGCTCACGGCGAGGGCCGCGTCGTCGGTCGGGCGCACCGCCTCGGGCACGACGGTCCACGTGTAGGTCTCCACCTCGAGGTGGTCCGTCAGGGCCGTGTCACCGCCGACGAGGACGTCGAGCGAGTGCCGGAGGTCGCCGGTCGTCGCGGAGAGCGGCGGCTCGGGGGCGTGGTCGAGCGGCACGTGGAAGTGGACCCGCCACGGACGCTCGGTGCCACCCGGGCACGGGTCGAGGGGGCGCGGGCCGCCGAGCGCGTCGCCGAGGTCGTCCCGGGCCCGCAGCTGGTGGCCCTCGCCCGGCTGGCCCGGCGAGCGGGTCTGGTGCAGGAAGCGGTCCTCGTCGAAGGCGGCGAGGGCGCTGCGGGTGGCGTCGTCTGCGGGGTGCTCGACGTGGAGCGCGGCGGACACCTGGGCCTTGACGACCCGACGACCAGCGGCGGCCAACCGGGGCACGGCGACCGCAGCGTCCTCGAAGCCGACCGCGAGGTGGCAGAGGTCGAGGCAGACCCCGAGCACCTCCTCGTCCCAGCCCGCCATCCGGTCGACGAGCTCGGTCGTCGTCTCGATGACGCAACCCGGCTCGGGCTCGAGGCCGACGCGGATCTCGCGGCCGGTGCGGTCGCGCAGCGCGTGGAGGTGGTCGGCGAGCCGGTCGAGCTGTTCGGCGGCGAGGACCTGCCGGTCGCCGAACCACGGGTGCCGCCACCCGAGGGGAAGCGTCGAGATGCTGCCCCGTGCGGCGCCGTCGGGCAGCAGGCGGGCGAGCACCTCGGTGAGGTCGGTCGTGTAGGCGAGGCGGGCCGGCTCGGTCCAGTCGGGGTGGTAGACGCGGTGCTTGACGACCTCGTCCTGGAAACCGCGGTAGGGGAAGCCGTTGAGGGTGACGACCTCGAGACCTCGCTCGTCGAGGGCTGCACGGAGCAGGTCGGTCTGGCGCGGGTCGTCGGCGAGCCCGCGCGCGACCGGCGCGCTGAGCCACAGGCCGAGCCCGAGGAGGTCTGCGCCGAGGTGGTGGCGCACGGGCAGGGCGAAGCGGTCGAGCTGCCCGATGATCGTGTCGAGGTCCTCACCCGGATGGACGTTGGTGCAGTAGGCGACGTGGACGGTCTGGCCGTCGGCGTGGAGCAGGCGCACGACTCACTCCCTCGCGCCGCGGAGCACGGAGTTGCCCAGGAACGTCGCACCGGCCCCGACGAGGTCGCCCGGCTCGGTCTCGCCGGGCGCGTCCGTCTCGGGCAGCTCGAGGCGACCGCTCCGGCCGTAGAACTCGCCGGGGTTGCGCCACAGCACCCGGTCGACGTCGTCGGCCGTGTAGCCCGCGGCGAGCATCGTCTCGGCGACGCGTCGGGTCTTGAGCGGGTCGCTGTTTCCCCAGTCCGCGGCCGAGTTGACGATCATCCGGTCGAGGCCATAGCGGCGAAGGATCTCGACCATGCGGTGCTCGTCCATCTTCGTGTCCGGGTAGACGGAGAAACCCATCCAGCAACCGGACTCGGCCACGACCCCGACCGTCATCTCGTTGAGGTGGTCGACGAGGACGGCCCCGGGCTCGAGCGCCGACTCGCGCACGACGTCGAGCGTGCGTCGGGTGCCGGCGAGCTTGTCGCGGTGCGGCGTGTGCACGAGCGCCGGCAGCCCGTGCTCGGCGGCGAGCCCGAGCTGGACGGCGAAGACGTCGTCCTCCTCCGGTGTCATCGAGTCGTAGCCGAGCTCGCCGACCGCCACAACGCGGTCCTTGGCGAGGTAGCGCGGCAGGACGTCGAGCACCTCCCGGCAGCGGGCGTCATTGGCCTCCTTGGGATTGAGGCCGATCGTCGCGTGGTGCGCGATGCCGTACTGCGACGCGCGGAACGGCTCCCACCCGAGGAGCGCGTCGAAGTAGTCGCAGAAGGAGCCGACGTTCGTGCGCGGCTGGCCGAGCCAGAACGAGGGCTCGACGACGGCGCGGACACCGGCGGCGTGCATGCGCTGGTAGTCGTCGGTCGTCCGGGACGTCATGTGGATGTGGGGGTCGAAGATGCGCACGGCTGCTCCTCAGTCGGCTCGGTGGGCAAGGGAGAGGTCGAGGACCGTTCGGGCGTCCGGGGGCACGACGCGACCGGCGGCCTCGCGCTCGGCGGCGTAGTCGCGCACCATGCGGGCCAGCTCGTCGTCGGCGCGGTCCGCCAGGCCGGCCACCCGCTCGACGGGGATGCCGGTGAAGAGGACCTTGAGCACCGCCTGGCGCCAGGCGTCGGCGTCGAGGTGCGCGGCGGCATACGGCCCGAGGGCGGCGGCGACAAGGCGGGTGTCGTTGGTGCGCAATGCGTCTCGCACGATCGGGAGCGCCGCGTCCCCGATGGCGTTGGCGCGTCCCGGGGCGTCCAGGGCGGGCAGCGCGAGCAGGACAGCGCGCCGCTCGGCCGCGTCGCCGTGGTCGTACACACGGCGCACGGCGTCGATGACGGATGCCGCCGGGCCGGGCACCGCCATCAGCAGCGCCTCGCGGACGGCGTCCCCGTCGAGACCCTCGCAGGCCGCGGTGCGTGCGGCCGCGGGGAAGTGCCGCTCGAGGCTTGTGGGATCGGACGCCACCTGGGCGATCGCGTCCTGCGTGGTCACCGGGCTCATCGGCCCACCTCCTGGGGTTGTCGGGCGGCGTCGCGGAGGAACTCGAGGCTGGACGCGGCGAGCGACGGAGCGGCGTGCGAGTGGCGGGGCAGCTCGACCGCCACGAGGCCGGCGAACTCGATGGCCTCGAGCGCGGCGAGCACCGGGGGGAAGTCCACCTCACCCTCCCCGAAAGGCAGGTGCTCGTGGACGCCGCGCCGCATGTCGTCGATCTGGACGTTGGCGACGAGGTCACCGGCGCCGAGGATGCAGGCTGCGGGTTCGGCGTCCTCGGTGCAGCGCAGGTGACCGACGTCGATCGTCAGGCGCAGCCGCTCGGGTGAGCCGAGGCGACGCCGCAGCTCGAGCACGTCGGCGATGCGCTCGAGGAACATCCCCGGCTCCGGCTCGAGGGCGAGGTCGACACCGTGGGAGTCGGCAACGGGCAGCAGGGCCGCGACGCCGGCCTCGACACGGGACCACAGCTCGTCCCGACTCGCGCCGCCCGGTGCGATGCCGCTCCAGCACGACACGGTGGGAGAGCCGACCTCGGCGGCGACGCGGATCGCTCTCTCCAGCAGGTCGATCCGGCGGGCCCGTCCGGTGTCGCTGACGAGCGTCGGCTCGTGCTTTCGGCGGGGGTCGAGCACGTAGCGGGCACCGGTCTCGACGACGACGGCGAGGCCGTGACGCTCCAGCAGGGCACCGACGCGGGCGGCGCGGCCGGCCAGGTCGGGTGCGAAGGGGTCGAGGTGGGCGTGGTCGAGGGTCAGGGCGACGCCGTCGTAGCCGAGCTCGGCGAGGAGGGCGAGCGCGTCCTCGAGCCGGTGGTCGGTGAAGCCGTTGAGGCCGTAGCCGAGACGGAGGCTCATGTCGCGGACACCCGCCTCATGGCTGCCGCGCCCACCGGTGCGGACGCGGCGAGACCGAGGGCGGCCGCATGGTGGCCAGTCGCCGCGAGGGCCGCGCCCTGGAGCGGCACGAGGCCGCGGATGCCGGCGCCCGTGGCCCGGCGCACCGTGCCGGCGTCGGGGGTGCGCGCGGCGGTGAGCTGGGCGCGGAGGACGCCCACGGCATACGCCCCCGTGAGGGCCACGGAGACCGCGGCGCCGAGCGCTCCCCCAGCGCGTCCGCGACCGGACGCGGGGACCTGTCGCAGCGCCGAGGCCGTGGCGACGAGCGCCGTCGCGGCGACGCAGGCCCGGGCGACACCGGTCGAGCCGCCGTGGACCTCGCCGCGGCTCAGGGCCGTGACGCCGGCGGTGTGGACGGCGACGAGGGTGGCCGGGACGGCGGCGGCACGTAGGCCGGGCAGTCCGCCGGCACTAGCGCCGAGGAGCACGTCGAGCCCGCGCGTCGAGGCCATCGTGGCGACACTGACCGGCCCCTGCTTCGGGGACAGGTCGTAGGCCCAGACCGCTGCGGCGAGCACGGCGGCCGTCATGGCCGATCGACGCCCGCCCGCCGCCGCGGCAACGGCGACACCGGTGGCGGTGAGGCCGGTGGCGACGGCGAGCGCCGTGCGCGCCGGTACACGGCCGGACGGGATGGGTCGCTCCGGGCGCTCGACGGCGTCCGTGCGCCGGTCGGCCCAGTCGTTGAGCGCCATCCCCGCCCAGTAGAGGCACGTCGACGCGACCGGCAGCGCCGCCGAGCGTGCACCCGCCGGCCAGCCCGCGCTCGCCGCACCCGCGAGGGTGTCGCCGGGCACGGTGAGCGCGGCCGGTGCACGCACCAGCTCGACGAGGTCGCGCAGGGTCGTCACGACGCGGTCGCCCACTCCGTCAGGAGCCGCTGCTGCTCGAAGAGGCGGTGCTCGTCGGAGCCGACCGGGTCCTTGAAGAAGAAGCCGAGGGCCGGGAGCGGCCCGACCTCGCCACGCCGCAGGGCGAGGTCGGCGAGGCGCGCGAGGTCGATGACGAGCGGCGCGGCGAGGGCCGAGTCGCAGCCCTGCCAGGTGAACTGCATCGACATCCGCGTGCCGAGGAAGCCGGAGAAGGTCAGGTGGTCCCAGGCCGTCTTCCAGTCGCCGAGGTCGGCGATGTTGTCGATGTGGACCGGGCCGTCGACGGGGTGGCCGAGCATGGCCTCGAGGCCGCGGGCCTTGCTACGTGCCTTGCTCTCCATCGCCTCGGGGTCGGCGAGCGTGGCGCCGTCACCGCCGCCGAGAAGGTTCGTGCCGGCCCAGGAGCGGACCCGCAGCGAGCGCGCGGCGAACATCGGCGCGAGGACCGACTTGACGAGCGTCTCGCCCGTCTTGCCGTCGCTGCCACCCCACGGTACGCCGTGGCGCTCGGCCAGCTGCTGGAGCGCCGGCAGGCGGGCTCCCGTCGAGGGGGTGAAGTCGACGAAGGCAGCGTCGGCGGTGAAGGCGGCCGCGGCGTAGACGGCGCTCGGTGGGAGCGGGGACTCGCCTGCGACCCAAGCCTGCTCGAGCGCGTCGAGAGAGGCGTGCGCCGGGTCGTCGGTGACGACCGGCTCGGTGGAGCTGACGTTGACGACCACGACGCGTGTCAGCGACTCGGCCTGTGCGAAGGCGCGGATGTCGCCGGCAAGCCGGTCGACGGCGTCGGCCTGACGCTCCTCGTCGTCCCGGTGTCCGTGGCGGATCCGGCTGCAGACGCGGTCGAGCTCGTCGGAGGCGAGCGCGAGAGCGGTGTGTGGGATGACGCCGGCATCGGCGAGCTGCGCCGCGCGCTTGACGAGCGGCACCTCGGCGACGTCATGGCCGCCGACGACGAGGTGGTCGAGCGGGACGAGGCCGGCGCCGGCCAGGTCGGGCTGCTCGGTGACGAGCCCGTCGGGCCCGGCCCCGCCGGCGGTGATGAGGGCGAGGCCGGTGGCGACGGTCGTGGCGACCGAGCCGCGCGCGCCGACGAGCCAGAGTCCGGTTCGTTCGTCCGTCATGGTCCTTCTCCTCTACGTGGTGGGGCCGGTGGCCCGGCGGCGGGGGCGTGTGCCCGCCGCCGGGCCACCGGGATGGGTCAGCGCAGCGAGGCGATGACCGCGTTGGCGTCGCGCTGCAGGGCGGCCGAGGCCGCCGCGTCGCGGACGTTGGAGCTGGACTTCGCTGCTGCGACGAAGCCCTCGAGCTGCGAGACGGCTGCGCTCGTGCGGCCACCCGCGATGTGCTTCTCCGCCTGCTGGAGCCGCTTCTCGAGTGCCTTCTCGCCGGACGGGGTGACGAGACCCTCGCGGGCCAGTCGCTCCGTCAGCGCCGTCAGGGTGAGGATCGAGGTCGTCGTGGTGAACGTCCTCGTCGTCGTCGTGACGAGACCGGCCTTGTCCTTCGCCGTGACGACGAGGGCGTGGCTGCCGAGCGGCAGCGTCCACAGCGCGAGCGGCTTGTCCGCCGCGACGGCGGCGCCGTCGACGGTGGCCGCCACGGTGTCGATCCCGCTCGTGGCGTCGCTGGCCGTCCACGTGAGGTCACCCGCGTTGCCGACGGATGCACCTTCCGCGGCGCCGGACACGGCGAGCACGGGGGCCGTCTTGTCGAGCTTGACCGTCACCGAGGCGACCTGCGAGACGTTGCCGCCGTTGTCGGTGGCTCGGAAGAGCACCGTCGTCGTGCCCTCGGCCGAGATCGTCAGCGCCGTGTTGGCGTTGACCCACGTGGCCCCACCGTCGGTGGAGCGCTGGCGCGAGGCGACGGTGCCGTTGTCGGTGGCGTTGACCGTCACGGTGACGTTGCTCGTGTACCAGCCGTTCGCACCGTTCGGCGTCGCCGGGCTCAGGGTCGCCGAGACGGTGGGAGGCGTGACGTCGGCGACGCCGTCACCGGTGAAGGTGAGGGAGTCGAGCACGACTCCACCGGTGGAGGTGACGTAGAGACGCCCCGTTCCGGTGGGCTTCGACGACAGGGTCGCTGCCGCCTCGGTCCAGCCGGAGCCGCTCACCGCGATGGTGCCGAAGGGAGCCGCGGTCGGCGAGTCCCACCGGAGCGACAGGGTGCCGGTGCCCGTGGCGCGTGCCTTCACACCGGTGATGCCCACGAGGTTCGCCGGGTCCCAGGCGAGCCAGTCACCGGCGTCGAACGAGGTGACCTTGCGCAGGCCGCTCGCCGTGTCGTCGGCCGTGATCTCCACACCCTGCGACGCGTCGGCCCACTCGGCCTCCTGCTTCTTCGGGTTGAGGATGAGCTGCTCGGTGGTGGTCGCACCCGGCAGGCCGTTCGCCCCGTTGTCGGTGTAGGTGATGACGACGACGCCGAAGATGTTCTCGGTCTCGCCGTGCTGGGTCGCGTCGGCCGGGGTCGGGATCGCGAACTGGCATCCCGTGCCCTGGCTCAGCGGGTGGGCGTGCGCGTCATGGCCCAGGCCGAAGGTCCACGAGACGCGGGAGCACACGGTCGCGGTGCCGTCCTCGGGGTCGGCGGTCGTGACGTTGAACGGCACGGCCTGGCCCCAGTCGAAGAAGGCGCCGTTGGGCGGGGTGGCGACGTTCACCGTCGGAGCGACGTTGCCGACGCTGATGACGGTGCTCGTCAGACCGTGCTTGCCCTCCGGGTCGGTGACCCGGAGCCGGGCGCTGTAGCGACCGAGGGTGGTGTAGGTGTACTGCGCAGAGGCTCCGGTCGCGTCGAAGGTGCCGTCACCGTCGAAGTCCCACTCGTAGGTGAGGGCCCCACCCTCCGGGTCGACCGATGCCGAGCCGTCGAAGGTGACGGTCAGCGGGGCGCTGCTGCTGCTCTGCGGGGTGGCCTTGATGCCGGCCTGCGGCGCCTTGTTGCCCGGCGCGTAGTCGATGCGGTAGAGACCCGCGTCGGGGTTCTGGCGGAAGAAGCCGTCGCCGTAGTCGAGGACGTAGAGCGAGCCGTCCGGGCCGAACTCGATGTCGATCGGGCTGTCGGTGATCGGCTGGCCGTTGGTCTCCAGGTCACGGTTGGGCAGGAAGTGCTGGATGTGGTTGACGGGTCCGTTGGGCCACTTCACGTCGAAGACCGCGAGGTAGTCCTGCGAGAACTCGGCGAAGAAGGCCTTCTTGTCCCAGTACGCAGGGAACTTCGTCGTCGAGGTGTTCGTGGCGTCGAAGTGGTAGACGGGTCCACCCATCGGGCCCTGGCCACCCTGCGGGTCGAAGTCGGTCAGCTCGGGCCACGGCTGGTGGGTGTTGTTGTCGCCGTAGTAGAGAGTCGGCGCCGTGGCCGGCGGCACCTGGGCGAGGCCGGTGTTCCACGTCGAGGTGTTCTTCGCGCCGGCGTCGCAGTCGAACCACGGGCCGGGGGTCGCGGTCGCGAAGTTCCACTCGTTGTAGTTGGCGTTCGGGCCGTGGCAGTAGGGCCAGCCGCCGTTGATCGGCTTGTCGATGGCCGTCGTCTGCCACTCGACGTAACCCATCGGGCCGCGCTGCGGGTCCGGGGCTCCGGCGTCGGGGCCGTAGTCACCCCAGGAGACGGAGTTCGTCGCAGGGTCGACGTCGATGCGGAACGGGTTTCGCACGCCCATGACGAAGATCTCCGGGCGCGTCTTGGGCGTGCCCGGTGCGAAGAGGTTGCCCGCCGGGATCGTGTAGGACCCGTCGGCCTCGGGGTGGATGCGCAGGATCTTGCCCCGCAGGTCGTTCGTGTTGCCGGCGCCGCGGCGCGAGTCGAAGCCGGGGTTGAAGCCGGGCGCGTTGTTGTTCGGCGCGAAGCCGTTGGCGCCCGGCGCGCTCGCCGGAGTGTTGTCACCGGTCGAGAGGTAGAGGTTGCCGTCGGCGTCGAAGTCGACGTCACCGGCGACGTGGCAGCACTGACCGCGCTGCGTCTCGACCTTGATGATGGCCTGCTCGCTCGCGAGGTCGAGCTTGTTGTTCGCGTCGTCCCACCTGAAGCGGCTCAGCTGGTTGTAACCCTTCCACTGGTCCCAGTAGGAGGCGTCAGCGCCGGCGGGCAGGCTGTTGGGCGCCGACCCTGTCGGCGTCGTCGTGACGTAGGGCGCCGTCATCGTCTTGGGCGCGTAGTAGAGGTAGACCCACTTGTTCGTCTCGAAGTCCGGGTCGAGGGTGACGGTCTGGAGGCCGTCCTCCGAGTTGTTGTAGACCGGGAGGGTGTTGACGACCTTCGTGACACCGGACACCGGGTCGACGAGGCGAACGTCGCCGTTGCGGGCGGTCGTCAGCACGCGACGGTCGGGCAGCACTGCCATGTCGATCGGCTCACCGGTGTCCTTGGTGAGCGTGATCTTCTCGTAGTTCGACCAGTCGAGCGCCGGCTCGGAGCCGTGGTCGACCCCGTCGTGCGCCTGGGCAGGGAGGGTGGCCACGGCGCCGAGCGCCGTGCAGGCGAGGACGGCTGCCGCAGTTGTGGCAACCAGCCTCCTCGCCGTGGATCGCGAAGTAGCATTCATCGGTACGTCCTTCTTGACAGAGACGGGCGAAGCCGGTCCCCGGGGAGCGCGCCGCTGCAACGGCACTGCACTCCCCGGGGGTCGGCGTTTCGTGCTTCGGGCCCCGTGGGGCAGGGACGACGTCAGCCGCGCAGCGCGGCCATGCCGTCGTAGCTGACCTTCGAGAGCTCCATCGACTGGTTCGGTGCCGTCGTCGCGTTGCCCGGGGCGGTGTCCATCTCCCACATCGGGTTGTGCGAGCCCTTGGCACCGACCCGACGCAGGAACGTCGAGTAGTCGATGTCGCCCTGGCCGAACGGGGCCATGACGTAGCCGTTGGCCTGCGTCGTGTCGATCTTGCCGTCCTTGGCGTGGAAGAGCGGGAAGCGCTTGGTCTGGGCGGCGACGACGGCGGCCGGGTCGAAGATCGACGTGACGACGGACCCGTCGGGGGCTGTGTACGTCTTGTGCTTGTACTGCGCGACGTGCGCCCAGTAGATGTCCATCTCGAGGTAGACGTGCTTCGGGTCGGTGTTGGCGAGGAAGTGCTCGAGGCGACGGATGCCGGACGACCGCGTCGGCCGACCAGTCGCGTCGAGCGGCCCGCTGTCGAGCAGGAAGCTGTAGGCGATGTCGTGGTTGTGCGTGTAGAGCTTGAGACCGTGACGGGATGCCCGCTCGCCGTAGAAGTCCCACCGCGCCGCGGCAGCCTCCCAGTCGGCGACGTAGGCGCTGCTCGTCGGGTCGCTGCCCGTGCCGATGTGGCCCATGCCGAGGATGTTGGCGATCTCGCAGGCCGTGTCGAACGCGGCGATGTTGGCGTCCGTGATCGTCGACGGGACGGAACCGTGGTTGCCCTCTGCCTGCAGGCCGAGGTTGTCCAGCCAGGCGCGCAGCTGGGTGGCACCGGCGACGGTGCCGAGGTCGGCACCGCCCTCCGCGTTGGCGTGCTGCCGGAGCCCGGCGAACTCGATCTGGCGGTAGCCGATCGAGGAGAGCTCGGTGAGCACCTCCTTGAAGCCGGAGGCGTACGGCGAGGTGAGCGGGTCGCGCCCGACCGCGTCACGCACGGTGTAGAGGATGATGCCGCGGCGAGGGGCAGGGATGAGGACGCCGTTCGCGCCGGGAGCGGCCTTGGCCGCCGTCCCGGTCAGGGTCACGGCGGCGGCGACGCCCGTCGTGGCCGCGAAGAACTGGCGACGGTTGAGGCCGAGCTTGCTGACGAGCTTGAGCGGGTTGACGTCATTGTCGTGCATGTGAGCGTGCTCCTTCAGGTGGTGACAGAGACGAGACGTGCGGTTGAGCTGAATCTCCTTGTCTTGGGGCGAGGTCGGGTGCCCCTCCGCAACGTTCAGGACATGGCCGGCGACGTCGCGTGGGCCCCGTCGATCGGGGTCCAGGACCCCTCCCGCTCCACGCTGGTCTCGACCGCCGACAGGATCCGCTGCACCTGGAGCCCGTCGGAGAAGGAAGGCCGGGGGTCGGTGCCCTCGGCGATGGCGGTCAGCAGGTCGACCGCCTGGTGGGTGAAGCCGTGCTCGTAACCGAGCACGTGACCGGGCGGCCACCAGGACGCCACGTAGGGGTGGCTGGACTCGGTGACGAGCACCCGGGTGAAGCCGGCGTCCCGGCTCGGGACGCGACCGTCGAAGACGTGCAGGACGTTCATGTCCTCGAAGTCGAAGGCGATGGAGCCCTCGGTTCCGTTGATCTCCAAGCGGATCGCGTTCTTGCGGCCGTTCGCGAAGCGGGTCGCCTCGAAGGTCGCGAGGGCCCCTCCGCTCATCCTCGACACGAGGACCGCGGCATCGTCGACGGTCACCGGTCCCGTGGTGGCCGAGCCGTTCTGGGCGGCCGAGGCGCTGATGCCGCCGGTGCCCACGGTCGTCGGGTCGGCGATCGGACGCTCGCGGACGAAGGTCTCGGTGAGCGCGCTGACACCCGTGAGGTGCTCGCCCGTCACGAACTGGGCGAGGTCGACGATGTGCGCTCCGATGTCGCCGAGCGCCCCGGAGCCGGCGCGCTCCTTCTGGAGCCGCCAGGTGAGCGGTGACTGCGGGTCGACGAGCCAGTCCTGCAGGTAGGCGCCACGGACGTGGAGGATGCGGCCGAGCCGTCCCTCCTCGACGAGGCGACGCGCATACGCGATGGCCGGGACCCGGCGATAGGTGAAGCCCACCATCGAGCGGACCCCCCGCGACCGGGCCGCCTCGGCGGCCACGACCATCGCCTCGGCCTCCCCGACCGAGTTGGCGAGGGGCTTCTCGCAGAGCACGTGCTTGCCTGCCTCGAGGGCGGCGACCGCGATCTCGGCGTGGGTGTCGCCCGGCGTGCAGATGTCGATGATGTCGATGTCGTCACGCTCGAGCAGGCGCCGCCAGTCGGTCTCGACCGACGCCCAGCCGAAGCGGTCGGCCGTGTCCCGGGCGGCCGCCTCGTTGCGCCCGGCCACGGCGACGAGACCCGGCGCGGCCGGCACGTCGAAGTAGCTGCGCACGTTGCGCCAGGCCTGGGAGTGGGCCCGCCCCATGAAGGCGTAGCCGATCATCCCGACCCCGAGGGTGGGCTTGCTGGGTGTGCTCATGACGTCCTCACATCCGACGTGGGGTGGTACCGCTGACGGTTCGGTCCTGCTCGTGGGGTGCGGTGCTCGCGCCACCGGACGTGCGGTGGCGCGAGCACCGACCCGATCAGGACTCGAAGCCGAGGGGCAGGTACTGCTCGACGTTCTCCTTGGTGACCACCGGAGCGTTGAGCACGACGCGCTTGGGAACCTCGACCTGGACGAGGTCGCTCAGGCCCTTGCCCTGCGCGATGAGGCGGGCGAGCTTGATGCCGTCGGCGGCCTGGGTCGGCGGGTAGATGACCGTGGCCTCCATCTTGCCCTCCTGGATCCAGCGCATCGCGTTGGCCGAACCGGCGCCGCCGATGAAGGCCATCTCGTGCCGGTTGGCCTGGTCGAGCGCGGCCATGACGCCGACACCCTGGTCGTCGTCGTGGTTCCACAGGACGTCGATCTTGGGTGCGGCCTGGAGCAGGTTGGACGCCTGCTTCTCGCCGGACTCGACCGTGAACTCGGCCGCGACGCGGTTGTCGACGGTCTGGTTGCAGGCCTTGAGCGCGTCGGCGAAGCCCTTCGACCGGTCCTGCGTCAGGGGCAGGGCGTCGATGCCGGCGATCTCGGCGATGACCGGGTTGGACAGGTTCTTGTCCTTGACGAGCTTGCACGCGTAGGTGCCGGCCGAGACCCCCATGCCGTAGTTGTCACCCAAGACCGTCGTGCGCGCGGCGAACGGGCTCGAGAACTCACGGTCGACGTTGATGACGGGGATGCCTGCCTGCATCGCCTTGGTAGCGACCTCGGTGAGCGCGGCGCCGTCGGTCGGCAGGAGCACGATGGCGTCGACCTTGTCGTTGATGAAGGTCTCGATCTGGCTGATCTGGAGGTTCGCGTCGTTCGTGCCCTCCGCCGCCTTGAGCTCGATGTCGCTGTACTTCTTGGCCTCGGCCTGCGCCGAGCTGTTGACCGCCGCGAGCCAGCCGTGGTCGGCCGCGGGCCCGGAGAAGCCGATGACGACCTTCTTGCCGGGGGCGTCGTTGTCGCTCGAGGCGTTGGTGCCGGTCTGCTGCGTGGAGGCCGCGGGAGTCGTGGCCGGGTCGTTGCTCGTGCACCCGGCGGCGACGAGCGCCGAGCTCATGGCGATCGCCAGGA
Organism: Terrabacter sp. 2TAF16; assembly: GCF_052115065.1. NCBI lineage: Bacteria > Bacillati > Actinomycetota > Actinomycetes > Micrococcales > Intrasporangiaceae > Terrabacter > Terrabacter sp. 2TAF16. Next base: position 79,122 of record NZ_JBFRFZ010000015.1, read on the forward strand.
CGGCGAGGCGCTTGGTCGGACGGGAGAGTGATGCGGACACGCTGACTCCTATGTGAGCGAAGATGGGTGGTGCGGTGTGTGGTGCTCTGCCGTGCTGGTGGTGCTGTCGACCGGGCCTGGCTAGCCCGACCTCGTGCGGGAGACCCGCTGCTGGAGCAGGACGGCGGCGACGATGATGGCTCCCTTGGCCACGGCCTGCGTGGAGGTGTCGAGGTTGTTGAGGGTGAAGACGTTGGTGAGCGTCGTGAAGATGAGCACGCCGAGCACCGTGCCCACGACGGTGCCGCGACCGCCGCTGAGCAACGTCCCGCCGATGACGACCGCGGCGATGGCGTCGAGCTCGTACAGCTGCCCGTGGGTGGACGACCCGGTCGTCGTGCGGGCCATGATCATGACCGCGGCGATGCCGCAGGCGATGCCGAGCAGGATGTAGAGGTACATCGTCTGGCGCTGCACCCGGATGCCGGCGAGGCGCGCAGCCTCGGGGTTGCCTCCGATGGCCAGCGTGCGGCGCCCGAAGGTCGTGCGGTTGAGCAGCACCCAGCCGACGACCGCCACGACGGCGAACATGATGACGAGGACCGGCACCCCGAGCACGCTGCCGCCGAAGAACTCGATGAAGGAACGGTCGCGGACGATCTGCGTGCGCCGCTGCGCGATGATCTCGGCGAGCCCGCGCGCGGCGGCCAGCATGGCGAGGGTGGCGATGAAGGGCGCCAACCTGCCGTACGCGATGAGCACCCCGTTGACGAGCCCGCAGGCTGCCCCGACGGCGAGGGCCGCGAAGACCATGACGATCCAGTGGACGTTGGCCGCCATCGTCTGCGTGGCGACCGTCGTGGCCCAGACGGACGACAGGGCGACGATGGCCCCGACCGACAGGTCGATGCCGCCACCCGAGATGACGAACGTCATCCCGACGCTGACGACGCCGATGACCGAGCCGTAGCGAAGGATGGTCAGGGCGTTCTCGGGGCTCGCGAACCGGTCACCGGCGGTGATGATGCCCACGATGATGAGAAGCACGAGCGCGACGACGAGGCCGGCGTTGCGGCCGAGCGGCCCCCCGAGGAAGCCGGCGATGCCGCCCGGGCGAGACGGCATACCCCCGACTGGCGGACCGTGCTCGGCCACCGGCTCGACACGCCCCGTGCGGTCGGTGCCCGGGTCCCCGGACGGCTGATCGGCCTTCGTGACGTCGGCGCTCATGCCGCGTCTCCCTTCAGGATGATGTCGAGGACGGCGTGCTCGTCGAGCTCGTCGGCCGGGCCCTCGTGACGGACGGTGCGGTCGGCGAGGACCAGCACGCGGTTGGACAGCCCCAGGACCTCGGGGATCTCGCTGGAGACGACAACGACGGCCACGCCCTCGTCGGTGAGGCGGCGGATCAGGGCGTAGATCTCGGACCGGGCGCCGACGTCGACGCCACGAGTGGGCTCGTCGAGGAGCAGCACCTTGCAGCCGCGGAGCAGCCAGCGGGCCAGGACGACCTTCTGCTGGTTGCCGCCGGAGAGGGTGCGCGACTCGCGGTGGACGCCGCGCGGCCGCACGTCGAGCGACTCGAGCAGCTCCTCGGCGGCTTCGACCTCGGCCGAGCCGTCGAGCAGGCCGCCCCGCGAGAAGCGCGGGAGCGTCGCGAGCGTGATGTTCGAGGCGAGCGAGGCGCCGAGGACGAGCGCCTGGCTCTTGCGCTCCTCGGGGCACAGGCCGATCCCAGCCGCGACCGCGGCGGCCACGGACCCGCCACGCACCACCGTGCCGTCGACGGTGACCGTGCCGCTCGTGGCCCTTCGGGCTCCGAAGATCGTCTCCACGATCTCGCTGCGTCCCGAGCCGACGAGACCTGCGAGCCCGACGACCTCCCCGGGTCGCACGTCGAAGCTGACCGAGCCGAACTCGCCGGCTCGGCTGAGGCCCTCGACACGCAGGACGGGCTCGGCGTCGACGACGACCTCGGCCTTGGGCGGGAAGACGTACTCGATGGAGCGACCCGTCATGAGTCGGATGAGCTCCTGCGTCGGGGTGGACTTGGCGTCGAGCCCGGTCGCGACCGTCTTGCCGTCCTTGAGCACCGTGACGCGGTCGCCGATCTCGCGGATCTCCTCGAGACGGTGGGAGATGTAGACGACGGCGACGCCCTGGTCGGTGACCTCGCGGATGACGCGGAAGAGCTGCGCGACCTCGCCCGCGTCGAGCACCGCGGACGGCTCGTCCATGATGATGAGCTGCGCGTCGCGGGAGAGGGCGCGGGCCATGCTGACGATCTGGCACGAGGCTGCCGAGAGGGTGCCGACCTCGGCGGCGGGCGAGATCTCGGGGTGGCCGAGACGGGCGAGCAGCCGGGCTGCCTCGCGGCGGGCGGCGATGCGCTGGGAGAACCCGAAGCGCGTGGGCTCGTGCCCGAGGAAGATGTTCTCGGCGACGGTGAGTCCCTCGACGAGGTCGAGCTCCTGGTACATCGTCGCGACGCCGAGGTCCATCGCGGCCTGCGGGTGGTGCAGGGTGACCGCCTCGCCGGCCCATTCGATGGTGCCCTCGTTGGGCTCGTGGACGCCGGCGAGCACCTTGATGAGGGTGCTCTTGCCGGCGCCGTTCTGGCCGAGCAGGCAGTGCACCTCACCGGGCTGCACGTCGAGGTCGACGCCACCCAGGGCCACGACCCCGGGAAAACGCTTGACCACGTTCGTCATTCGCAGGAGAGGGGCGCCTGCTACATCTCGCCGTCGAGATTCCATGCGTCACACCGTGACCCACTTTTGTCGGCACGTCAAGCAAAAGTTTTGACAGTGAGACACGAAAGCCGTCGCATGACATACCGAACCCGTGTGTGCTTGACTTGAAAGGTGCGTCCAGAGCCATCGTCGTCCGCGTATGCCGCCACCGCCGTGAGCGGCGCCGGCGAGCTGCTGCAGCTGCTGCGCGACGAGACGCCACGCACCCGCGCCGAGCTCGCCAAGCTCACGGGACTCGCCCGTTCGACGGTCGGCGCCCGCGTCGATGCGCTGCTCGCCACCGGCCTGCTCGCGCCGAGCGGCGAGGCGGTGAGCACCGGCGGCCGACCTCCCGTCCGCTTCGCCTTCAACCCCGTGGCCCGCGTCGTCGTCGGCGCGGACATCGGCGCGACGCACGGACGGGTCGCCCTGACCGACCTCAGCGGCCGTCCGATCTGCGAGATCGGCGAGAACCTCGACATCACCGACGGCCCCGAGGTCGTCCTCGACTGGCTCGTTGCGACGACGAGCCGCCTCCTCGAGCAGGCGGGCCGCGAGCCCCGAGACCTCATCGGCATCGGCATCGGCGTGCCCGGGCCGGTCGAGCACTCGAGCGGGCGCCCGATGCGACCGCCGATCATGCCCGGCTGGGACGGCTACGACGTGCCGGCCCACCTGCGCCGCGACTTCGACGTGCCGGTCCTCGTCGACAACGACGTCAACATCATGGCGCTCGGTGAGCACGCGGTGGCCCACCCCGACGTCGAGCACCTCCTCTTCGTCAAGGTCGCCACGGGCATCGGCGCCGGCATCATCAGCGGCGGGCGGCTCCACCGGGGCGCGGTCGGCGCCGCGGGTGACCTCGGCCATGTCGCGGCGCCGCACGCCCCCGAGGTGCTGTGCTCGTGCGGCAACGTCGGCTGTCTCGAGGCGGTCGCCAGCGGGCCGGCGATCTCCAAGGCGCTCAAGCAGATCGACATCGTCGCCGAGTCCAACAAGGACATCGTCGACCTCGTCCGCGGCGGCAACATCCCCGCCGCGCTCGCGGTGCGCCAGGCCGGTCGCACCATCGGCGAGGTGCTCGCCACGTGCGTCAGCCTGCTCAACCCCTCGGTCATCGTCATCGGCGGATCGCTGGTCCAGGCGGGCGAGAGTCTCATCGCCGGCGTGCGCGAGGTCGTCTACGGCCGCTCGCTCCCGCTCGCCACCGGCGTGCTCCAGATCGTGCCGGCCACCACGGGCGTGCAGGCCGGCGTCATCGGCGCGGCAACGATGGTCATCCAGCACGCCCTGACGGCCGACCGCGTCGACCTAGCCATCGCCCAGTCGGCGTCCTGAGCTGTCGGCTCGCTTCGCTCGCGCGTCCGGCGCTCGATGACGTCCCGCCTTCCCTCCTCGACTGGCTCGCTGCGCTCGCTTCGCTCGTCAGTCCAGGCGTGACGCACGCCGGACCTGCGGCACGGCGGCCCGACCCGCCACAATGGGGTCCATGACCGATCACCGGCCCGTCGAGACGTGGCTCACCGACATGGACGGCGTCCTCGTGCACGAGGAGGACGCGATCGCGGGCGCCGCCGAGTTCGTCACGGCCCTCAAGGAGTCCGGCCGAAGCTTCCTCGTCCTGACGAACAACTCGATCTTCACGCCGCGCGACCTGCGCGCCCGGCTGCTCCGCAGCGGCATCGACGTGCCGGAGGAGGCGATCTGGACCTCCGCCCTGGCCACGGCGCAGTTCCTCGCCGAGCAGCGACCCAGCGGATCGGCCTACGTCGTCGGCGAGGCCGGCCTGACGACGGCCATGCACGACGTCGGCTACGTCATGACCGACCGCGACCCCGACTACGTCGTGCTCGGCGAGACGCGCACCTACTCGTTCGAGGCCATCACCCGCGCGATTCGCCTCATCGAGAAGGGTGCCCGCTTCATCGCGACGAACCCTGACCCGAGCGGACCCAGCCCCGCTGGCACGCTCCCCGCGACCGGATCGGTCGCCGCCCTCATCTCGACCGCGACGGGCCGCCAGCCCTACTACATCGGCAAGCCGAACCCGCTCATGATGCGCAGCGCCCTCAACCGCCTCGACGCGCACTCCGAGACGACGATCATGGTCGGCGACCGGATGGACACCGACATCATCAGCGGGCTCGAGGCGGGCCTCCGCACCGTTCTCGTCCTCACCGGTTCGACGAGTCGGGAGCAGGTCGAGCACTTCCCCTACCGTCCGAGCCGCATCGTCGACTCCGTCGCCGACCTCGTGCGCTTCGTCGCGCACGAGGACTCCCAGCAGCACTGAGCCGCAAGTGAGCCCACGACGACGTATGCCGTCACGCCCGTCGGTGACGGTCGTGACGGCATACGCGGTGCTGGCCCGTCAGGGCCCGCTGGTCAGGGCAGGTAGTACGTCGGGTTGGGCAGCTTGACCGCACGGTCGGCGTATCCGCCGATGAGGTCGCTGTACTGGTCGCCGAGGTTGGCGACGACGTCGTAGCCGAGGTCCTGCTCGATGTGGGCGCGGGTGGTCGACTTGTACTCGATCGTCGTGCACGTCGGGTAGGCCTTGCAGTGACCCTGCATGTAGGCCGGCGGCGTCTCGCTCGAGCGCCACTTCGTGAAGTAGAGGTCGTCGCTGAACTGCGGGTAGCCCTGCTCGTGGAGGTTGGCGAGCGTCGCGGCCTTCTGGCCAGTGTTACGACCCGTGAGACCGATGACCGTGCAGCCGGAGTCGGCGACGGCCTTGACGACAGAGGGCATCCCGGGCGTGGCCGGGAAGAGCTTGTTCTGGACCCAGTAGTCCTGGCGCACGGGGTTGAAGACGAACTTCATGTCCGCCACCTCCATGTCGTAGGTCCACAGGGTCGTGTCGTCGGCGTCGAAGACGACGGCCGGCCTCGAGCCGGAGCGGGCGCCCTGCCGGCACTCGTTGACGAGCCGCTGGGTGGTGCGACGCTCGAGGGCGGCGAGCTCGGTGATGTACGGCGAGCTCGTCCTGTCGGCGATGCCGGTGCCGGGGTCGCCGTAGTAGGTGGCGATCGTCTTCTTGACCGAGTCGATGTTGGGGATGCCCTCACCACTCTCGGTGAGGCCGCTCGAGCCGTCGGGCTTCATCGTGAAGTGGGTGCGCGGAGCGAGGCGGGGCTCGCTGACTCCGGGGAGGTCAGGCGACGGGAGGTAGTACGTCGGGTTGGGCAGCTTGACGTTGCGGTCGGCGTGGCCGCCCTGCAGGTCGGACCACTGGTCGCCGATGTTGAGGACGATGTCGTAGCCGAGGTCCTGCTCGATGTGCTTGCGCGTGCCGGCCTTGTACTCGACCGTCGTGCACTTCGCGGTGGCGCACGTGATGTACGCCGGCGGCGTCGACCCGGCCCACTTCGTGAAGTAGTAGTCGGGGGTGAAGGCGTTGTAGCCGACGTCCTTGAGGTTGCCGATCGTCGCGTCCTTCTGGGCCGCGCCGCGGCCCGTCAGGCCGAAGATCGTGAAGCCCATCGCGTCGGCCTCGTTGACGAGGTCGACCATGGTCGGCGTCGCCGGGAAGAGCCGGTGCTGGACCCAGTAGTCCTGGCGCACGGGGTCGAAGACGAACTTCATGTCCGCGACCTCCATGTCGTAGGTCCACAGCGTCGTGTCGTCCGCGTCGAGCACGATGGCCGGCTTCGTGCCCGCTCGCTCCGCGGCGGCATACGTCCGCCGGAGCTGGGCCCGGAGTCCCTCGGTGATGCGGCGCATCTCGGAGATGTAGGGCGAGCTCGTCCGGTTGGCCAGGCCCGTGCCGGGGTCCCCGTAGTAGCTGTAGATCGTCTTCTTGACCGAGTCGATGTTGGGGATGCCGGCGCCGTCGGCGCGGGCGCCGCTCGAGCCGTCGGCGGCCATGACGAAGTGGGTGCGCGGGGTCAGGGTCTGGTCGTGGCGGCCGCCGGCGTCGCCGTGGGCGAGGGCCGGGGACGCGCTGGCGACGACCAGGGAGCCGATGATCGAGCCGACGGCTGCGACGGCGAGGCCGGTGGATCTGGGGGTGGGACGCCTCATGGGTTCACCTCTGGGGCTGCTGGGTGTGCGGTGCGGGTGGGCCGCTCGACCGTAGTCCCGGGCGTGCCCCCGCGGGGGTCTGGCGACCCGCCGCGAGGGCATTTCCATCGAAATGGCATGGAACTCCCAGACTTAGCTCAGACTCACGCCAGGTGGTGGGTCTCCGCGAGGGCGTAGACGGGCGTGTCGATGCCCTCCATCCGGGCCTTGAGCTGCATCGCGAGGTAGCGGGAGTAGTGCCGCGACTGGTGCAGGTTGCCCCCGTGGAACCACAGGTTGTCCTGTCGCGTGGGCTTCCACATGTTGCGCAGCTCGCCCTGCCAGGGGCCCGGGTCCTTCGTCGTGTCGGAACCGAGCCCCCAGCACTTGCCGACCGCGTCGGCGACGTCCTGGCTGATGAGCCGGGCGGCCCAGCCGTTCATCGAGCCGTAGCCCGTCGCGTAGACGACGGCGTCGGCCTCGAGCTCCGTGCCGTCGGTGAGGACGACAGCGTGCTCGGCCAGGTGGTCGACCTGCCCGCGGACGAGCCGGATCGCGCCCTTCGCGACGAGCTCTGAGGCACCGATGTCGATGTAGTAGCCCGAGCCGCGCCGCAGGTACTTGAGGAAGAGCCCCGAGTCGTCGTCACTGAAGTCGAGGTCGAAGCCGGCCGCCTCGAGCGCGGCGTAGAAGTCCTTGTCCTGCTCACGGATCGCATCGAAGGCCGGCCGCTGGAAGTCGGCGAGGATCTTGTAGGGGATCGAGGCGAAGACGAGGTCGGCGGTGTCGTGGTCGATCCCGCTCGCGACGGCCTCCTCGGAGTAGAGCGGGCCGAGGACCTGGTCCATGAGCGAGTCGGACCGCACGATGTGCGTGCTCGACCGTTGGAGCATGGTCGGCTCGGCGCCGTTCTGCCACAGGTCGGCACAGATGTCGTGGGCCGAGTTGTTCGAGCCGATGACGACGACCTTCTTGCCGGCGTAACGCGCGCCGCCCGGGTGCTTGCTGCTGTGGTGCTGGTCGCCCTGGAAGACGTCCTGCCCGGGCAGCGTCGGCACGTTGGCGATGCCGCTCATGCCGGTGGCGAGGACGAGCTGCGCCGGGTGGAGCACGACCTCGCGCCCCTCGCGGGTCACGTGCACGGTCCATGCCCCGGTCTCGGGGTCGAAGGTCGCCGACGTCGCCTCGCTGTTGCTCCAGTAGTCGAGCTCCATGACTTTCGTGTAGCTCTCGAGCCAGTCGCCCATCTTGTCCTTGGGCGTGAAGACGGGCCAGTGGTCGGGGAAGGGCAGGTAGGGCATGTGGTCGTACCAGACCGGGTCGTGCAGGCACAGCGAGTGGTAGCGGCTGCGCCACTGGTCGCCGGGCCGTGGGTACTTGTCGACGACGAGCGTCGGCACGCCGAGACGCTTGAGTCGCGCGGCGAGGCCGATGCCGCCCTGGCCGCCGCCGACGACGAGGACGTAGGGCTCGGCGTCGACGCCGAAGGACTCGACCTCCTGCTGCCGCTTGTCGAGCCAGTTCTCGGTCGAGACGTTGACGCCGTGCTCGGCGCCACGGGGACGGCGCGTACCGGACGGCTCGGGGTGGTCCTTGAGCGACTGTGCGCTCGTCAGCAGGGTCCAGGCCAAGCCGTCGCGGACGCGGACCAGGCCCTTGCCCGTGAAGGTGGCGTTGCCGAAGGTGAACCACGCCTCGTGGACGCCGTCGGCCTCGGACTCGCTCGTCGCCACGATGTCGGTGGGCCACGCGCCGGGCTCGATGCCGGCCAGCATGTCGGCGACCTGCTCGCGCCCCTCGGACGTGTGGATGTTCCACGTCATGCTGATGAGGTCGCGCCAGTAGCACTCGTCGCCGAAGAGACCGGTCACCCGGTCGACCTCGCCGGAGGCCAGCGCGTCCCCGAAACTCCCGAGCCACTGGCTCGCCGTCAACTGCTCACCCATCGCCAACTCCTTTGTCCACGTGGTGGGGTCGTGGTGCTGACGCTAGGAGCGGATGAGGTCGCCGGACAGGGTTGCAGAACGTTGCAGGTAGCCCCCGATGGCGTATGCCGGGTGCTCAGGTCGCGTCGGTCCGCACCGTCGCGGGCGTGGTGAGGCGGTAGGGCCGGCTCTCGACGAGGCCGCCGAGGCGCTTGCGCAGGCGCGACATCTCGGCCCGGATCGTCACGGGCGTCGTCGCGCCGTCGAGCAGGGCCATGAGGGCGGCGGTGTCGAGCCCGGCGGGATGGTGCGCGAGGAGGGCGACGATCTCGGCATGCCGCTCGGACAGGGCGATCTCGACGGTCGACCCCGCGGTCGTGACGAGGAGGCGCGGGCTCGGGTGGCGCACGACCTCGACGGACGCCGGGGCACTGACCGCCTCGTGGAGCACCCAGCCGCCGGTGATGGCCTCGGCCCGGACCTGCCCGATCTCGGGGACCCACACCGTGCCCTCGCGCAGGCTGCCCGGCACCCAGACACGCTCGCCGACGCCGTAGCCCTCCGCCCGCGCCACCCACCCGTGACGGTCGACCACGACGAAACGGCCAGACCCGGCATACGGCTCGCTGGCGCGGGCGACCCGGCGCAGGTCGCGCTCGTGCTGGCCGGCGAGCGTGTCGACGGCCTCACGGACGGCCATGGTCACGAGCATGAGCGTGTGCGGGTGGGCGGTGCGGAAGGCCCCGCTCAGCGTGACGACGCCGAGCGGCGTCCGCGCCCGACGGTCGAGGATCGGGGCGCTCGTGCACACCCACGCGTGCTGGTCCTCTCGCGCGTGCTCGGGGCCGAAGATCTGGACGGGTCGGCGCTCCTCCATCGCGGTGCCGAGCGAGTTGGTGCCGACGTCACCCTCGCGCCAGCGGGCGCCCTCGACGAAGCCGAGGCCGTCGCTGCGCCGGCGGATCGGCGACGGGCCGAACATCCACAGCGGGTAGCCCTCGTCGTCGCTGATGACGAGCTCGTTGCCGGCCTCGTGGGCGAGGGGGAGGAGGCGGTCCTTGAGGACGGGAACGACGGAGGCGAGCAGGCGCGAGCGCTCGCGCCGGGCGAGCAGCGCGTGGTCGGAGATCGGCGTCGAGATCTTGTCGCCCTCGGGAGTCTGCCGCAGCCACGAGCGGGCGACGACGCCCCGGGCGCCGGCGGGCACCTCGTGGGTGTGCGCCCACGCTCGGTGCAGGCGCAGCAGGTCCCGGGCCTTGGCTGCGGGGTCCTCGAACGCAGTCAGGGCCGCTTCGAGTCCGGAGGCAGTGGACATGCGCACCTTTGCGACGGGTGGCCCCGCGCGAGGTCGTACGCGTGGGGTCACGGCTCCCCGTGATCGTGACACGCGGGCGGCCGGTTGGGTAGGGCGCGTTCAGCCTGGGTGAGCCTTGGTCAGCGTCGGCCGGTTTGGTCAGTCTCCGAAGAGGCGGCGCCACCAGGACGGTCGGGTGTCGAGCGTAGCGGCGCGAGCCGCGGCGGCCTTCTCCTCACGCGCGGCCCGCTGCTGCTCCTCGAACGCGGCGCGCAGCGGCCGCCAGCGCCCGACCATCTCGTCGACGTCGAGGGTCTTGGCGATGAGCGGCGGCAGGTTGCCGACCGCGGGCCGCAGCCGGTCGGCGAGGACGCGCTTGTTGTAGTCCTCGATGACCTCGCGGACCTGCGCCTCGGTGCGGACGTCGACGAGCGACTCCGGATAGCCCGCGGCCTCCTTGCGCAGCCCCAGCGCCCCCGGCAGGGCACCCCCGAGGTCGAGGTTCTCGCGGGCCGCGAAGCGCTTGACCCACCAGTCGGGATCGCCCGAGTCGCTGAGGTCGAGGGGTTTGCCGGCACCCGGCAGGTTGTCGAACTCCCCACGCTCCTGCGCCTCGCGGATCTGCTTGTCCACGGGGCTCTCCCAGTACGGCTGGCCCGTCATGCGATCCACGCTAACCGACGCCGGACGGCTCTCGTGGCCTCAGCCGGGCTGGACGCTCGGGCGCACGAGCACAGCGAGGGTCTCGCCGTCGCCGACCTCGAGCCGGTCACCCGTGACGACGAGGGCCTGGGGTGCGTCGAGGAGGGCGAGCAGCCGCTCCTCCTGCTCCATCGCCTCGGGTGGGCCGGCCATGCGGGTCGTCGCGGCATCGGCCACGGTGAGCAGTCCCTCGGCGACCTCATAGCGCCCCATGACCCGGTTGACGCCGGTGGTGCCGGTGAGCCGGCCGTCGTCGCCGAACGCTAGCTCAGGCTTCGGGTCGGACGTGACGGCGCCGCCGAGCTCCTGGACCACCCACGACGTGCCGACGATCGCGTTGTCTGGCATGCACCCCACGTTAGCGGGGGGCGCCCTGGGGGTGGGTCGGGTCGATCGGAGACGAGTCAGCGTGCACGACGACAGGGGGACCGTGCTCGGACTCGTGGCATGCCGCTCGACGAGTCGGAGGACGGCACGCACGAGGAGCTGATGGCCGCCGGGGCGCCTCTGCCGAGCTCTTCGAACTGCGGGCGCGGTCGTGTCGCTGAGGCGCGTACTTTGGTGAAAACGTCTGCGCTGCAATGGATTTGGTGTGGACAAGGCTTTTCCGGGCGTTCGAACACCTGTATGATCAAGGGTATGGAGCAGAGCCGGAGCACGCAGCAGATCGAGCAGGACTGGGACCACGTCGCGTCCCTGGCCGCCGACCTGCACGACGCGCACGCCCGGCTCGTCGACTTCGTCGTCGCGGTCCTGGCCGATGGGTCCTGGCAGGCCGCGGGGCTGCGGTCGCCGGAGCACTGGCTGATGCTCCGGGCGGGCCTCTCGCGGGGCCAGGCCGGTGCGATGGTGCTGCTGGCCCGCCGCGCCGGGGAGCTGCCCGCCACCGTGGCCGCGTTGCGGGAGGGGCGGATCAGCCTGGACCAGGCGGCGGTCGTGGCCCGGCACACCCCGGCCGCGTTCGACACCACGGTCGCGGAGTTCGCCCGGCACGCGACGGTGACCCAGCTGCAGCGCACCGTCACCCGCTACGACTTCACCCTCCAACCCGACAGCGTCGACGACCGCGGCCGCGGCCTGCCCGGAGAGATCCTGCCCGGCGAGATCCTGCCCGGCGAGATACCGCCTGGTGACGAGAGCGGTGACGAGAGCGACCAGGAGGGCGGCGACTGCGGCGACGGTGGGTCGGGGAAGCGGGCGCCGGTCGAGCCGGCCCACCTGAGCATGGGCCTCGACGCCGACGGGCGGTTCCGGCTGCGCTACGACGCCCCGGCCGAGGTCGGCGCGCTCGTCGAGTCAGCCCTCGCCGAGGCCAAGGACCACCTCTTCGACACCCTCACCCCCGAGGGGCAGGAGCCGGACCGGCAGCTGCTCAACGGCGACGTGCTGCACCCGAGCTGGACCGAGGTCGACGGCGGCCGGCCCCGGGTCACCTGGGCCGACGCCCTCATCGTGCTCGCCACCCGCTCCCTCGACGCCGCAGGCAGTGACGGCTCGGGTGGAGCTGCCCGGCGGGCTCGCTACCGGGTGCAGGTCCACCTCGACACCGACGGTGGCTGGCTCACCGGCCGGCCCCGCCTGCCCCAGACGATCGTCGACGGCCTGACCTGCGACGGACAGCTCACCCCGGTCTGGGAGACCGACGGACACCCCGTCAACGTCGGCCGCGCCCACCGCGTCGTCCCCCACCGCACCCGCGTCCTGGTCCTGGACCGCGACCGCGGCTGCCGCTTCCCCGGCTGCGCCTCCACCCACCACCTCGAGATCCACCA